>JAHBZF010000099.1 GCA_019635575.1 Pseudolabrys sp. | reverse complement strand
GCGCGCGGCGACCGCGGCGGAAGCGGCGATCGCCAATCCGCTGATCGACGATTCGTCGATGAAGGGCGCCAAGGGCCTGCTGGTCTCGATCACCGGCGGCAAGGACCTCACTTTGTACGAGGTCGACGAGGCCGCCACCCGCATCCGCGAGGAAGTCGATCAGGACGCCAACATCATCGTCGGCGCGACCTTCGACGAAACGCTGGAAGGCGTCATCCGCGTGTCGGTCGTTGCCACCGGCATCGACAGCGCGCAGATCGCCGCGCAGAGCCGCCCGGTCGAAACGCCGCGCGTTGAAGCCCGGCCCGAGCATAATCGTCTGGCCGAGCTCAACGCCGCGCGTCGCGTCGAGAGTCAGCGTCTGGCCGATCGCATCGAGCAGGAAACGCGCTCGGCGATGCTGGCCGCGCGCAATGCGCAGCCGAAGATGGAACAGCCGGTGCCGTCCGTCGCCGCCAGCGATGCCGCGCATGCGGCGGTCGCTGCCGCGCTGATGCCGGCGGCTGCGGTCGAGGATGTCTCGATCCGTCCGATCCCGCTCAAGCCGACGATGTTCGAACCGGCTCCGGTGGAGCCGGTCGCGATCAGCGAGGAGCCGCCGCCGGAATCCTTCATCCCGCCGCAGGCGGAGCAGACCGGGCTGCGCAAGCCGCGCATGCCCCGCGTTGATGAACTGCCGCTCCCGGCCCAGGCGCAGATCAAGGCTGCCCGTGGCGAAGCCGAATCGGACCAGCATCCCGCCCGCCAGCGGATGGGCCTGATGCAGCGTCTCGCCGCGGTCGGCCTCGGCCGCCGCGAAGAGCCGGCTATCGAGCCGCCGGTGCCGGTGGCGCCGCGTCCGGTCACGTTCCCGCCGCGCCAGGCCCGCCCGGCCGATCCGCCGGTGTCGGAATATGCCCGCCGCAGCGCGCCGCAGGGGCTCGACCCCCATGGCCGGCCGGCTCCTGTGCACAACAGCGCCGAGGACGACCAGCTCGATATCCCGGCCTTCCTGCGACGGCAGGCCAACTAAGCGACAAAAACCCCGGCTTCGGCCGGGGTTTTTCTTTTATGGTGTTGTTTTTTAAAGATTTTTCCGTATTCGCGGGCGCCGGAGGGTTAACCCTCAAGATTAATGGCGTCTTTCCGGATCAAATGCGGCGAAATCGCGTAACAGTCCGTAACACAACGTCAGTTGGCGAGGGACGGGGGCTGACTTATTCCCTGTGCTGCGGGGGCGGCTCAAGTCTTTGAGGCGCAAGTCTTTTGAGACCTATGGCTTTCAGACCGCAAGCTTGATCGCCCGTCGGGGGGCGCGGCTGGATCGACCAGCCGGATAGAGACGGATCGCGTTGATGACTGTTGCGAAACCGGGCGCCAAATCGACCACGGCGACCACTCTGCAAACCACGCTGCTGGCGCCGGTCTCGGTGTCCGGCATCGGCGTTCACTCCGGTTTGCCCGCGACGCTGACGCTGCATCCCGCTCCCGCGCATCATGGCATCGTGTTTTCGCGCCTTGGCCGCGCCGGTGAACCGGATCGCGAAATTCTTGCCGATGTGCGCGCGGTCACCGCGACCGATTTCGCCACCGTGCTCGGCGACGCCAAGGGGCCGCTGTGCTCGACCGCGGAGCATGTGCTGTCCGCGCTGCGCGGCCTCGGCATCGATAATGTGGTGGTCGAGATCGACGGACCGGAAGCGCCGATCATGGACGGCAGCGCCGCCGATTTCATCGCGGCGGTCGATCGTGCCGGCATCCGCACGCTGGAAGCGCCGCGCAAATATATCGAAGTGCTCAAGACCATCCGCGTCGCTCGCAAGGACGGCGCGAGCGGCGAACTCGCGCCTTATGCGCGCGGCTTCCGCGTCGAAGCCGAGATCGATTTCTCCGAGCCGCTGATCGGCCGGCAGAGCTACGCGCTCGACGTCACCGCCGACAGCTTCCGCCGCGAGATTTCGCGCGCGCGCACGTTCGGCTTCATGCGCGACGTGGCGCGGCTGTGGAGCGCCGGTTACGCGCTCGGTGCCTCGTTCGACAACACGCTGGTGATCAGCGACAACCGGGTGATGAACCCGGAGGGCGTGCGCTTCGCCGACGAATTCGTGCGTCACAAGGTGCTCGATGCGGTTGGCGATCTCGCCCTCGCTGGCGCGCCGCTGCTCGGCGTCTATCGCTCGGTGCGCGGTGGCCACGGGCTCAACCACGCCGTCCTCTCGGCGCTGATGGCCGATCCGACCGCCTGGCGGCTGGTCGATCCGGCGCCGGCCCGCCGGCCGCGGTCGGTTGTCGGGGCCATGGTCGAGCCGCTCGGCGTGCCCGCCAGCGGCCTGCCGGCCGGTCTCGCGGTTCCGGCTTACGGTCCCAGCGTCTCGTAACGGGACAGCGTTAACCCTCCGCCACATTCCGGGCTGAATCTCCCGCTTAATCGCGGTTCTCTGTTGCGCCAGACTGTCATGCTTGGCCTGACGGCAGATTTTCGATACGTCTCTGGCTGGATGGCCCGCCGCCGATTGGCCGGGCGAGGGGATCGGACAAGGTGATGCTGACACGGGCTTTCGGGCATAAGCGCGGCCGCGCCATCGCTGTGCGTCTGTTGATGCTGGCGATGATCTCCGTCACCGTGCCGGCCTGCAGCACGTTCAGCGACTGGTTCGGCAAGAAGGACGACGTCCTGCCCGATCAGCCGGCCGACAAGCTCTATAACGAAGGGCTCTACCTGCTGAACCAGAAGCGGGAACCCAAGGAGGCGGTCAAGAAATTCGAGGAAGTCGACCGCCAGCACCCGTATTCCGAATGGGCGCGCAAGTCGCTGATCATGCTTGCTTATGCGCAGTACGAAGCGCGCGACTATGACGAGTGCATCAACTCCGCGAAGCGTTACGTGTCGCTGCATCCCGGCAGCCCGGACGCGGCCTATGCGCAATATCTGATCGGCGCGGCCTATTTCGACCAGATCCCGGACATCACCCGCGATCAGGGCGCGACCGATCGCGCGATGCAGGCGCTGGACGAGGTGGTGCGGAAATATCCGACCACCGAATACGCCGCCAGTGCCAAGAAGAAGCTCGAAGTGGCGCGCGACCAGCTTGCCGGCAAGGAAATGGCGGTTGGCCGCTATTACCTCGAGAAGAAGGACTTCACCGGCGCGATCAACCGGTTCAAGGTCGTGGTGACGCAGTATCAGACCACTCGCCATGTGGAAGAGGCGCTGATGCGGCTCACCGAATCCTATATGGCGCTCGGCATCGTGGCCGAGGCGCAGACGGCGGCGGCCGTGCTCGGCCACAACTTCCCGGATAGTCCGTGGTACAAGAACGCCTATTCGCTGGTGAAGTCGGGCGGCAAGGAACCCCATGAGAACCAGGGGTCGTGGATCAGCCGGGCCTTCAAGAAGGTCGGTTTGGGCTGACCGTCTGCATCGGCTGTTGTCAGCCGGTCCGCCATTCTATCCACATCGCTGTTTCGCATCCGCCGGGGCTTGTCCCGGCGTTCGGCGTCTCTGATGATGCGAATCTGTCAGTAGTCACAGCCGCCGGCCTGCGCCGGAGATGGCCGCCCCAGGTGCGACACGCCCCATGCTTTCCCGGCTCTCGATCCGCGACATTGTTCTGATCGATCGGCTCGATATCGATTTCGCCGCGGGCCTCGCCGTGCTCACCGGCGAGACCGGCGCGGGCAAGTCGATCCTGCTCGATTCCTTCGCGCTGGCGCTCGGCGGGCGCGGCGACGCCGCGCTGGTACGGCAGGGCACGGATCAGGGCCAGGTCACGGCGGTATTCGAGGTCGGCGCGAAACATCCCGCCCGCGCGGTGCTCAAGGCCAACGATATCGTCGCCGATGACGACCTGATCGTGCGCCGCGTGCAGTTCGCCGACGGGCGGACCCGCGCCTTCGTCAACGACCAGCCGGTGAGCGTGCAGATTCTGCGCCAGCTCGGCGAGGCGCTGGTGGAAATCCACGGCCAGCACGACGACCGCGCGCTGGTGGACGTTGCCCAGCACCGACAACTGCTCGATGCCTATGGCGAGCTTGACGGCAAGGCCGATGCGCTCGGCAAGCTGTGGCACGCACGCCGCACCGCGCGGGAGGCGGTCGAGACGCATCGCGCTGACGTGGAGCGCGCCAAGCGCGAGGGCGACTGGCTGCGTCATGCGGTGGACGAGCTGACCAAACTGGCGCCGGAGCAGGGCGAGGAGACGGCGCTCGCGGAGCGCCGCACGCTGATGATGCAGTCGGAGAAGATCGCCAGCGATCTGCGCGATGCGCACGACGTGGTCGGCGGCAGCGATTCCATCGTGCCGGTGCTGTCGTCGGCGGTGCGGCGGCTGGAGCGGCGCGGCGCGCAGGTGCCGCAGATGGTCGATCCGGCGGTGAAGGCGTTCGATGCAGCGCTGAACTCGTTGGAAGAAGCGCGCGCGCATCTCGAACAGGCGCTACGGCTCGCCGATTTCGATCCGCACGAATTGGAGCGGATCGAGGAGCGGCTGTTTGCCTTGCGGGCGGCCGGCCGCAAATACAACACGCCGGTCGATAACCTCGCGGCGCTGGCCGAGAAGTATACGAACGACCTCGATCTGATCGACGCCGGCGAGGAACGGCTCGCCGCGCTGGAGAAGGCGGCGGCCGCGGCCGACGACGCCTATTTCGCGGCGGCGGCGGCGTTGTCCAAGGCACGGCAGAAGGCGGCGACCGCGCTCGACAAGGCGGTCAATGCCGAGCTCAAGCCGCTCAAGCTCGAACGCGCGACGTTCTCGACGCAGATGGTCAGCGATGTCAGCGCCGCAGGACCGGCCGGCATCGACAAGGTCGAATTCTGGGTCCAGACCAATCCTGGCACGCGGCCCGGCCCGCTGATGAAGGTCGCGTCGGGCGGCGAGCTGGCGCGCTTCCTGCTGGCGCTCAAGGTGGTGCTGGCGGATCGCGGCTCCGCGCCTACGCTGGTGTTCGACGAGATCGATACCGGCGTCGGTGGCGCGGTCGCCGATGCGATCGGCATGCGGCTCGCGCGGCTCGGTCGTGGCGTGCAGGTGCTCGCCGTCACCCATGCGCCGCAGGTCGCCGCGCGCGCGAACCGGCATTACGTCATCAGCAAGGACGGCAAAGCCGGGGACAAGAGCAAAGGCAAGGACAAGCGCGTCGCGACCTCGGTCACCGAAGTGGCGGCCGACCATCGCCGCGAGGAGATTGCGCGGATGCTCGCCGGCGCGGAGATTACCGCCGAAGCCCGCGCGGCGGCCGAACGGCTGATCAAGTCCGCCGCCGGCTGACGCCATGCCGCGCTACGACAAATCGCTCGACATCGACGCGATGACGCCGCGGCAGGCAAAGCGCGAGCATACGCGGCTGCAGGCGGAGATCGCCGAACACGACAAGCGCTACTATCAGGACGACGCGCCGACTGTCTCCGACGCCGAATACGATGCGCTGCGCCGGCGCTACAACGCCATCGAGCAGAAGTTCCCGGATCTCGTCACCCAGGGCAGCCTGTCGCTCACCGTCGGCGCCGCGCCGGCGCGCGGTTTCGCCAAGGTGCGGCATACGGTGCCGATGTTGTCGCTCGACAACGCGTTCAGCGAGGAGGACGTGGCCGATTTCGTCGAGCGCATCCGCCGTTTCCTGAAGCTCGCAGACGACGAGCCGATCACGTTCCTGGCCGAGCCGAAGATCGACGGCCTGTCGATGTCGCTGCGTTACGAGGACGGCGAACTGGTGCGCGCCGCGACGCGCGGCGACGGCACCGAGGGCGAGGACGTCACCGCCAATATCCGCACGCTCAAGGACGTGCCGCAGAAGCTCAAGGGCCGCAACCTTCCCGCGGTCTGCGAGATGCGCGGCGAGGTCTATATGAAGAAGGCCGACTTCCTCGCGCTCAACGAGCGACAGACAGCGGCCGGCGGACAGGTGTTCGCCAATCCGCGCAATTCGGCGGCCGGTTCGCTGCGGCAGAAGGATCCGACCATCACCGCGTCGCGGCCGCTGCACTTCTTCGCCTATTCATGGGGCGAACTGACCAAGGTGCCGGAAAAAACCCAGTCGGCCATGGTTGCGTGGATGGCGGCGCGCGGCTTCGACACTAATCCGCTGTCGAAGGTCTGCAAGTCGGTGAAGGAACTGGTCGCGTTCCATCGCTCGATCGGCGAGCGGCGGGCGAAACTCGATTATGATATCGATGGCGTCGTCTACAAGGTCGACCGGCTCGACTGGCAGGAGCGGCTCGGCTTCGTCTCGCGCAGCCCGCGCTGGGCGATCGCGCACAAATTCGCCGCCGAGCGCGCCGAGACGGTGCTCAACGGTATCGACATCCAGGTCGGCCGCACCGGCGCGCTGACGCCGGTGGCGAAGCTGGAGCCGGTCACGGTCGGCGGCGTCGTCGTGCAGAACGCCAGCCTGCACAACGAGGACTACATCAAGGGCATCGGCGCGAGTGGCGAGGCGATCCGCAACGGCACGGATATCCGCATCGGCGATACGGTGGTGATCCAGCGTGCCGGCGATGTGATCCCGCAGATCGTCGATGTGGTGCTCGACAAGCGGCCGAAAAGCGCGAAGGCTTATAAATTCCCGGACGTCTGCCCCGCCTGCGGCAGCCATGCGGTGCGCGAGATCAATCTGCGTACCGGCAAGGAAGATGTGGTGCGCCGCTGCACCGGCGGTCTCATCTGCCCGGCGCAGGCAGTGGAGCGGCTGCGGCACTTCGTGGCGCGCGACGCATTCGACATCGAAGGGTTCGGCGAGAAGCAAGCCGAGGCGTTTTATGCCGACGGCCTCGTGATGGAGCCGGCCGACATCTTCACGCTGCGCCAGCGCGATGCCCGCGCCAGCAAAAAGCTCGCGGATCGCGAGGGCTACGGCGAAACCTCCGTCGCCAATCTGTTCAACGCCATCGACGCGCGCCGCAAGGTGCCGCTCAACCGGCTGATCTACGCGCTCGGCATCCGCCATATCGGCGATATCAACGCGAAGCTGCTGGCGCGTCACTACGGCACGATCGAGGCGTTCGAGGAGGCGGCGACCGCGGCCGACGTGCCGACCGACCGCAAGGACAAGGGCAACGACGCCTGGCAGGAGCTGAACTCGATCGAAGGGATCGGCGATGTGGTCGCCGAGGCGGTGGTCGAATTCTTCAACGAGAAGAAAAACCGCGCGGCGCTCAAGCGCCTGTTGGCCGAGATCGAAGTCGAGCCGATGGAGCAGGCGCGCAGCGATACCCCGGTCGCCGGCAAGACGGTGGTGTTCACCGGCACGCTGGAGAAGATGACCCGCGACGAGGCCAAGGCGATGGCCGAGCGGCTCGGCGCGAAAGTGTCAGGTTCGGTGTCGAAGAAGACCGACTATGTCGTCGCCGGTCCGGGCGCGGGCTCGAAGCTCAAGGATGCGCAGAAGCACGGCGTCACGGTGATGGACGAGGACGGCTGGTTCAAGCTGATCGGGCGTTAACGGCCCTCGCTTTTGTCGCGCAGCCCGTAATAGAAAACCAAAGCGACGAGCAGCACGCCGATCATCATCAGCGGGACCGAGAGCGGGCCGCCGTCATGCACCAGGATATAGGAGATACCCTGCGCGATGGCGGCGCCGGTCGACATCTGCAGGAAGCCGGTGATGCCCGATGCCGCGCCGGCCGCCTGCGGACGCACGCTGATTGCCGCCGCGATGGAATTTGGCAGCAGCAGGCCGTTGCCAACCGACACGAACAGTTGCGGAACGAAGAAGATCCAGATTTCCGTACCGACGGTCGCCAGCAGAACGACGGCGGCTGTGGTTGCGATCAACCCGAGGCCGATCCCGGCCTTGATCATGGTGTGAACGCCATAGCGCGTGGATAGCCGCGAGGCGATGAAGTTGCCGATCATGTAGCCGAGCGACGATAGCGTGAACCACACGCCGTATTCTGCCGAGGTCGCACCGATGATGTTGACCACGACATGCGGGGCGCCGCCGATCAGTACGTAATAGGGAGCCGTGCCGAAGGTCGAGGTCAGCGCATAACGGTAGAAGCGGCGATTGGTCAGCAGGGCGCGCCATTCGCGCCACGAGACGGCGCTGCTGTCCGCCCCGCTTATGCGTAGCGGATTGGTCTCCGGCAGCGCCGCAGCCGACCAGATCAACACGATCAATGTGACGATCGAGACGGCCAGGAAAATCGATTCCCACCCGAACACCGTGTCGAGCAGACCGCCGATCATCGGCGCCACCATCGGTGCGATCACCATGGCGCTGGTCACGAGGCCGAGCATCGCCGCGGCGCGGTCGCGGTCGTAGAGGTCGCGGACGATGGCACGGCTGATGACGATGCCGGTTCCGGCGCCAAGCGCCTGCGCCACGCGCGCGGCGATCAGCCATTCGATGCTTGGCGCCGCCATCGCCGCGAAGCTGGCGATGCAGGCGAGCGCGATGCCGCCAAGCACGACCGGCCGGCGGCCGAAGCGGTCCGACAGCGGCCCGAGCAGCAACTGTCCCGAGGCGAGACTCAACAGGAACAGCGACAGGGTGAGCTGCACCGTCGCCGCATCGGTGTTGAAGCGGGTGGTCAGTTGTGGGATCGCGGGAACAAAGATGTTGAGCGCGACCGGCCCGGTGGCCGAGAGCGCGACCAGCAGAACGAGGAACCGCTTGCGCGGAGGGACGGCCGCCGGAACGGAATCGGTCATCAGGTGCGCTCGAGCGGCTCCGTCGCGATAGCCAGCCAGGCGCGCGTCTCGGCATCGACCAGCGGCGACAGCGTGTCGCGCACGCGGGCGTGGTAGCGGTCGAGCCAGTCGCGCTCGGCGGCCGACAGCATCGACGGATCGATCAGCCGGCGGTCGATCGGCGCCAGTGTCAGGGTCTCAAAGGCGTCGAGTGTCTTTTCCGCGCCCGCGGGCTGCGGTCCGGCGATGACGAGCACGAGATTCTCGATGCGGATGCCGTAGGCCCCGGTTTTGTAATAACCGGGTTCGTTCGACAGGATCATGCCGCGCTCCAGCGGAACGGTGCCGAGCTTGGAGATGCGCGCGGGGCCTTCGTGCACGGACAGATAGCTGCCGACGCCGTGGCCGGTGCCGTGGTCGAAATCGAGTCCGGCCTGCCACAGCGGCAGCCGTGCCAGCGTATCGAGTTGCGCACCGGTGGTGCCGCGCGGAAACACCGCGTTGGCAATCGCGATATGCCCGCGCAGCACGCGGGTGAAGCGGTCGCGCATCTCCGCACTCGGCGTGCCGACCGCGATGGTGCGCGTCACGTCGGTGGTGCCGTCTTCGTATTGCGCGCCGGAATCGATCAGGAACAGTTCGCCCAGCCCGATCTCGCGGTTGGTGGCGCTGGTGACGCGGTAGTGCACGATCGCGCCGTTCGGTCCAGCGCCGGAAATGGTCGGGAACGACACATCCTTCAGGACGCCGGTGTCGCGGCGGAAACTTTCCAGCGCGGCGACGGCGTCGATCTCGGTCAGTGCGCCGCGCGGGGCTTCGCGGTCGAACCAGGCGAGGAATCGCACCAGTGCCGCGCCGTCGCGCTGGTGCGCGCTGCGGCTGCCGGTGATTTCAGTGTCGTTCTTCACCGCCTTCATCGCCGTCACCGGATCGGCGGCGCGGGTGACATGCGCTTCGGCGGCGTCGAGCCGCCGCGTCAGCGCATCGGCGCCAGTGCCGCGGTCAAGCTGCACGGCGCGGCCCGCGAGTGCGTCGAGGTCGGCGAGAAAAGCAGCCGGTTCGCGCACATCGGCGAGGTCTTCGAGGGCGGAGCGGGTGCGGTTGTCGAGTTTCCCGGCGGCAACATAGAGCGCCGGTCGTCCGCGCGCCGGTATCAGCGCGAAGGCAAGCGGCAGGGGCGTATGCGCAACATCACTGCCGCGGATGTTGAAAATCCACGCTACATTGTGCGGATCGGATATCACCAGCGTATCGATCCGCAGTTCGGCGAGTGTCTCGCGCAGCCGCGCCAGCTTGTCGCCGGCGGCTTCGCCGGCATAGCGCCGATCATGCAGATGCACGGCGCCGCTCGGCTCGTTCGGCCGTCCGTTCCAGACACTGTCGATCGGATTGCTGTCGAGCGGGATCAGCGTGGCGCCGGAGGCTTCGCAAGCCTTGCGGAGCGCGTCGACGGCTTCGCTGGTGTGCAGCCACGGGTCGTAACCGAGCTTGGCGTCTTGGCGCAGATGCGCACGCAGCCATTGGCTCGGTGGCTGTTCGATCAGATGCGCGATCTCGAACACTTTGGTGTCGGTCTGCTCCGGCGCCTGCACCTGATAGCGGCCGTCGACGAACAGCGCGGCACGGTCCGGCAGCACGATCGCGGCACCGGCCGAGCCGGTGAATCCGGTGAGCCATGCCAGCCGCTCGTCGGCCGGCGCGACATATTCGTTCTGCTGGCGGTCGGCACGCGGAACGATGAATCCGTCGACGCCACGCCGCTGCAATTCGGCGCGCAAGGCGGCCACGCGCGGCGCGATCTGCGTGCGGTCGCTGACGTCGTCAAATGTCTGGAAGCGCGCTTCGAACATGAGTCGCACCATAGGGATTGCCCCAAACGGCGGCAAACGCCGCTGTCATGCGCGGATTGCATCAACGTCATGCAAGTTGCTGGCGCGGCGGGCAGCCAAATGCTCAGGCGTTAATCGTTCTTAACCGCGCATGCGAAACTGCAAACCTGACCCCGCGAGCCTGGGAGTGGTCATTTGCTGCGATGCAACATAGGTTGCTGTCGCAGTCAGAGGAAATGCCGGGAGTGTCGTCAAACCTTCTGGACAAGACGGAGACACGCCATGGTTCTTACGAGTTTTATCGCCCGCCTTTATCGCCGTTTCCTCGAAGCGCAGAAGCGTCGCGCCGAGCGGGAAATCGCCATGCACCGGCATCTGCTGCCGCACGACATGGAAATGTACGGCAACCGGCTGATCCACCGCAGCGAAGACGCGCTGCCGTTCGGTCGTTAAGCGAACACATCTCCGATCATCCGCGGTCGCCGGGACCGCGGAGAGATCGCGGCTTCTGCACGCGCGGCTTTCGCATCAGCAGCGTCATCCACTGATCGAGCGGAAACCGGCGCTCCAGTATAAGCCCGCGCGCGCGATAGGCGGCGAGTGCCGCATGCGCGTGCACCGGTAGCAGACCCGACAAGACGATGTAGCCGCCCGGCGCCAGCAGCGCCGCGAGCGGCGTTGCCATTCGCACCAGCGGACCCAGCAGAATATTCGCGAAGATCAGATCGTAGGGCGCGCCGTTGCCGATCCGGGCATCGGCGACACCGGCGGCGCGCAACGCGACGACCGAGGCCGCCGTGCGGTTGAGTGCGGCGTTGGCGCGTGCGGCGACCACCGCGACCGGATCAATGTCGGAAGCGACCGCGCCGACATGCCAGCGCCGCGCCGCCGCGATGGCGAGCACGCCGGTGCCGGTGCCGACGTCGAGCACGCGCTCCGGTTTGAAATGGCGGGCGAGGGCGTCGAGCGCCAGCAGGCAGCCGCGGGTGGTGCCGTGGTGGCCGGTGCCGAAGGCCAGCGCGGCCTCGATCTCCAGACCGATGCGATTGCTTCCGACGCTGGCGCGATCATGCGAGCCGTGGACGCGGAAGCGGCCGGCATCGACCGGGATGAGACCGGCGAGGCTCGCGGTCACCCAGTCGGTCGCGGCGACCGTTTCAAACGTCAGATCCGCCGCGACGGCATCGCCGCCGGCGGCCGCGACCAGCGCGCGGATCGCCGCCTCGTCCGGCTGGCTGCCGAAATGCACTTCCACGCACCAGCGGCCATCGTCGCTCTCGAATGCCGCGGCGGCGGTGTCGTCGGGCGGCAGGCTTTCGTGCAGCAGGGTGGCGATGCGTTTCGCCCGCGCTTCGTCGGTGACAGCGCGGGCGAGAACCGTGGGGGCGGGAGTCGGGAGAAGAATGGGAGCGATCCTGCGCGGCGGGATGCCGCGTCGCTATTCTAAGGCCGAACCGCGCGGCGGGGATCACTTTTCACCGAAAAGTTTTCGCCCGCGCGCCGATGGCCGGACCGCTACCAGTTGTTGAATACCCCGCGCGGGCGGTCATAGAACCGGCCCGGTGCATCGGGATATTCGTAACGGCGCGGGGCGATCTCCTCGCCGTAATAGCGCCCGCGAGACGAGCGCGCGCGGCGCGGCTCGTAGCCGTAGTAGCGTGCGTCGGCCTGCGCCTCCATCTGCGCCTGCGCGCGGGCCTGCGCGGCTCGGGCGGCGGCGCGCTCGCGTTCCAGATCCCACCAGTTGGTGTCGCTGTTGCCGCTCCAGCCGTCGGCGATCCCCGGATCGACGTTGCGCGGCGCGCGCCGCGCCATCGGCATGCCCCCGGAGGGAATCTCGCCCTTGAGCACGACGCGGGTGTTGAGCACGCCGTCCTGTTTCACCAGACCGAACAGCAGCCGCGCATGCTCGGTGGAGAGCCGCACGCAGCCATGCGACGCCGGCGTGCCGAGCCGCTTGGCATCGAGCGTGCCGTGAATGGCGTGGCCCTGCTGGGTGAAGAAGATGGAATGCGGCATCGGCGCATCGTCCCACTCCTTGGAGTAGTGGTCCTCTTCCATGCGGAAGGCGCGGAAGCTGCCGCTCGGCGTGTCGTGCCCGGCTTTGCCGGTCGAGACCGGCCAGTCGTAAAGCTGGCTGCCGTTCATCTCCACCGTCATGCGCTGCGCGCTCTTGTCCACGGTGATCAGGATCGCGGCGCTCGCCTGCGTGACGGTGAGCGCGGCGAAGGACGCCACGGCGGCGGCCAGAACCCATAGACGTTTCATCGAACCCAACTTCCCCCGGATGCCCTTGCACCGGCATGACAACATAGCGCCCCACGGCATAAGGCCGATCGAGTGTGTTGGTTCCTTTGCTGCGACGCAAGGTCTCGCTGGTCACGAGCGCGTGCGCGCCGCGCGATGCCGTGCGCTCAGTTGCCCAATTCCAGCACCCAGTACCGGCGCCCTGACTCCGCGCGCGCCGAGGCAAGTCCATAACCGGTGACATCACGCCGCAGCATATTGGCGCGATGGCCCGACGAGCGGCTCCACTGGAGGATCGCGCAGGCTTCGTCCTCGCAACCGTAGGATACATTTTCCGCGGCTGCGCCCGAACTCACCGCGCCGATCCGTTCGCGGAAGCCCGCGTGGTCGAGCCGGTTGCGGCTGGCGAGATCGCGCGCATGGGCGTCGGCCGCGGCAGCAAGGCCGGGATGGAAGTGCAGCGGCGGGCGTTTGTGGCTGGCGCGGAAGCCGTTGAGATCCATGGCCGCCGCATGCGTGGCGATGATGAGCAGGGGAGACGCAACCAGCAAACGGCGGAACATCTTGCATCCTTTGCTGTTGGGGCAATACTCGACACAAGTTCCATGAACATCATAGCCGCATTACCCTGGTAACATGCCGCCGAAAATCCCGACACGGACCGATGCTTATGTGCAATGCGGCTGCGGCGGCACCATGGCGATCGCCACCGTGGAGCCGATCCCCGACAAGCCGCTGGTGATGCGCCACACCTATCGCTGCCTCGAATGCGGCCGCGAGGAGCGGTTCGAAGTGGCGAAAAAAGGCGTCGGCGATTAGCGCCGGAACCAGTTTCCCCATTCCGCGTTGTCCCGCCCGACGCGACCACGCCCGTGGCCGCGATGCAAACGACTGTGCCGGACAACCATGCGCACGATCCTTCTGATCATCGCCATCCTGCTGGTGCTCGGCGCGCTGCCGACATGGCCCTACAGCGCCGACTGGGGCTATTACCCGTCCGGCGGTTTGCTCGTCGTGCTGCTGATTCTCATCGTGTTCGTGCTGCTGCGCCGCACGCCACGCTAGAACATGGTGCTTCGCGCAATTGCCGATCTGCTTTCGTTCGGCATGACGCGCAAGATGTCGCGGCGCCGCGACGCTGAAGCGCAGGATCGTGATCGCGCGCGCCGACAACAAACTGTCACGTTCGCGCGTTAGTGCGGCGGGCGATGCGACTGCCTCATTGGAATATGACGATGGAAATGCCCGCCAAGCTCGCTGACGTGACGCTCGCCGATGCCTCACTGGTTGAAACGCTGACGCCGCCATCCCCATCCGCGAATGACAAGCCGTCCCGCATTCATCTGACGCGTGTGTTCGACACGGACTTGACGCGCACCATCGGCGACGCGTTCGATGCCGTGTGGACTGAGGTGGTGAAGGATCCGCGCTATTCGCGGGCGGAGCTCGAGTTCGCGCGCGGCTATCTTGCCGAGCGCATCATCGACCTGGCGCAGAACGGCGAGGCCGATCCCGCACGGCTGCGCGCCGAAGGCTGCGCCCTGTTTCATCTGGTACAGGCCGCGCAAGCGGAGGCTGGAACATCGTCGTCTGCCGCCGCGTTATCCCGCACGGCGCGCCGGGTGACAACCGGCCGTAACGGAGACGATCGACGCAGCTGATTTTGCCGGTTTCTGGCTGCGGCAACAACGCATCGGTACGCGTTTGATCTAACCCGTTCCCGGCGCGCTCCCTTCGTTTCTAAGGACTTCACCTTCTCTCTGAGCCTCATGGCGACGAGCGATCCTCTTGGATCGCGTCGCGAACCAAAGCGATCCGTCAGGATCGCGTCAAAGAACAGGCGGCGGGCGCTGTATCGTGGCCGCCTCGTCCTTCGAGACGCGATGCTGCGCATCCCTCCTCAGGATGAGGCAGAGTGAGAGTGGTCGTTGCCTCGCGTCGTCCGATGCGATTGTCAAACAGCCCGCCTGTTTTCGGACAAGCGTGATCGCCCCTGTTGTTTGCGGCGCGGGGACGCCGGAGTTCTGTTTCGTCCCTCGTCGCAT
>JAHBZF010000098.1 GCA_019635575.1 Pseudolabrys sp. | reverse complement strand
GACGAGGAAGTTCAGCGTGACGTTGGACACGCCGAACAGCGGCACAGCGGCGAGCAGCGCGGCAACGACGAGGATGGTGCCGACGCCCTTCACGTCGCCTCTCCGAACAGGCCGTGCGGGCGCAGCAGCAGCACCAGAATGAAGATTGCGAAGATGCCGATCTGCCCGAGCGATTCACCGAGGAAGAAACCGCACAGGCTTTCCACCACGCCGATCAGCAGGCCGCCGAGCAGCGCGCCGATCAGCGAGCCCATGCCGCCGAGGACGACGATGGTGAAAGCGACCAGCACGAAGGCGTTGCCGGCGCCCGGATTGACGTAATACGTCGGCAGCAGGAGGCAGGCGGCGACCGCGAGGCAGGCTGTGCCGAGGCCGAATGTCACCGCATAGATATGCGCGACGTCGATGCCGGCGAGTTGCGCGCCGAGCTTTTCCTTCGCCACGGCGCGGATCGCGCGCCCGGTGCTGGTGTAGCGCATGATCACCCACAGGATCAGTGTCGTCACCGCGACCGCGCCGAGCGCCACCAGCCGCGGCAGCGCGACGACGGCGGGACCGATCTCGAAAACCTCGAACGCATAGGGCAGGTTGATGGTGCGCGTGTCGGCGCGAAACACATAAAGGAGTGCGTTCTCGATCAGCACCGCCAAGCCGAGCGTGACCAGAAGAATGTTGCGGTCCTCGCCGCGTGCGGCCGGTCCGATCACCAGCCGTTGCAGCAGATAGCCGAGGCCGAAGAACAGCGGCGCGAGCAGGAAGGCCGCGAGATAAGGGTCGATACCGAAGGTCTGGTAAGCGATCAGCGCGGCGAACAGTGCGACGGTCAGCAGCGCGCCATGGGCAAAATTGATGATGTGCAGCACGCCATAGATCAGCGTCAGGCCGAGCGCGACCAGCGCATAGATCGCGCCGGTCATCAGCCCGTTGAGGACGGCGGTAAAGAGAATGGCCGGCGACAGCATACGCAAACTCGAAAGGGCGGGCGGCCGATCGGGCCGCCCGCAACGTGAGAGAGATCAGGCGCGCGGCATGGGGAACACCGCTTTCGCCGAGGCGAACGCAGCCGGCAGGATCACCTCGATGTCCTTCTTGAGCACCTGGGTGTTGACCGGCGCCGCGCCCTGGTTCTGGCCATTGATGAATTTGGTCGGGCCATAGGGCATGACGTGGCCGCTGAAGGTCGAGCTTTCCAGCGCGCTGATGATCTTGGCGCGGTCGGCGCTCGCCGCCCGTTCGATGGCATCGGCCAGCAGCAGCACGCAGGAATAGTTCATGTACACTTCGTAGGTGTAGAACTGCCCCTTGGCTTCCACCTGTTTCTTCAGTTCCTGCGCCTTCGGGTTTTTCGGATCGAACCAGTGGTTGCAGTCCATGATGTATTCGGCGGCGTCTGGGAATTCCTTGACGAATTTGTACGACGATGCCGCGCCGCCGAGCACCGAATAGATGCCTTTCGGGCGAATGCGCTGCTGCTGCATGGTGCGGGCCAGCAGCACATACTCATTGTAGTAGTTCGCCGGGATGACGATGTCCGGGTTCTGT
Source organism: Pseudolabrys sp. (assembly GCA_019635575.1). Classification (GTDB taxonomy): domain Bacteria; phylum Pseudomonadota; class Alphaproteobacteria; order Rhizobiales; family Xanthobacteraceae; genus Pseudolabrys. Next base: position 13,222 of record JAHBZF010000098.1, on the reverse strand, counting down.
GCCTTGATCTTCAGCGCGACATTGTTGAAGTCGCGGGTCGGCGTCGGATGCGCGATGGTCTCGAGGATCTGGAAGCCGCGTTCCGGCAGTTGCGCGTTGAGCAGCTTGGCGAGGCCGGCGCCGAACGCGGAATCCTCGTGCACGATCATCACGGTCTTGGCCGGCTTGCCGGCGGCCTCGTTGATGGCGACCAGGTTGTCGAGCGCGGTCTTGGCGATGACGCCGAAACCGGGGCCGAAGCGGAAGGTGTTTTTCAACCCGCGCGTGACGATGCTGTCGACCACGCCGACATCGACCACATAGGGCAGGTCGTAGCGGGCCGCCGTCTGGCTCGCCGAGAGACAGATCGATGAGGCGTAGCCGCCGACCACGGCGCTGACGCCTGCACTGTTCATCTTCTCGACCTCGGCATTGCCGCCTTCCGGTGTCGATTGCGCGTCGCCGAGGATCGCTTCGATTTTGGCACCGCCCAGCGCCTTGATTCCACCGGCGGCGTTGATGGCATCGACCGCCATTTGCGCGCCGAGCCGGCCCTGCTGGCCGGAATAGGACAGCGCGCCCGACACCGGATGCAGGATGCCGACCTTTACCGGCGCACCTTGCGCGCGCAGCACCGATGGGGCGGCGATGACGGCCGCGCCGAGCGCGGTCGATTGCAGGAATGTGCGACGATTGAGCCTGTTCAGCGACATGAGCGTTTCTCCCCTCTGTTCAATATCGTTTGTCGTTCAGCGTGATATTTTGCGGCGCGGCTTCTGTGTCCGTGGCGTTTTTTGGCTTGAAGTCTTGTTGCCTGATGTCCTTTTACCGGGCGTCTTGCTCCGCGCCCGCTTGGCCACCGGCGTCCAGCGCCGTGCGCCGCCGGTGCCGGCACGCTCCATCTCCATTTCGAACGTGTAGCGGTCGGGCCGGTAAAGTGCGTGCAGATGCTCGACACCGCGGCCGTCCTTGTCGAAGACGATGCGCGTCAGCTCGATCAGCGGCGATCCGGTGCGCACGTCGAGCGCATGCGCGATTTCGGGCGTCGCGAGCGCCGCGCCGATGCGTTGCGTCGCGTGTTCGATCCGCACGCCCGACCGCTCCAGCAGGGTCAGCAGCGGCCCGCTCGCCAGTTCGGCCTTGGAATAGGTCTTGCCGATATGCTCGGGGACGTGCGTCGTCAGATAGGAGAAGGCGACGCCCTTGAACTGCCGCACGCGCACGGAGCGCTGCAGTTTTTCCTCCGGCGGCAGGCCGAGCGTCGTGCCGATCGGTCCGGCGGACGGCACGTAGTCGAATGCCAGCAGCTTGATGGTGGTCCGCTTGCCCATCTCGGCGCGCGTCGCCAGCGCGCCGGTGATGTCGGCCGTGAGCGGCCCGGATTCCGGCTTGTAGATGACGCGGGTGCCGCTGGCGCGCCGGCGCTCGATCAGCCGCTCGCGCGCCAGTTCCTCCAGTGCGCGGCGTACCGTGACGCGCGATACGCGATGAAAGCGCGCGAGATCGTTCTCGGTCGGCAGTCGGGTCCCGTGCGCGAAACTGTTGCTGAGAATGCGATCACGCAGGATCAGATAGATCCGCCGCGCTTTCGCTTCGCCCAGTTGCTCCGCCACGACGCGTCTCCCAAGGCCGGGGTTGTCTGTCCGGGTTGCGTGTTGACGTCTCCCGTTATTAGTATCATTTATCATACCAAGTTCGGCGTCAACTGCCGGGAACTCGGCCCAGTTTTCGATGTAACATGGCTTTCGATGTGACACGCGGCCTGACTTTGTTCGACAAGCTGTGGCGTGCGCACGAGATCGTGCGCCGCGACGATGGCGAGGCGCTGCTGTTCGTCGACCGCCACTATGTGCATGAAGGCTCGTTCCATGCGTTCGACCAGATCGCGCGGCGCGGCGCCGCGGTGGCGCATCCGGAACTGACCTTCGGCGTCGCCGACCATTATGTGCCGACGCGCGGCTCGCGCACGACCATCGCCAACCCCGAGATCGCGCGGATGGTACGGCAGCTCGACGACAACACCGCGAAACACGGCATCCGCCTGTTCGGATTGAGCGACCCGCGGCAGGGCATCGTCCATGTGGTCGGTCCGGAGCAGGGCCTGACGCTTCCCGGCCTGCTGATCGTCTGCGGCGACAGTCATACATCGACCCATGGCGCGCTCGGAGCCTACGCGTTCGGCATCGGTGCATCGGAAGTGGCGCATGTGCTGGCGACGCAGACCATCTGGCAGCGCAAGCCGAAGCGGATGCGCATCACGGTCGACGGCAAGCTTGGCTCCGGCATCGCCGCCAAGGACATGGCGCTGGCGATCATTGCCCGGATCGGCGCCGACGGCGCGACGGGTCACGCCATCGAATACGCCGGTTCGGCGGTGCGTGGCCTGAGCATCGAGGGCCGGCTCACGCTGTGCAATCTGTCGATCGAAGCCGGCGCGCGCCTCGGCCTCGTCGCGCCGGACGAAACAACGTTTGCCTATCTCAAGGGTCGTCCGTTCGCGCCAGCCGGCGCGGCGTTCGAGCGCGCGGTCGAAGACTGGTCCGCGTTGCGCAGCGATGATGATGCCGATTTCGACTCGGAGATTTCGCTCGCGGCCGCCGACATTGCGCCGATCGTCACCTGGGGCACGAGTCCGGAGGATGCGCTGCCGATCGATGGCCGCGTTCCCGATCCGGCACGCGAACCGAACGAGGCGCGGGCACAATATTTGCGCGAGGCGCTCGATTACATGGGCATCGCGCCCGGCGCACAGCTCACCGACATTGCGGTGGACCGGGTGTTCATCGGCTCCTGCACCAATTCGCGGATCGAGGATCTGCGCGCCGCCGCAGCGGTGCTCGCGGGCCGCACCAGCAAGGTGGCGGGGCTCGTCTCCGCCGGTTCGTCGTTGGTGAAGCAGCAGGCCGAGCAGGAGGGGCTCGACGCCATTTTCCGCGAGGCCGGGCTGGAGTGGGCGGAGTCCGGCTGCTCCATGTGCGTCGGCATCAATGGCGATCTCGTTGCGTCCGGCGAGCGTTGCGCCTCGACGACAAACCGCAATTTCCGCGGCCGGCAGGGGCCGGGCGCGCGCACGCATCTGATGTCGCCGGCGATGGTGGCTGCCGCCGCCGTCACCGGCCATCTCGCCGATGTGCGTCCGCTGCTGGCGGGGCGCATGCCATGACCACGATCGAGGAGAGCAGGCGATGATGTTTCCCAGCCGCATCCTGATGCTGGCCGCGATCCTGCTGCTGGCGCCGCAGGCGGTTCGCGCCGATGACTATCCCGCGCGTCCGGTGAAGCTCCTGGTCGGCGCGCCGCCCGGCGGCACGACCGACACGATTGCGCGCGCCATCGCCACGCCGATGGCGGCGGCGCTGAAGCAGAGCGTGATCGTCGAAAACAGGCCCGGCGCCGGCGGCAATCTCGCCGCCGATACGGTCGCGAAATCGGCGCCCGACGGCTACACCCTGCTGGTGAGCTTCAGCAGCCACACCATCAATGCCTCGCTTTATCCAAAGCTGCCGTTCGATCCGGCGGCGGATTTCACCGCGATCACCAAGGTCGCGACGGTGCCGAGCCTGCTGGTCGGCAATCCGAAAGTCCCCGCGCAAGACCTCAAGGCGCTAATTGATCTGGCCAAGGCCCAGCCGGACAAGCTGACCATCGGCCTCGGCGGTATCGGTTCGTCGCTGCATCTCGCCGGCGAGAAGTTCAAGCTGATGACCGGCGTGCGCATGCTCAATGTGCCATACAAGGGAACGGCGCCGGCGCTGACCGACGTGCTCGGTGGGCAACTCGATCTCATGTTCATCAGTCTGGTGACGGGCGCCGAGCATGTGCGCGCCGGCACATTACGTGCCTATGGCGTGACCAGCGCGCAGCGGCTTCCGGCATTCCCGGATGTGCCGGCGATCGGCGAGGCCGTCCCCGGCTTTGAATCGACCGCCTGGTTCGGCGTGTTCGGGCCGGCGAAGTTGCCACCCACGATCACCGAAAAGCTGAACGCCGTCATCGTCGGCGCACTGGCCGATCCGGATTTGCGCGCGCGCCTGCAAACCGAAGGCGCGACGCCGGTGGGCGATACGCCGGCCGCGTTCGCCGCCTTTGTCCGGGAGGACATCGCGCGCTGGGCGCCGATCGTGAAGGCGTCGGGCGCGACGGTGAATTGATGTCTAAAGAAACCGGCGCGGATGGAGAATTGATGGCAGAGACGTATCATGGATAAGTTCGTCCGGCTGACGGCCGGGGCCTGCCCGGTCGACATCATCAATCTGAACACCGACCAGTTGTTGCCGGCGCGGTTCCTGAAGCGGCCGCGCGCCGAGGGGATCGGCGATGCGCTGCTGCGCGACCTGCGGTTCGATTCTGCGGGCCATGAAGTCGCGGATTTCCCGCTCAATCGTCCGGCGTGGCGCGATGCGAAGATCATCGTCGGCGCGCGCAATTTCGGCTGCGGCTCGTCGCGCGAGGCGGCGGTCTATGCGCTGGTCGATTATGGCATCCGCTGCGTCATCGCGCCGTCGTTCGGCGATATCTTTTCCGGCAACGCCGTACAGAACGGGCTGCTGACGGCCATCGTCACCGACATGGAGGCGGCAGACATCTCCGCGATGCTGGCGCACGCGCCGGACCTGCCGCTGACCGTCGATCTCGAAACCCAGACCATCGTCTGCGGCAATCACACTTATGCCTTTACCGTCGATCCGGTACGTCGCGCCAAGCTGATCAATGGTCTGGACGACATCGGCTTGACCGAAACCTATCGGGACAGGATTGCGACATTCGTCGCCGAGGATCACATGCGCCGTCCGTGGGCTGTTCCCGGAGGAGCGTCATGAGCAAGGTTTCGCCTCATGTCGTCATTGTCGGTGCCGGTCCGGTAGGGCTGACGGCGGCGCTGCTGCTTGGCCACAAGGGCATCAAGGTCACGGTGTTCGAGGTCGGCGACGACATTTCGCACGAGCTGCGTGCCTCGACGTTCCACCCGCCGACGCTCGACATGATGGCGCCGTTCGGCATCACCGCGCAGATGCTGGCGGCGGGGCTGACATGCCCGACCTGGCAGATACGCATGCACCCTTCCGGCGATCGCGCGGTATTCGATCTGTCGGTGTTGCGCGACGACACCGATTATCCGTATCGGCTGCAATGCGAGCAGTCGAAATATTGCGAGTTCGTCCTTGCGGCGGCGCAGGCTTTGCCGAATGTCGTGGTGGCGTTTTCGTCGCCGGTCACTGGCGTCACCCAGAAGGCGGATGCGGCGACCGTCCGTGTTGCTGCGGAAGACGGCGAGCGTGACGTGACGGCGGACTATGTCATCGGTTGCGACGGAGCGCACAGCGCGGTGCGCAAGGCACTGGGCATCGAACTGTCCGGCGACATTTATCCCGAAACGACGATCCTCGCGACCACGTATTTCCCGTTCCATGAACGGCTCGAAGGCCTGTCGAACGTTTCCTATTGCTGGAAGCCGGGCGGCACCTTCAGCCTGTTGCGCCTGCCGGATGTTTGGCGCGTCAGTCTCTATCCGCGTCAGGGACAGATGGTGGAACAGGCGCTCGAACCCGGCATGCAGCAGGAACTGTTGCACGAAATCGTGCCGGATACGGGCCGCATCGACGTGTTGCAGACGCGGCCCTATCGTATCCATCGTCGGCTCGCATCATCCTACGGGCACGGCCGGGTGTTCCTCGCCGGAGATGCGGCACATCTCAACAGCCCGTCCGGCGGCATGGGCATGAATGGCGGCATCCACGATGCCTTCAGTCTGTGCGAGAAACTTGTCGCGGTGATCGAGGGTGCGGACGCCGCGCTGCTGCAACGTTACGAGCGGCAGCGCCGGCCGATCGCCGAGGAGGAGATCATCGCGCAGGCGCATCGCAACCGCACGCGGATGCTGGAGCGTGACGACAGCAAGCGCCAGGCTATGCTCGACGATCTCAAGCGAACCACCGACGATCCGGTGAAACTCAAGACCTACTTGCTCAAGTCATCCATGTTCGAAGGGCTGCGTCGCGCGGCCGCCGTGACATGATCCTCTCCCGTCGCAACGAAACGGAGCTTTCCATGCGCCTCAACCGCCGTTCCTTCACCCGTTTCGTTGTCGCGGCTGTTTTCGCCGCGACGGCATCCGTGGCGCATGCGGCGGATGAATTTCCGACGCGGCCGATCACCATCATCGTGCCGTTCCCGCCGGGCGGCAGTTCCGACATCGTCATGCGCGTGATCGCGCAGAAGGCGGCGGAAAAGCTCGGCCAGTCGATCATCATCGAGAACCGGCCCGGCGGCGCCGGCAATGTCGCCGCGGTGGCCATCAAGCACGCGCCGCCGGACGGCTATCTGATGATGATGGGCCATGCCGGCACGCATGCGATCAACGCCACGCTCTATACCAATCTGCCGTTCGATCCGGTCAAGGACTTCACGCCGGTCGCGCCGCTGACCTCGTTCAGCAATATCCTGATGGTGCCGAAGAACAGCCCGGCGAAGACCATGGCCGATCTGGCCGCCTTGGCGAAATCGAAGCCGGAGGGTCTGAGCTACGGCTCGCAGGGCGTTGGCACTAGCGGCCATCTGCTCGGCGTGTTGTTCGCCAAGGAAGCAGGCATCAAGCTTCTGCATGTGCCGTATCGCGGCATCGCACCGGCGGTGACCGATGCGGTCGCCGGCCGTGTCGATTTCCTGTTCTCGTCCTACATTTCCGCCGCCGGCCATGTGCAGTCAGGCGATCTGCGCATGCTGGCGAATGCCGGCGAGAAGCGTCATGCGCGCATCCCCGATGTACCGACCACGGCGGAAGCGGGTTTCCCCAATGTGCATATGACGCAATGGTTCGGTCTGTTTGCGCCGGCTGGACTGCCTCAGCCTATTTTGAAGAAGCTAAACGACGCCTTCGTCGCGGCGATGCAGACCGATGACGTGAAACACAAGATCGAGCCGCAGGTGTCGGAACTGATCCCCGGTCCGCCGGAGGCGCTGGCAGCATTGGTCAAGCGCGACCTCGTGCGTCTCGGTCAGGTGGTGCGCGAGTCCGGCGCAAAGGTCTCGCAGTAAAGGCATCGCAGGAGCCATGTCGCTCGAATACGCATCGCGCGGTCTGGTCGGCATGCTGACGCCGCAGGCCAATACGACGGTGGAGCCGGAGTTCAATCTGCTCTGGCCGTCCGGCGTGGCGATGATCAATGCCAGGCTTCTGAGCGACAAGCCGACCATCGCCGCGCGGCTGGTCGATTATTTCGCGCATTACGGCTCGGCGCTTAATCAGTTCGCCAATGCGCCGATCCGTGTGGCCGGCGCGGCCTGCACCGGCGCGTCCTATCTCGCCGGGCGCGAGCGCGAGACGGCGCTGCTGGCGGAGGTGTCGGCACAACGCGGCTATCCGTTCATCACCGCGGCAGTGGCGGTGGTCGATGCGCTCAACGTCATGCAGGCGCGGCGCATCGCGCTAGTCTCGCCTTATCCGGACGACTTGAATGCCGCGAGCATCGCCTATTGGCAGAGCCACGGCTTTGCCGTCGATCGGGTCGCGCGCGCGTTCAACACGGCGACGGCGTTTCATCCGATCTACAGCCTCGAAGGTGCCGCGGCGGCGCGGGCGCTGCGTGAGCTGGAGGATGCGCCGGTCGAGGCTATCGTCATGCTCGGCACCGGCATGCCGACCTTGCGGCCCTTGCGGGACGTGCGCGGCTGGCGCGGCGCGCCGGCGCTATCGTGCAATCTCTGCCTGGCCTGGCGGATGGTGGAGGTGCTGGATGGTGTGGCACCACGCCTCGAGACCTTGCGCCGCTGGATCGCCGGCGAGCCGTGGGCGGTACGGCTCGGCGGCTAGTTAAACCGCGCGGTCAGCACTCGACCACGGTGACGGCGAGACCACCGAGACTGGTTTCCTTGTATTTCGACTGCATGTCGATGCCGGTCTGGCGCATGGTCTCGATCACCGCGTCGAGCGCGACGCGATGCTGGCCGTCGCCATGTAGCGCAAGCCGTGCGGCGTTGATCGCCTTCACCGCGCCCATCGTGTTGCGTTCGATGCAAGGCACCTGCACCAGTCCCTTCACCGGATCGCAGGTGAGGCCGAGATTGTGTTCCATGCCGATCTCGGCGGCATTCTCGATCTGCTCGTTACTGCCGCCGAGCACGGCGGCAAGACCCGCCGCAGCCATGGAACAGGCGACGCCGATCTCGCCCTGGCAGCCCATCTGCGCCGCCGAAATCGACGCGCGCTTCTTGTAGAGCGTGCCGATCGCTGCGGCGGTGAGCAGAAACCGCCGCGTGCCCTCGTCCGACGCGCCGGTGCAGAACGTCTGATAATATTTCAGCACGGCGGGGATGACGCCGGCCGCACCATTGGTCGGCGCGGTGACGACGCGGCCGCCGGCGGCGTTCTCCTCGTTCACCGCGAGCGCATAGAGGCTAACCCAGTCGAGCGTGCGCAGCGTATCAGCGGAGCCGTCGGTGCTGCGCAATTTCTCGTGCATCGCCTTGGCGCGGCGGCGGACATTCAATCCGCCCGGCAGGATGCCATCCTGCCGGCATCCGTGGTCGATGCTGGCCAGCATTGCCCCGCGCACCCGGTCGAGAAACCGTTCGGTGTCACCGCGCTCGCGCCAGGCATCCTCGTTGGCGAGCATGATGTCGGCGATGGACAGGCCGGTACGCTGTCCGATTTCGAGGAGTTCGGCACCGGACGAGAACGGATGCGGCAGGCGGAGATTGGTATCGGCCTGCGAGGAGGGCGGTTCCCCGTCACGCACGATCGATCCGCCACCGACCGAATAATAAGTATCGGTCACGATGCTGCCGCCCTCCATGCGGGCGGTGAACCGCACCGCATTGGGGTGGCCCGGCAGGAACTGGCCCATCTGAAACAGCAGATGCTCGGTCTCGCGAAAGCCGAGCGGCGCGACACCGCCGAGCATCAGCGCCCCGGTGCGGCGAATCTCCGCCACCAGCATCTCAATCTGATCCGGATCGATCGTCTCCGGTTGCCAGCCCGACAGGCCGAGCAGCACAGCCGTATCGGTCGCGTGGCCGTGTCCGGTGAGTGCCAGCGAGCCGAACAGCTCGACGATCACGCTGCTGACCCTGCCGGGTTGCTCGCGTAGCCGTTGCGCAAACCGGAACGCGGCGCGCATCGGTCCGACGGTGTGCGAACTCGACGGGCCGATGCCGATGGTGAACAGCTCGAACACGCTGATCGGCACCGCCAGCGCGTCCGGATGCAAGCCGGAGGGCGGCGCCGATGAGGTCTCCCGAGGCGCGGTAAACGTCGTCGTCACTTTGCCGCCTGCAGCATCGGTGCGTCCGCGATGGTGTCGCTGTAGCTGTCGAGCGGCGGGCACGAGCAGATCAGGTTGCGATCGCCGTGGACGCCGTCGATACGGTTCACCGGGCTCCAGTATTTGTCCGCTGCCACCACATGACCCGGCAGGCACGCCACCTCGCGCGAATAGCAATGCGACCAGGAGGCCTCGACCAGATCGGCGAGGGTATGTGGTGCGTTGCGCAGTGGATTGTCGTCGCGCGAATAGGTGCCGCTCTCGATGCTGCGGATCTCGTCACGGATCGCGATCATCGCATCGCAGAAGCGGTCGATCTCGGCGAGCGATTCGGATTCAGTCGGTTCGATCATCAAGGTGCCGGCCACCGGGAAGCTCATGGTCGGCGCATGGAAGCCGTAGTCGATCAGCCGCTTGGCGACGTCGTCGACGGTGACGCCGCTGGTCTCCTTGAAGCCGCGGATATCGATGATGCATTCATGCGCGACGCGCCCGGCCTCGCCGCGGAACAGCAGCGGATAATGGCCTTGCAGCCGCTGCGCGATGTAATTGGCGTTGAGGATCGCGATCTTGGTGGCGTCGGTCAGGCCCTTGCCGCCCATCATCAGGATGTAGGCCCAGGCGATGGTGAGGATCGAGGCCGAGCCGAACGGCGCGGCCGACACCGGACCAGCGGGCTTGCTGCCGTCATGCACGCGCGGATCGCCCGGCAGGAACGGCGCCAGATGCTTCTTCACGCCGATCGGTCCCATGCCGGGGCCGCCGCCGCCGTGCGGAATGCAGAATGTCTTGTGCAGGTTGAAGTGGCTGACGTCGGCGCCGCAATCGCCGGGCCGGGCGAGCCCGACCAGCGCGTTGAGATTGGCGCCATCGAGATAGACCTGCCCGCCATGGGCGTGGATGATCTCGCAGATTTTGGTGATCGCCGTTTCGAACACGCCGTGGGTCGACGGATAGGTGATCATCAGCGCGGCGAGGCGGTCGCCGCTCTGCGCCGCCTTGCGCTCCAGATCGGCGACGTCGACGTTGCCGGCGCTGTCGCAGGCGACGGTGACGACGGTCATGCCGACCATCTGCGCCGAGGCCGGATTGGTGCCGTGCGCCGAGGTCGGAATGAGGCAGATGGTGCGCTGCGCATCGCCGCGGCTGCGGTGATAGGCGCGGATCGCCAGCAGACCCGCATATTCGCCCTGCGCGCCGGAGTTCGGCTGCAGCGACACTGCGTCATAGCCGGACACGGCGACGAGCTTGGCTTTGAGATCGTCGAACAGTTCGGCATAGCCCCGCGCCTGGTCGTCCGGCGCGAACGGATGCATCTGCGCGAAGCCGGCCCAGGTCAGCGGCATCATTTCCGCCGTGGCATTGAGCTTCATGGTGCAGGAGCCGAGCGGGATCATGGTGCGGTCGAGCGCCAGATCGCGGTCCGATAGCCGGCGCAGATAGCGCAGCATCTCGGTCTCCGACCGGTATTTGTGGAACACCGGATGCGCCATGAAATCGGAGGTGCGGTGCAGTGCCTGCGGCAGCGCCGGCTGCGTGTCCTTGGCGAGCGCGTCGTAGCGCGGCATCGTGGCCTTGCTGCCGGGTGCGGCGCCGAAGGCTTCCCAGATGCGGGCAATGATCTCCGGCGTCGTCGTCTCGTCGCAACTGATGCCGAGGGCAGCGGCGTCGCGGCGCAGATTGAGCCCGGCGGCGACGGCGCGGGCGATGATCGCGTCCTGACCCGCCGGCACGCGGACGGTGACGGTGTCGAAGAATTGCGTCTGCGTCAGCGACCAGCCGAGCGCAGCAAGGCCCTTGGCGAGCACGGCGGCGTGCGTCGCGACGCGGCGCGCGATGTGCCGCAGCCCTTCGGGGCCGTGATAGACGCCGTACATCGAGGCGATGATCGCCAGCAGCGCCTGCGCGGTGCAGATGTTGGAGGTCGCCTTGTCGCGGCGGATGTGCTGCTCGCGCGTTTGCAAAGCCAGGCGGTAGCCCGGACGACCATGCGCGTCGACGGACTGCCCGACGAGGCGGCCGGGCATGAGACGGGTCAGCTTCTCCGACACGGCGCAGTAGGCTGCGTGCGGCCCGCCATATCCCATCGGCACGCCAAAGCGCTGCATCGAGCCCACCGCGATGTCGGCGCCGAGTTTTGCCGGCGCTTCGGTCGGCACCAGCCCAAGCGGATCGGCGACGAAGATGACCACGGCGCCGGCAGCCTTGGCCTCCGCGATCCTGGCGGCATGATCGCCATACACGCCGTATGTGTCCGGCCACGGAACGATGAGTGCGGCAGCCGCGCTGTCAATGGCACCGGACACCACCGAAATGCCAAGCGGTTCGCAGCGCGTACGCACGACGTCGAGGATTTGTGGGTGAAGATCACCGGCGAGGACGACCGTCCCGCGGGCCTCCTTGTGGAAGCGGAAGGCGATACCGACGGCCTCGGCGACAGCCGTCGCCTCGTCGAGCAGCGACGCCGACGCAACCGGAAGGCCGGTCAGTTCCGTCACCAGCGTCTGGAAATTGAACAGCATCTCCAGCCGGCCCTGCGAAATCTCCGCCTGGTACGGCGTGTAGGCCGTGTACCAGGCGGGGTTCTCGAACAGGTTGCGCTGGATGACCGGCGGCACGTTAACGCCATGATACCCCCGGCCGATGAAGCTCTTCAGCACCGTGTTGCGCGCCATCGTCGCGCCGAGTTCGGCAAGCGCTTCCGCCTCGCTCGCCGGCGCCGGCAGGTCGAGCGGACGACCGAGCCGGATCGACTGCGGCACGGTCTGGTGGATCAACGTCTCGACGGAGGGGACGCCGAGCGCGGCGAGCATGGCGCGCTGGTCCGCATGGCTCGGGCCTATGTGCCGGTCGGCGAAAGCGGCGGTGTCGGTCATCGTCAATGCTCCTCAGCCGACCATCTTGTTGTAGGCGGCTTCGTCCATCAGCCCGTTCAACTGGCTCTCGTCGGCGAGCTTCATCTTCCACAGCCAGCCGTCGCCGGTGGCCGCGGAGTTGACCAGCGCCGGCTCGGAGGACAGGGCATCATTTGCCTCGACGATTTCGCCGTCGACGGGAGCGTAGACGTCGGATGCGGCCTTGACGGATTCGACCACCACGGCCGTATCGCCCTTCTTCAGCGCGCGGCCCGCTTCCGGCAGCTCGACGAAAACGAGGTCGCCAAGCTGTTCCTGCGCGTAGTTCGTGATGCCGACGGTCGCGACGCCGTCCTCGACGCGGATCCATTCGTGATCTTCAGTGTAGTAGATCGTGGGCATCAAAATCATCCTTTCCGGTAGCGGTGCGGTGTGAAGGGAAGCGGCGAGACGTCGATCGGGATCTTGGTGCCGCGCACGTCGGCGAACAGGCGCGTACCCGGTTTCGCGAGTGCTGCGGTGACATACCCCATGGCAACGGGGTGATTGGCGGACGGGCCGAAGCCGCCCGAGGTGACGATTCCCACCGGTCTGCCCTCGGTGTCGACCAGCGCGACGCTGGCGCGGACGGGCTGCCGGCCATCGGCTTTGAGGCCGACACGCTTCTGCACCGGTCCCGCTTCGATCCTGGCGCGTAGTGCGTCAGCGCCGACGAATATGCCGGAACCGCGTATCTCTTTGGGGATCGCCCACATGAGCCCCGCCGACACTGGATCGATGTTCGGCGTGATGTCCTGCCCATGCAGGCACAACCCCGCCTCAAGCCGCAGACTGTCGCGCGCGGCTAGCCCGACCCACTGGACGCGTTCGTCGGCGAGAAGCTTGTCCAGGAGCTCGCGCGCATCGGGTTCAGGCAGGCCGATCTCGAAGCCGTCCTCGCCGGTGTATCCTGACCGGCTCATGAACCAGTTCGGTCGCGGCTCGATACCGTGCATGAAGGTGAGAGATCCAGTCTCGATGCCGGCCCGGGACAAGGCTGCCCACGCGTCCGGTCCCTGGATGGCCAGGAAGACGCGGTCGAGCGGCGTAACGTCGACATCGAGGCCCGCCTGCAGGGTGCGCATGTGC
>JAHBZF010000097.1 GCA_019635575.1 Pseudolabrys sp. | reverse complement strand
CTCGCGCGCGAGATCATGGAACTGCACACGCTCGGCGTGAACGGCGGCTACACTCAGGATGACGTGACGCGGTTCGCCAATGTCATCACCGGTTGGACCGTGGTGCCGTTCAAGCGCGATCCCGAGCACGGCGGCGAATTCGATTTCAATCCGCGCACCCATGAGCCGGGTTCGCAGACCGTGCTTGGCAAAGTCTACGAGGATCGCGGCGTCGAGCAGGGCCGTGCCGTGCTGCTGGCGCTCGCGCGGCATCCGGCGACGGCGCGGCACATCGCCGTGAAGCTCGTCCGGCATTTCGTCGCCGACGACCCGCCAAACGATCTGGTCGAACTGCTGGCAAAGCGGTTTCGCGACACCGATGGCAATCTCAAGGAAGTCACGCGCGCACTGGTGGGCGCCGACGCGGCCTGGTCCGCGCCGCGTGGCAAGCTCAAGCGTCCCGGCGAATGGATGGTGAGCGCGCTGCGCGCCAGCGGCGTGACCCCGCCGGATATCCGGCCGATCGTGCAGGCGCAGAACCTGCTGGGCGAGCCGTTGTGGAAGCCGCCGGCGCCGAAAGGCTTTCCCGACGATAGCGCGTCGTGGATCGACGGCGTCACCCAGCGGCTCGACATCGCCAATCAGTTGTCGCGCCGCGTCGGCGGCCTCGTCGATCCCGATGACGTGGCGGAGGCGGCGCTCGGCCCGTTGCTGTCGGCCGAGACGCGGCAGGCGCTCAAGCGCGCCGAGAGCCGGCCGCAGGCGCTCGCGCTGCTGTTCATGTCGCCGGAATTTTTGCGGAGATGAGTGTCATGACCCGTCATCTGTCCACCCGCCGCGATCTGCTGCTCGGCTCCGGCGCATTGTTCGCCTGGGCGAGCCTGCCGCGATTGGCGCGCGCCGAAGGCCGCGATCCGCGACTGCTGGTGATCGTGCTGCGTGGCGCGCTCGACGGCCTCGCCACCGTCGCGCCGGTCGGCGATCCCGACTGGGTGCGGCTGCGTGGCGACAACGCCATGCGGCTCGACGGCCCCGTGCCGGCGCTCGCGCTCAACGACATGTTCGCGCTCAATCCGGCGATGCCGAACCTCTATCGTCTCTACAAGGCGAAGCAGGCGGCGATCGTCCATGCGGTGGCGACGCCTTATCGCGAGCGTTCGCATTTCGACGGGCAGGACGTGCTGGAAAGCGGCCTCACCAAACCGGGTGCGACCGATAGCGGCTGGCTCAATCGCGCCATGGCGGCGCTCGAGCCGGCCAAGGGCGTGCGCGTCAAGCCGCAGCAGGCGTTCGCCGTCGGCCCGGTGACGCCGCTCGTCGTGCGCGGCGCGGCGCCGGTGCTGTCATGGACACCGCCACGATTGCCGCCCGCCGCCGACGATACGGTGATGCGGCTCCTCGATCTTTATCGCCACACCGATCCCGCGCTGGCGCGGGTGATGGAGGAGCGCATGGGCCTTGCCGCGATCGCACGCGCCGACAACATGAGCGACATGAAGAAAGCCGCTCCGTTGCCGGGCGGTGCGGCGCGGGTTGCGGCGTTCTTCGCGGAAGCGAGCGGCGCAGCGGCGCGGTTCATGGCGCAGGCGGACGGGCCGCGCGTCGGCGCGCTGGCATTCGACGGCTGGGATACCCATGCGGCGGAAGGCGTGACGCAGGGCCGGTTGTTCTCGCTGCTCGGCGCGCTTGATGGCGCAATCGCCGCGGCCGAGACCGGGATGGGTACGGCGTGGAAGGACACCGTGGTCACGGTCGTCACCGAATTCGGCCGCACCGCGCGCGTCAATGGCACCGACGGCACGGATCACGGCACCGGCACGGTGGCGCTGCTTGCCGGTGGCGCGCTCAATGGCGGCCGCGTGATCGCCGATTGGCCCGGAGTTGGCGAAACAGCGCTTTACGAGAAACGCGATCTGAAGGCGACGACCGATCTGCGCGCGGTGCTCAAGGGCCTGCTGCACGATCATCTGCGCGTCGAGGAGATGGCGCTGGCGACCAGTGTGTTTCCCGGCAGCGCCGCCGCGAAGCCGATGCGCGGACTGATCGGATAGCGCTCCCGGTGGTCACGCCGGCGGCGCGCCCAGAATGCGGAACAGAAGCGGGCCGACGATCAGAAATCCGATCACCGCCTTCCGGATGCGGGGCTGTTCGACCGCAGACAGCAGCGACAGACAGGCCAGCGGCACCAGCGCCGCGACCGGCAGGTAATAGCGCGGATAGGCGTCCATCATCCAGCCGGTCGCGATATGCCGCCCATAGCTGAAAGCGATGTGGATCATGAAGGTCGCCACGCATGCCGCCGCGCTGGCAACCACGACGATGTCGAGCGGGTTTCTGGAGCCCTGTGCGATCCGGCGGATCGCGACGCCGACGCCTGCCATGGCGCACAGCACCGTCACCACGGGAATGATCAACATCGCCAGATTGAAGGAACTGCGCTCTGCCAGTGACGGCATCCAGTCGGCGATGAATTCCGCGACGAAATAGATCGCATAGGCGGCCGGCGACATTCGCGCGGCGACGTCCCACCCTTGCGCATGCGCGCCGGTTTGCAACAGCGCGATCTGGCCGGGCGTATTCGGCGTAGGGCTGCCGTATTGCAGGAGATAGACGAGGTAGGGGGCCGCGGCGAGCGTCAGCGCGCCAGCGAGTAGCAACGCCCATGATGCCGGCAGGGCGCGGCGTCCTATCAGCCATGCCGCGACGCCGCTGACGGTGCCTCCCACCAGCAGCAGCCCCGTTAGCTTCGCCCATGACGCGATGATGGTCGCGGCGAGCGCGATCAGCAGCCAGCGTCGGCCGCCCGTCGCGATCAATTGCCAGAGCGCATAGGTGGCGACGCCGCCGGCTGCGAATGCGACGTTATCGTTGTTCACGGCGCCGGCCAGCGGCGCCAGCACCGGGATGCACACCAGCGGAATGGCGTAGGCATAAAATGTGAGCCGCGGCAGCCGCGCCGCAGATCCGATCGCGAGCAGGGCGGTGAGGCCGACGATCGCGAACGCGACATCGATCAAGCGATGGACCAGCAATGCGCCGGGGTTGCCGATCAGGCGCGGACCCAGCACGGCATGCAGGACATAAAAGAACGGCGGATGGTTGATGTAATTCGGCTCATCGACGAAACGGAACGTCGCTGGGTCGAGCATCCGCACGGTGTCCAGAGCCGGCCACAGCTCGCCGGTGCTCTGTACATGCGCGACGAAGGAGATGTGCGCCAGTTCGTCGAAACCGCTGGTCACGTTTTTGCGCGCGGCGCTGAGTGAGGCGGCGACAGCGAACAGCAGAAGGATGATGACGATGATGCGGGTGGTGCCGTCCGGCGCGCCTGCACGGGACGATGGCTCCGCGGGTGCGGCGGCAGAGGTATCGGTCATCGCCGGAATCTGCGGGGCAGACCTTAACAAAGGTTGTCTTGCCGATGCGGCCCGGCTGTCCGACAGCGATGTCGCCCGTTCACGGTGCGATCCGCGCCCGGATTGCGCGCTTGCGCAGGCAGTCCGGACACAGGCAATCCTCCGCCGCGTCGTCGGGCAACGGCAGGCGATAATCTTCGGTACCGCACCAGCATTCGCCCGTGAGGCCGCAGCCGAACACGGTGCCGCAACCGGCGCAGGTGACGCGCCGGGCGGTGGGAGCGATGTGCTTCGATTCGAACATCAGCGTTTGATCATCAAGGTGTTTCGCCGCCACCGATATAGCCGCCGATGCGCCAGCCCGCATCGGTTTTGACATAGCAAAGCTGATCGCCGATGAGCGCCGTCACTTGCGCGGTGGCGACATAGCCGGTGCGGCCGTCGGGTAACGCTATCTCGGCGAAGCCGTACCTGTCCCACGCCAGCACATGCACCAGCGTCGCGCCGAGCGTGGCCACAGGTCTGGCATCGGCGTGCGGCCGCGACAGGACCGGCACGGCGTCTGCCGCCGGATAGGCCCAGTCGTAGACGTCGCTGCCGGTCGCGGTCATCGCCGCCCGCAACGCGGGTTCATTGAATACCGGGTAGGCCGGCGTGCAGACGACACCGGCGCGGCCGGGAGCCGGGGCGGGCGCGTGATCGGCGGCGAAGCGGGCGAGCGCGCCCCAACCGTGGCCGGCCGGATCGCTCAATGCCAGTGCTTCCCCCAACAGACTGGCGCCCGGCGTCTCGACTGCGGGCGGCAGGGTGCCGACCTCGCGTTCCCAGAAAAAGCCCTGCGCCGCGACCAGCGCACTGACGGCGGCTACATCTTTGTGCGCGGCCGCTTCGACCAGCTTTTGCCGGAATGCCGCGAAATCGGCATCGGCTGCCGGCGCCGGCCGGACGATCGGGACAGCAGTATAGCGCGCCCGTGCGGCAGCGTCCGCTTGCGGGATGAGCCCCGGCAGCGCCAGCAGTACCGCTCCGATGATCGATCGTATCCGCATCGTCCGTCCGTCCGGCGCGCAAGCTCGCACAATCGGCGGCCCGATCCAGAGGGGATATTGCCCGATGACGCTTTTTTTATGCGGCGGGATGGCACAGGCGTGGCAGTGCTACGTTGTCAGCCGACGAATCTCACGGAAACCCCATCATGTCGTTCCTGCCGCCGACCGTCGCCCCGATCGTCCTGCTGATCGGCTCCAACATCTTCATGACTACCGCCTGGTACTGGCATCTGCGGTTCAAGGAGGTGCCGATCATCCAGGTGATCGCCATCAGTTGGGGTCTTGCGCTGGTCGAATATTGCCTGGCGGTGCCGGCCAACCGCATCGGCAGCGAGGTCTATTCGGCGGCGCAGCTCAAGACCATGCAGGAGGTGATCACGCTCGTCGTGTTCGCCGTGTTCTCGGTGGTCTATCTCAAGCAGGGCATCACCTGGAACCATGTCATCGGCTTCGCATTGATTGCCTCGGGCGCGTATTTCGTCTTCCGTGCGCCGTTCAGTTGATCGGCCGAGGCCGTATCCATGACGACGTCGATTGCCGCGCTCAACGCCGTCAATTTCTTCATGGCGGATGTGCGCGACGGGCTCGGGCCTTATCTCGGCGTCTATCTGCAACAGAAGAACTGGTCGCCAGCGGCGATCGGTCTGGTGATGACGGTCGGCGGCATCGCCGGCATGATCGCCACCGTGCCGTTCGGCGCTCTGGTCGACGCGACGCGGGCGAAGCGCGCGCTGATGGCGATCGCGGCGGTCGCGACGGTGGTTTCCTCCTGTCTGATCCTCGTGTTTCCGAGCTTCACCGCGACGACGATTGCGCAGGTCGCAAGCGGCATCGCCGGCGCGGTGATCGCACCGGCGATCGCCGGGCTGACGCTCGGCCTCGTGCATCAGCGGGGGTTCGCGCATCAGATGGGCCGCAACGAAGCCTATAACCATGCCGGCAATGTCATCGCCGCGCTGTTGTGCGGGCTGTTCGGCTATCTGTTCGGGCTCGTCGCCGTCTTCGTGGTGATGGGGGCGATGGCGGTGCTGTCGCTGATCGCGCTCACCTTCATCAACCCGAAAGACATCGACCATCGCGCCGCACGCGGCGCGGCGGAGGACAGCGATGCGCCGGTGCAGGGCATCGGCATCATCCTGTCGTGCAAGCCGCTGCTGGTGCTGGCCGTCACCATGCTGCTGTTCCATCTCGGCAACGGCGCGATGCTGCCGCTGCTGGGGCAATCGCTGGCATCGCAAGGTGCGGATCCGAGCGCCTATACCAGCGCCACCATCATCGTCGCGCAACTGACCATGATTCCGATGGCGCTCGCAGCCGCGTGGCTCGCGGAACGGCGCGGCTACTGGATCGTGCTGATCCTGGCGCTGGTGGCGTTGCCGGTGCGCGGTGGTCTTGCCGCGGTGGTGACGGGTCCGATCGGTCTGTTTCCGGTGCAGATGCTCGACGGCGTCGGCGCCGGTCTGCTCGGTGTCGCCGTGCCGGGTCTGGTGGCGCGGATCATGGCCGGCACCGGCCGCGTCAATCTCGCGCTCGGCGCGGTGATGACGTTGCAGGGCATCGGCGCGTCATTCAGCCCTTCGCTCGGCGGATGGGTCGCGGGTGAGGCCGGTTATGCGGCGTCGTTTCTGGCGCTCGGCGCGGTGGCCTGTGTGGCACTGGTCTTGTGGTTGGTGGCGACGCCGCTGGTGGCGGCGTCCTGTTCGGTCACGCCGGGCAAGGCCGCGCTCGAGCGCGTATAAGCGTCAGCGCCCGGTCGGCCGCAGCATGTACCAGGCCGCGACCAGCAGCGGGATGCCGAGGCCGACCCAGCCAACCGCGTCCCAGATGTCGTCGCCGAGCAGCGCGACGACGAGGCCGATGGCACTGAGCAGGCCGAGCAGGATCGGCATGGCAAAGACTTCACCGAGCGAGCGGATGCGACGGCGTTCTGCAGTCATGGTCATTCCGCCGGGCTCGTATTCAGGGTGACGCGCCGCGCATAGCGGCGATAGGCGCGGCGGCGCACCACCCACAGATAGATGCCGGTGACGAGCACGAGGATGGTCAGCACGTCGAGGATCGCCCAGATGATGCGCAGCGGCAGTCCACCGTAATCGCCGAAGTGCAACGGCTGCGACAGCAACAGGGTCGAGACGTACCACGGCATCTTGCGCGTGTCGGTGAAGGTGCCGCTGGCGGCGTCGATCAGCACCGGTTGCAGCAGCCGCGAGGTCACCGGCGTGTTGCCGCGCATGAAGATCGCGTAATGCGTCTTGCTGGTGAACAGCGTGCCGGGATAGGCGACGAAGGACGGAATCATGTCCGGCAATTTGGCGATGGCGGTATCGACCGCGGACTGCACCGGCACGATGCTCTGCGGCACCGGCTTGTCGCGGCTCGGGCCGACCATTTCCGAAAGCTGGTCGAACTGCCAGAATTTGATGACGAGATCGGCCCAGGTGTTGAGCACGCCGGTGAAGCCGACCACCAGCAGCCAGACGGCGGTGACGATGCCGACGAGATTATGCACGTCGAGCCACAGGATCGCGCGCGAGCGCTTGTTGCGCACCGTGCCGAAGTCGAGCTTGCGCATCGACGGCGCGTAGAGGACGTAGCCGCTGATGATCGCGACGACCATCAGGATGCCCATCAGGCCGAGGAACAGCTTGCCCGGCAGGTCCGCATACATGTCCGTATGCAGCTTGAGCATGATGTAGGTGAACTTGGTGCGGAAGTCAGGCTTGTCGAGGAACGAGCCGGTATGCGCGTCGACCCGGATCAGGTGATTGTCCTGCGGCGGCGAGGTGATGCTCTTGCCGACGCTGAGGAAGATCACGTTCGGGTCGTCGCGGTCCCACACCAGGAAGTGCAGCGCCTCGCCCGGCGACGACGCCATGCCGTTCTTGACCACCAGATCGAGATTGGCCTTCGGCGTGCCGGGCGCGACCTCGGCTGCCTCGACGCTCTCATGCAGGAGTTCGTCGATCTCGTGGTGGAACAGCAGCGGCAGGCCGGTCACGCAGAGCAGCAACATGAAGATCATGCTGACGATGCTGCTCCACGTATGAACCCACGACCAGCGGCGAAGCGAACGGGTTGTCAGGGGTTTGATCCTTTTCTCGAGATCGGTCTGCTGGTGCTTACCACTTATACGATACGCTGCCGGTCACACGAAGCCGGTCGCCGTAGATGCAGCCTGCGGCATAGGAACACGATGCGACGTAGATCCTGTCGGCCAGGTTCTGCGCGTTGATGGCGTAGCGCCAGCCGTCGCGCTCGTAGTGGATGGTGGCGTCGTACACTGTGTAGGACGGAACCGTCAGCGTGTTCATCGTATCGGCATAGGACGCGCCGACATAGCGAATGCCGCCGCCGAAACCGAACCCGCGCAGCGGGCCGTCCTGGAAGGTGTAGTCTGCCCACGCCGAGCCGAACTGCTGCGGCACGGCCGTCAAGGTCTTGTCGATCAGCAGCGGATTGAGGTCGTTGGTGGTCTTGAACCGATACGACGTGTAAGCGCCGGTGATCTTGAGGCCGGGCATCGGATTAAGCACGGCTTCGAGTTCGATGCCGCGCGACTTGATTTCGCCGGTCTGGGTGACGGCCGTCGGCGGGAAGCCGAGGCTCGACTGCACGTTCTGCCGGGTCAGGTCGAACAGCGCGACGCCGAAGGTCGCATTCATGAAGGTCGGCTGGTACTTCAAGCCGACTTCATACTGCTTCGCCGTTTCCGGGAAGAACAGCTGGCCGGAGAGAGCATTGACGCCGACGATCGGGGCGAAGCTCGTCGCATAGGACGCATAAGGCGCCAGGCCGTTGTCGAAGTTGTAGATCAGGCCGGTGCGCCAGCTGAATTTTCCGTCGCTGCGGTTCTGGCTCGGGCCGATGCGGTTGTCGCGATCGGTCGTCAGCGAGTCATGCCGGCCGCTGAGGACGAGGGTGAAGCGGTCGAGCTTGATCTGGTCCTGCACATACACGCCCAGTTGCTTCATCGTGATGAACTGGTTGGCCGCGGCCGGGCCGGTGAACGCCCCGAGCTGGGAGTAGACCGGATTGAGGGCGTTGATCGGTGGCGCGCCGCCGAACGCACCGAAAGCGTTATAATCGTCGATGCCGTAATATTTGAGATCGAGGCCGACCAGCGCGGTGTGCCGCAGCGGTCCGGTCTCGAACTTGTATTCCAGGTTATTGTCGAGTGAGGCTTGCGTGGCTTTGACGTTGGCCATGAAGCCGGAGCGCAACAGATCGCCGGTGAGTGCCCCATTTGGAACGAACGTGTAGCCGACCGGATAGTAGGAGCTGTAATCGACTCTGACATGCGCGACCCGGGCATTCTGCCGGAACGTGGTGGCGTTGTTGAACGAATGCTCGAACTGGTAGCCGATCATGAGCTGGTCGCGGCGCCATTTGTCCGACGCAGGCTCGCCCAGGTATTTGTCGGTGGGGATGCGCCCAAACGGTGCATCGATCACGGAGCCCTGGTACGGCACCCAGGTTTGTTGCTTGGTATTGTTATGCGCCGCCTGGGCGATGATCGTCAGCTTGGTGTCGATGTTCGGAATCCAGGTGACCGACGGCTGGATGAAATAGTTATCATCCTCCATGTGTTTGATCTGTGTGGCGCCGGCCTGCGCCTGCCCGGTCAGACGGTAATAAATCTTGCCATGGTCGCCGGTGGTGACGACCGGTCCGCTGAAGTCAAAGCCGATATAGCGGTTGCCGAAATTATTGATGCCGACTTCCATGTAGCGAAGCGGCTCGACCGTCGGCTTCTTGCTGACGCCGTTGACGATGCCGCCGGGATTGCCGGAGCCGAACAAAGCGGACGAGGGGCCGCGCAGCAGGTCGACGCGCTCCAGCCCGAAGGTCTGCATCTTGAAGCTGCCGTAGGAGTAGTAATAGAGCTGCTGGCCATCCAGGAAGATGCCGTCGTTATCGGCCTTGAACCCGCGGATAAAGAACCAGTCGTTGCGGCTGTCGGGTCCATAGGGAGCGCCGAAGACGCCCGGTGAGTAGCGGGCGACTTCGTCGAACTTCGCCGGCCGCTGATCGCGGATCTGCTCGGCGCCGACCACGCTGATGGCTTGCGGCGTTTCGATCAGCGGCGTGTCGGTCTTGGTCGCGCTGGTGGAGCGCCGCGCCACGTAATTGTCGATCACGTTGCCGCTTTGCGCATCAACGTTGATGGTGTCGAGCTGTACGCCCGTGCTTTGCGCCAGTGCCGCATGAGAGACACCCGCGAGCAACAGCGCGGACAAGACCGTGACGCACTGCCGGTTGATCCTCGCCGGCTGACCAAAAATCGCCCCAAACACGACAAGCCCCCACTTTGTTTTTTGTCTTCGTGTGGCGCGACAAAAGCAGGAGTCAGGCGGGTCAGGCAATAAAAAGCGTTATATATCAAAGACTTGAGTCATTCTTATTTGTAATTTTTCTAACTCGAAAAGTCACCTCAACCCGCTCAGACGGCAGAATTTTTTGACCGTGTATCGCGTAACGGGATACCGGCATGCGACAGATCGTCCGTGACGATTCTGCATCACCTGGGGAAAAAGCGAGCGTCAGCGCGCGGGTGTCACGCGCAGGATGCGTCCGGATGAGCTGTCGGTCAGCAGATAGAGCGCGCCATCCGGTCCCTGCCGCACGTCGCGGATGCGCTCGCCGAGTTCGTTCAGGAGATGCTCCTCGCCGGTGACGCGGCGGCCGTCGAGCGTCAGCCGTACCAGCATCTGATCTTTCAGCGCGCCGATGAACAGATTGCCTTTCCAGCGCGCGAAGAGGTCCCCGGTGTAGAACGCCATGCCGGACGGCGCGATCGACGGCACCCAGTATTTCACCGGTTGCTCCATGCCGGCTTTGGCGGTGCTCTCGTGAATCCTCGCGCCGCTGTAATCGACGCCGTAACCGATCACCGGCCAGCCGTAGTTCTTGCCTTTCTCGACGATGTTCACTTCGTCGCCGCCGCGCGGGCCGTGCTCCTGCTCCCACAACTCGTCGGTGCCGGGACGGAACGCGAGCCCCTGCGGATTACGATGGCCGTAACTCCAGATCTCGCCGCGCGCACCGGCGCGGCCGACGAACGGATTATCGGCGGGGATGCCGCCGTCGGTCTTGATGCGAATGATCTTGCCGTTGTCGCGCGCGAGGTTCTGCGCCTCATCGCGCGGGCCGAAATGATCGCCCATGGTCACGAACAGAGCGCCGTCGCGCGCTTGCGCGATGCGGCAGCCGTGATTGTTGCTGCCGCCCTGGCTCTGTTCGGTGAAGATCGTCGTCACGTCGTTGAGCGTGTTGGCGGGGGCGTCGAGCCTAGCGCGTGCCACCGCGGCAAGCCCGCCGGTGGCGGCGCTGTAACAGACATAAAGTGTGTGGTTATTCGCGAAATCGCGGTCGAGCGCGAGGTCGAGCAAACCTGCCTGACCGCTCGCCACCACCTTCGGCACATTGCCGAGCGGCGCGGACAGCTTGCCGTCGCGCGCGACGAGGCGCATGCGGCCGGGCCGTTCGGTGACGAGCATGCGTCCGTCGGGGAGGAAGGCGAGAGACCACGGGTGTTCGAGCCCCCGCGCGACCGTCTCGACCGCGAGCGGACCGGTGTCGCTGCGGAAGGTCTGCGCATGGACAGCGGCGGGCGTGCTGCAAACCAGCGTTCCAATTGTCGCGATCATCGCCCGCATGTGCATGGAAAGCTCCTGTCGCCCTGTGCCGATAACGGTGAGGACGCATCAAGGTTGCAGAGAGAAAAAGCTCCGCAGGAGCTTGCCAGATTTTCAGCGTGCCGGCATGCGACGCGGCGTCGTATTCGGGTGCGTCGTTTGTCCGTGCAGCGCCTCGCGCCGGGCATTGCGGCGCGGCGTCAACGCCTTGGTGAAGCAGGAGGCGACAAACAGCAGGCCGAGCAGCAGCGCGATCGCGAATACACCCGCTTCATTGTCGATCAGCGCGCCGAGGGCATCGGCCCGCGCGATACCGGCCGACACGGCGGTCGCGGCGATGATGGTGGCGATCAACAGCGCGGTCGTCGTTAAAAGTCCGGCGACCAGCGAGCGCGGCTTGCCGGGTATCACATCCAATCCGTTGAAGCCTTGATCGTGCGGCGTGCGCGCCATGGCAACTGACTCATTCGGCGCGTGCCGGGGGAACATCCCGCCGGTCGATTCGCGTCGATGATGCCAGCATGCGTTGCGATGCGGGCCGCCGTTCGGCGGGACTGCGGCGGCGCCGGAGAAGGTTCGCGGCAAATCTGTGACAACCCGTTAACGGGTCGTTAACGGCGGTTTTCGATGTGCTATTCTGCGGCGACCGCGAGGCTTCCTTCCGCCAGCGTCGGCGGCTGCCAGTCGAACGGCACATGGCCATCCTGCGCCGCGACCCGCGCGAGCCAGTCCTGGATCGCCCGATACGGCGTCAGGTCGAATTCGCATTCGTGCGCGATATGCGTGTAGGCATAAAGCGCGATGTCCGCGATGGTATAGCGGTCGGCGACGAAGAACGGATGCTGCTGCAAGTGCCGGTCCATGATCCGCAGTGAGCGGTATCCGGCTTCCATCCACTCTTCGAGATTGTTCTTCTGCAGATCGCGACCGCCCTTCACCAGCGCGAGCCAGAAATACGCTTGCCCGAGATTAGCGCCGATCGAGTGCTGCTCGAAATACATCCATTGCATGGTTTCGGCGCGCTCGAGCCGGTCTTCCGGCGCGAGATGCGAACGGCCGGCGACATACCAGAGGATCGCGTTCGACTCGGCGAGATAGCGGCCCGGCGCAACCTTGAGCAGAGGGATCTGTCCGTTAGGATTTTTCTTGAGGAATTCTGGCGTGCGGCTTTCGCCCTTGAGGATGTCGACCTCGACCAGCTTGAACGGTTCGCGCAATTGCGCGAGCGCCAGCCGTGTCTTGTAGCTGTTGCCGGACCGCTGCATCGAATAAAGCGTGTACATCGGTCCCCCAGAATCGTTCGACATCGTTCGGCGCCCGCCGTTGCGCCGCGAGTCACGCGTCGATTTGGCCATGCAATCGGGCGAATGCAAGGCCGCCGATGTGATCGTTCTTATTCAAAACAGGAATGGACCACGGCGAGGAAGGTTATTCCGCGGCGGCATGGCGCGCCAGCATGCGCGTGTCATTGTCGCAACGGTTTGAAGCGTATTGTGCGGGATCAGGCGGGCCGTTGCGCGGTGGCGAGCGGCAGCCGTTCGCGTCGGGTGCGCCGCAGCACGAACAGCAGCGTCGCTATCATGATCGGCACCGCCAGCGGGATCAGCGTGACCTGCGCCAGCGTGCGCGCGACGAGCGGCATCAGCCACAGCGCTGCCAGCAGGCTTGCTTCCCAAGGTTCGGCACTTGCTTCTGCGCCGCACCGCATCATGTCGCTCACCAGGAAGGCGAGGGCAGGCGCGAGCAGCATCAGGTCATAGTCGAGGCTGTACGGCGTCGCCAGCAACGTGCCGATCAACAGCACGGCCGCCTTGTCGGCGAACGACGCGCCGCCGCGCCAGACACGGATGACGGCAATCGCGGCACCGACCGCGACGATCGCCTGCAGCGCATAAGCGAGCGGTACCGGCGCGCCCCACATGCGCGCCCAGGCGAACACGGTCTGGATCTTGTGCCATCCGGTGTCGCCGGCTTCGAGCACCACGGTGCGCGTGAAGCGGCCGGAGGCAAGGAACGCCGCCCAGATGTCGATGCCGAAGGCCAGCGTCGTGATGATCGTCATGACGATGACGGTGACCGCTGCGCTCGCCGTCGCGCGCCAGCGGCCGGACGCGATCAACGCGAGCGGGATCAGCACGCCGAACTGCGGCTTGTAGGCCAGCAGGCCGAACAGGATGCCGGCGAGGACCGGCCGCCTATCGAGCACGAGCAGGGCGCCGCCAAACAGCGCCGCGGTGAGGAAGCCGTTGTGGCCGTGGCCGAGATTGATAAACACGGCGGGAAAGGCGAGGGCGAGCAGGGGCCAGAGACGCATCACCTCTGCCGGCAACGGGTGGCGATTCAGGATGCCGCGGATCACCCAAAGATAGGCCACAAGTGTCACGCCCTGCCAGACGGCGAGCGCCAGCAGGTACGGCATGGTGGCGAGCAGGGCGGCGAGCGCGAGGAAGAACGGTGGATAGTGCCAGCCGTAGAACGGTGTGCCGGCGCCGAAGATCGCCTGTTCCCGCGCCTGCTGCGCCGGCGGGTCGAACGGCTTCGCGGGATCGCCGTCCAGCACGTAGGTGCCGGCGGCATAGACATTGGAGAAATCGGTGCCGAGCGGACGACCGAGCCGATCGTTGAGGCCATCGGCGGTGGCCAGCAGGACAATGAGGCCCGCCAGCGAGGCGATGGCGATGCCGCCGGCGATCAGGCGCACCCGCTCGCGGGTCAGCCAGGCGCCGCTGCGCAGGATTGTGACCAGGCCAGCCATCCAGTCGGTCTAGCAAAGCGGACTTAAGGGAGGGTTGCCCGACCCCGCCTGAAGAGTTGCGCGTTTTCTTTCCCTCGCCCCGTTTACGGGGAGAGGGTGCCGAGCCGCTGTGCGGCGAGGCGGGTGAGGGGTCATCTTTGTTGCGGCCCCTCACCCGGCTCACATTCGTTCGCCACCGTCTCCCCGCAGGCGGGGAGAGGGAAGAAACAGCGGCCGCCGAATCCTCACATCAACAGTCTTGATGAAAGCATTCACCGGGGCGGCTTGCCCCGGCCCGAGGGGGCCTTTAGACCACTCCCGCACATCATCCGGAGAAGCGACATGGCCTTCCTTGCAGAGCACCTCAAGCGCGTGAAACCGTCGGCGACCATCGCCGTCACGGACAAAGCGCGGGCGCTGAAAGCGGCCGGCCGCAACGTCATCGGGCTCGGCGCCGGCGAGCCGGATTTCGATACCCCGGCTAACATCAAGCAGGCGGCGATCAAGGCGATCGAGAGCGGCCGGGCGTCGAAATACACCAATGTCGACGGCATCGCTGAACTGAAGGCCGCGGTGGTCAGCAAGTTCAAGCGCGAGAACGGCCTCACCTACAAGCCGTCGCAGATCACCATCGGCACCGGCGGCAAGCAGGTGCTCTACAACGCCTTCATGGTGACGCTGAATCCGGGCGACGAGGTCATCATTCCCGCACCGTATTGGGTCAGCTATCCTGACATGGTTCTGCTGGCGGGTGGCACGCCGGTCGAGATCGTCTGCGGCATGGAGCACGGCTTCAAGCTGCAGCCGGCGCAACTCGAACGCGCCATCACGCCGAAGACCAAGTGGATCATCCTCAACTCGCCGTCGAACCCGACCGGCGCGGCCTATTCCCATGCCGAGCTGAAGGCGCTGACCGACGTGCTGGTGAAGCATCCGCATGTGCATGTCATGACCGACGACATGTACGAGCATCTGGTCTACGACGATTTCAAGTTCGCGACCCCGGCGCAGGTCGAGCCGGCACTCTACGATCGCACGCTCACCA
>JAHBZF010000096.1 GCA_019635575.1 Pseudolabrys sp. | reverse complement strand
GGATTATGCGGCCTCACTCGGCGCAAATGAAAAGACCGCGCTTGGTCTCGATCCGGCTGCCGGGATGAAGGAGATGTCGGACAAATTCAACGCCATGGGCCAGCAGGTCTATGTGGATGCGGACAAGGTGAAAACGCCGCACACGACGGCGTTGCAGTCGGAGGCCGAGCATCACGCGAAGAACGCGGGATTGGTGAAGGAGAGCAATAAGGCGCTGTGACGCGCCTCACCGCGATTGAAGTCGTACCGTCCATTCACACGCACCGGAGGAAATCATGCCACGGAAGTTTATCGACTGCCGCGAATTCCCCAGTGAAATGAATTGTACAATTGCCATCAGCGCCGACAGCGAGAACGAATTGCTGGAAGTCGCCGTGCAGCACGCGGTGACGGTCCACAGACACCAGGATTCCGCCGAGCTGCGCGACATGATCCGGAGCGCGATGAAGGATGGCAGTCCGCGCTGAGGCGTTCGTTCAAATCAATCGGCGATGCAAGCACCCGCCGCCGCGCAGAAAGTAGCATGAGGCGGTTTCTGATCTTCGCGATACTCGGGCCGCCGCTCGGTTTCGTCACGCTGTTCTGGGGCCTGCTTGGCGCGCTCGGCGAGCCGCCAACCATCGACGCCGGGCAGATCGTGCTGCTGCCGATGGCCTATGCGCTCGGCCTGGTGCCGGCGCTCATCGCCGCCGCGTTCGATGAATATCTCGCACGACGCGGGACACCGGCCCGTATTCTGTGGACCGCGCTGTTGTCCTGCCTCACCGGTTTTCTGCCGATCCTCACATCAGTCATCGCGGGCAATGTCCACGGGCCTTATGTGCTCGCTTTCGGCCTCGTCGGCGCCGTGCCGGGCGCGATCTGCGCGTGGCTGTCGGGAGCGGGCACGGAACCGGCCCCGCGCTGAGCTGTTCCCGCTTGCACCGGGCCGCATGAGATGTGAGCCTTGGCGCAACCGGGCCAACAAGCGAGGTATGCCGATGAGCCATGTGACTTACAAGATCGTCCGCCACGAAGACGGTTGGGCCTACACCGCCGACGGCACTTATTCCGAAACCTTCCCGACCCACGTCGCGGCGCTCACCGCCGCGCAGCACGCCGCTCGCGAACAGCGCGTACCGGGCCAGACCATGTCGATCGAATACGAGGACGC
Source organism: Pseudolabrys sp. (assembly GCA_019635575.1). Classification (GTDB taxonomy): domain Bacteria; phylum Pseudomonadota; class Alphaproteobacteria; order Rhizobiales; family Xanthobacteraceae; genus Pseudolabrys. The sequence continues at coordinate 13,672 of JAHBZF010000096.1, read as the reverse complement.
GAAGGGCGAATGGCATCGTGAACTGGCAAGCGGCCACGACCGCCCGGACACCGACGTCGAAGACAAGAGCTAGCCTCTCCACTTTACTTTGCGCGACTGGCATCTAGCCTCGCGCCATGAATCCGTTCGATGCCATCGTCTACGCCGCGTTGCTGATCGCCGTGGTGCTTGGCTTTCGCTCCGGCTTCTCCTGCGCAGCATGGCGACGATCCTCGGCTATATCGCGGCGGTGATCGACCGCCTTAAGCAGCAACATGGCCTCCGACGCCGCCCCCATCGCGCCTTGAACCTTTCCTTGACCACGCGCGACCAATGGGCGTGGCGGTAGTGAAACGCGCATGGCTCGTCAACGCCCCGCGCGCTACACTTCATCGACCGGACACGCTGACGCCGATGGGGGTGACCATGAAACTGTTTTCCGCCGCCGTTCTCGGAGCCGCCTTACTCGCCACGCCGCTGCTCACAGCACCCGCGCAGGCTCAGGGCCAGAACGCCACGCCCTCCGAAGTCACGAAGATGAACGCCTATGTCGGATGCATCAACCGGCTGTCGGCACGGTCCTACGATTCCCGCAAACGCTACTTCAGCTGGGTCGGGAAGAATGGCCCGACCGGCAAGGAGCGGATCATCTATGGCACCTATACGATTTACGACACCTCCGACTGCCGCAGGAACGTCGAGAAAGCCAACGCGCTGGAGCCGCGCGATGCCGATCTCGAATCCGCCGCCACCGCCTATGCGGACGCGGTGAGCAAACTCGAACCGCTGCTCAAGGAAGCCGACGACTACTACAGCCAGGAGAACTACAAGGACGACAAGATGGCGAAGGGCAAGGCGCTGCACCCGCGCCTCATCGCGGCGTGGGACGCCTTCGCGGGTGCCGACAAGAATCTACGCAAGAGCGTTGATGTCATCAACGACCGGCGCGCCGCGGACAAGCTTGCCGAGACCGAGCAGAAGGAAGGCAAGAAGTCGCGCTACTATGTGCAAGCGGTGATGATCCACGCCAAGCGCCTGCTGCGCGCCAATGAAAGCGACAAGCCGGACCTCGCGGCGATCACCGCGGCGCTCAACACCTACGAGGAAACGGTGAACGCGGCGGAGAAGGTCGATGCCGGGCCGAAGATCGGCTCGATGTTCATGAGCAGCGCTAAGTCCTATCTGGTGTCGGCCAAGCAACTGATGCGCCGTCTCCGCGACAAGACACCGTACAGCCAGGGCGACCGAATGATGCTCAATGCCGGCTCGGGCTGGATGGTCGAAGGCTCGCCGCAACGGCTGCTGCGCGACTACAACCAGCTGATCGAGGCGTTCAACCGCGGCGTCAATATCTAGCGCAGCATCGCGCGCAGGCCGGACTTGACTTCATGTCGCGGCCTCCGCTGAAGTGTCGATGAACCAGCAGATGGAGGCGGCTTTGGCAGACGACATGTCGCTCGCGCAGATCGATCAGCGCATCGCGATCCTGCGCGACAACATCCGCCAACTGATCGAGCAGAGCGCCGCCTATTCCGGCGCGGCCGATGAAGACCTGAACGCCGACCGGCTCAACGACCAGCAGGACGAACTCAACCGCCTGCTCAAGCAGCGCGCGGCGATGACGAAATAGCTCGCTGTTTCGGCGGCCAGCAGCTTTAGTGCGCCGGATCGCTGCCCGGCTCGCCCTTGCGACGCCAGAAGCGCAATCCATCGGCGGCTTTGCTGACACCGGAGGTCGCGGCAGTCGCATGGGTTTTGGCCGCCGCCATTCCGGATTTGGCCGCGGCCATACCGGACGAGACGCCAGCCTGCACACCCGACCGCACCGTTTCGACACCGGACCGGAGACCATCGCGCGCGGCCTCGACACCGCTGCGCGCCACGCCCACGGTGCCGGCATTCACCGCCGTACCGACGCCGCGCACGGTGTCGACGACCGCCGACTTCGCACGCTCCCTGGCCCGGTCGTAGCGTTCGGCCCGCTCCTGCGCAGCCATCAGACGTTTCGCCGCCGCCTCGAGCCGCTGCATCTCGCGCAACCGGTCATGCTGCTTCACCCGCCAGTACTGGATGAGCCACAGGGTGATGAGCACCACCGACAGACAGCCGGTGAAGGTCGCGGAAATATAGAGCTGCATGTCGAGCAGCAGCGCGGTGACGAAGCCGAGCAACAGCATGCCGACAAAGGCCAGCGCGCGCTTGCCGCGGCGCGTCAGCAGATAGGCAAAGATCTGGCGGACAAACGCGCCCCACATATCCCGAACCTCCGGACGGCACCCCCGGACTAGATAGGAACCCCCGCTCCAACATCAAGGAGCCGGCAAGGAGCGCAACGGCACCGGCGGCTGGCCGGACAGACGTCGCAGACGGCCAGCCTGCCTACCGCTGCGGCAGATCGGTATCCTCGCGGGTCGGATTCAGCCGGCCGACCTCGGCGATACGCACATAAAGCTTGAGCAAAGGCGGGACGAGTTTCCGGGTTGCCTGCGCAACCTGCTCGGTGAAGGCGGCCGACTCCGCATCGTCGTCGAGCTTCTTGCCGGCGTTGGTAAACAGCACCGTCATCATGCCGTTGAGTCCGTTGTTCACCTCGGCCGCGGCCTGCGGCCCGTCGGCATGAGTGAACATCGGCAGCAACGAGACAGTCTGTGCACTGATCCGGCCGCGAAGCTCCTGCAATTTGAGGATGTCGGCACGCACGTCGTCGCCCGCCACCATCTTCTGCGTCACCACCGTATAGAGGCCCTGGAAATCCTCCATCTTGGCGCGCAGATCGCCGTAGTTGCGGATCACGAAGTCGGATTTGATCTTCTGCGCCTCGAACTGCGCATTCACCGACGGCGCGAGATAGTAGGTGCCACCGGCTCCGAACAGCAACGCCACGAGCGTGAACCACATCGGCGTCCGGTCGGCGATGAGAAATTCGCGTACCACCCGCTTGGACGGTTTCTTGTCCTTGCCATCCGCCTCAGGATTTTCCGCTTTAATCGTCATTGTTCTTTTTAATCCGCCTGAAAACCGGCTGAAACCCCGTCCCTACATGCAGGATATGCAAAAAGCGGAAGGCGCTGCCTTCCGCTTTTCTCGCACGAACATGAAGAGCAGGCGCGCTCTAGCGCATGCTGATGACCAGCCCGCTGAGGTCGATATTCGCCATCAGGCCGACCTGACGCCCCTGCAGCCGCAGGATCGCGCCCTTCTCGTTGCGCAACTGGATCACACGCGCACCGACGCCGACCGCCGCGCCCGCGCCGGCCGCGCCATAGGTGCCGGCCACGTCGGTCGGACGGCGGATATTGGTGACGGTGCCGTGGAAACGCGTCTCCGACGCACCGAACACAAGCCCGCCGCTGATACCGCCGATCGACACCGGGTAACGGCGCCCGGCGAACGACAGAACGCCCTTTCCGGCCTCGGCGCCGACGAAGAACCCACCTTTGATGATGGAGAAGCTGATCGTCCCGCTCGCGGCAGCGGCGGGTGTGCTCAACCCGACGCTCGTCACGGTGAGCGCCGCGGCGGCGGCCAAGGTCATTTTCGAGAGAAATGCGCGACGGGACGAGGTCTGCATGGGAAGCTCCTGCTGGAGAAAGGTCATGGGCAACTGGCCGAGGATTCCCGGCACACGCGACAACAGCGCATGCAGCAGGAACGGGCGCTCCGATTCAATGCGGATCGCGCCAACTGGTTCCGGTGGACGGCCGCACCGCGAATCGTCCTAATCGCAGACCAAACAGACCGGGAGAGACCGATGCCTGCTCGCCGCGCCGCCATGACTGCCCCATGGATCACCGTATGGGTCGCCGTGCTGACGGCGGTATCCCTCTCCTGCGCTGCCGCGCAGGACGCGACGAAGCCGCTGGCCCCGCCGCAAAACTATCCGGCGCAGAAGCTGCTCTCGACCGGCAAGACGGTCGTCGGCGAAACCATCCATTATCCGCGCACCGGCCCGGCCAATGTCACCGCCGCAATCGTCACGCTGCCGCCGGGTGGCACCGCATTCCTGCACAAGCACGGCGCGCCGCTGTTCGCCTATATTCTGGATGGCGAGCTGACGGTCGATTACGGCACGCACGGCAAGCGCACTTACCGCAAGGGCGACGCGCTGGTCGAAGCCATGGGCGTCGCGCATTCGAGTATCAACAACGGCACCGAGACCATGCGCCTGATCGGCGTTTATATGGGCGCGCAAGGAACGAAGGACGTGATCCCGGTGGCAGCGACCGCACCAGTGACGCCTGCCGGCCGCTGGCAGGCCCAGACCATTCAGGGCGCGCCAGTCACCGGCGACAAACCGGTCGCTCTCGATCTCGGTCAGGATGGCCGCGTGTCCGGCAGCGGTGGCTGCAACAGCATTGGCAGCCGCGCGGCCATCAAGAAAAACACCATCACGTTCGGCCGTCCCGTCAGCACGCTGATGGCCTGTCAGCCGGCCGTCATGGAGCAGGAACGGAAATTCCTCGACGTGCTGACGAAAACACGCCGCTGGCGCATCGATATGGCGCAGAACACGCTGACGCTACTCGATAAAGCGGGGCGCGCGCTGGCGACATTCTCGCGGATGCCGTAGCGCCGACGCGCGTCAGCGCTTGAACAATCCCATGATCGACGCTTTCGCCAGCGTCTTGAAATGCAGGTTGAACCCGATCACCGCCGCTGACGTATCGGCTGCAACGTCGAGCATGTCGCTGACCGCGAACACCGTGAACAGATAGCGATGCGGATGATCGCCGTCCGGCGGACATGGACCGCCGTAACCCGGCTTGCCGAAATCGGTGCGCGTCGCGAGCGCGCCGGCCGGAAGCTGTCCGCCGGTGCTGCCCGCTCCGGCGGCGAGGTCGGTCACGGTCGGGGGGATGTTCACCACCAGCCAGTGCCAGAACCCCGAGCCGGTCGGCGCATCCGGGTCATAGCAGGTGATGGCGAAGCTCTTGGTCCCGGCCGGTGCGCCGCGCCATGCCAGATGCGGCGAGCGGTTGCCGCCGGCGCACCCGAAACCGAAATCCGCGGACAGGACGTGATCTTTCGACAGATAGTCGCCATCCTTGAAGCTGTTGCTGGTCACGGTGAACGCCATGGATGTGTCTCCCTGTCCTGATCCGTTGCGGCACCCTACGAACGTCATGCCGGCCTCCGCAAGCCCGCCCGCCTTCCCGTCTTGCCGCTTCCTGTCTGCTTCGGCACACTGATCGGCTGGGAACATCGCGGCGGGGGCCATCATGCGACGGACGATCGCGCAAGCGGCGACGGTGCTCGGCGTGCTGATCGCCGGCGGCGCGCTCGGCGTAACCTTAAGCGGATGCGCGGCGCGCGATCCCTATGTGACAGGCAGCGATGGCGCTACGCGCGTCGGCGGCTGGCGCATCGAGCGCGGCGAGGATCGCGTCACCGGCCTGCCGATCTCGAGTTCAGCGCTCCCGGCCAGCGTCACGACATCGACGCAGCACCTGATTGCGCGCAACGCCTTGCTGCAATTGCTCTGCTTCCAGAACGCGCCGGTGGTACGCATCGCCTTCAACGATCGCGTCGGCTCCAACCGCAACTCGATGCTCGGTTACCGGTTCGACGACCGCCCCGGCAAGGAAGCGGAAGCGCGCTTCCTGCGGGATTATAAAACCGTGGTGATCGAGGATCCCGACGAGGTCGCGGCCTTCGCCGAAGCTGTGACAAGCGCGCGTCAGCTCTACGTCCGCATCCGCTCGTTGAACAATCCCCGCACCAGCGCGGAATTCACGCTCGCAGGCGGCGCCGAGGCGGTGAAGGCCGCTTATGCCGGCTGCCCGGTGAAGCAGACAGCAAAACGCGCCGGCGGATAGCCACCGGCGCGCTGTCGGTTTCAGACGGGTTGTCGCCGCGCGCTACTGAACCTTGATGTTCAGCTCCTTCACCAGCCGGGCGTACTTTGCGGAATCCGCCTGCGCCAGCTTGCCGAGATCCTGCGGCGTGCCGCCGATCGGCTCCATCGATCCCTTGGTGAAAGCATCGACCAGCCGCGGATCCTTCAGCGCCTTGTTGAATTCGCTGTTGAGCAGATCGACGATCTCCTTCGGCGTGCCAGCCGGCGCGAACGCCGCATACCAGGCTTCCAGCACCACGCCTTTGTAGCCGGCGTCTTCCAGCGTCGGCACTTCCGGCAAGGTCGGCGCGCGCTTGGCCGACGACTGGCCAATGAATTTCAGCCGCCCGGCGCGATAATGCGCCACCAGCGCGGTCGGGCCGAGGAACGCCGATTTCACGTGCCCGGCAATCAGATCGTTCACCGCCTGACCGGCGCCGCGATACGGCACGTGTTCGAGCTTGATGCCCGCTTCCTTCGCGAACCAGGCCCCGACCACATGCTGGTTGGAGCCGACGCCGGAGGTGGCGAAGCCGACGCCCGGATTCTTCTTGGCGTTCTCCACATACTCCTTCACCGACGACACTTCGAGCGACGGATGCACGGCGAACACCTGCGGCTGATGCCCGAGGTCGCAGACCGGCATCATCTCCTTGGTGTAGTCGTAACTCAGCGACAGGATATGCGGCGCGCTCGCCGCGTTGTCGTTGGTGATGAGGATCGTGTAACCGTCCGGCGTGCTCTTCATCGCCGCGTCCATGCCGATGGTGCCGCCGGCGCCGGTACGGTTTTCCACCACCACCTGCTGACCGAGATGACGTGACAACACCTCGCCGGTCTGGCGCGCAACGAAGTCGATGGCGCCGCCCGGCGCCAACGGCACGATGAAGCGCACCGGCCGGTCCGGCCATTTCGCCTGACCGATCGCCGGCATCGCCAGCGACGAGACACCGCCTCCGGCGAGCGCCGCGGCGCCCGCCCCTTTCATGAATCCGCGCCGCCCAATCCTGACCACCATAACCTCCCCTGGTATCGCCCGGCCTGTTTCGGCCGTTGTTGTGGGCGGTATCATGGCACAACCTGATCCGCCCGCCAGCGGAATTCGGCAACGCGTGAATGCGCAGCGCCCATTGAACCGGCGCACCCGCCGAAAGTTGTATTGGGCCCTGCCCACTCACGGAGACCGACGATGGCTGCTCTGACCCGCTATCTGCTGCTCGTTGTTTTCATCGTCGTCGTGCTTGGCGGCGGAACGCTGATCGGTCTCTTCAACTTGCCGGACGGATGGTACGCCGCGCTGCGCAAACCGCCGTTCAATCCGCCCAACGCGGTGTTCGCCCCGATCTGGAGCACGCTTTATGTGCTGATCGCCATCGCCGGCTGGCGCACATTCCTGCGCGCCGGCGGCAGCGGCACGGCGAAGACGCTATGGGTCGCGCAACTGGCGCTGAACTTTCTGTGGTCGCCGGTGTTCTTCGGGCTGCACCGACCGGATCTGGCGCTCGCTGTCATCGCATTGCTGCTGATCGCGATCTGCGCCTTCATCGGCGAACGCTGGAGCAAGGACGCCGCGGCCGCGTGGCTGTTCGCGCCTTACCTGCTCTGGGTCGCCTTCGCCACGCTGCTCAACGGTGCGATCGTGATGCTGAACTAACCTTTACTGATACTTGTCGCTGCGCTCGAGCAGTTCGATGGAAACGCCCTGCGGCCCGCGCAGGAACATGACGCGAATACCGGGGCGCTGCGTGAACACGTGCTTGGTGAACTCGGCGCCCTTGGCCTTGAGCTCTTCATAAACCGTGTCGATGTCCGTAACGGACAAACCGAAATGATCGAGCCCCTGATACGGCGACACCGGCGCGGCGGCAACACCGTCGCCCGGCTCCACCGCCATGATGAAGATCTTTTGCCCGCCGAGCTTGAGATCGATTCGCGGCTTGCCCTGCTGCATCGACCGGATGATCTGTGCGCCGAGCATGCGCTCGAACCAGGCAGCGGTCGCTTCCGGATCGGGACTGCGCAGGTGGATATGGTCGAAAGTCAGTTGCATGGATCGTTCTCCTGTCGCTCAATTCACGGGTAACGCTGTCATTCGCGAGCCGCATCGCGCCGCGCCTGCTCCAGCACCTGACGGTACGCCTCGTTGTGCCAGCCAATCCGCTCCTCCATCGCGCCGAGCCGTGGAGGACCGTCATCGGGCCTCGCATGGGCCTGCAGATGCGCGCAGACGGCATTGTCTTCCGCCAAAATGCGCAACATGCCGCGCCGCGTCAGCGGCAGCGATATCGGCATGGAAATCCGACGGAACACGCGCTGCAGCGGCGTGTCTCCCGTGGGAAAAGGCGATGGCCACAGCCACCAGCGCAACAACGTGTTGTCCGGCGCCAGCGGAACGAACTGCAACAGCATCAGATAGACGTAACGGACACCCATCACCGTCGCGACATGGGTCTGCACCAGCGCGATGTTCGGAAAGAGATGCATGATGAGATAGTCGTTCGACGGCCGATAGGTGCCGGCATTGCAGGCCGACGCCATGCCCTCGAGCAGGTCCGGCACCCGCGCCGCGCAATAGGCGCTGTGCGGGCCGGACCGCTCATACTGCACGCGATCGCGCAGCATGTAGCCGCGCTTGCCGAATGTGTCGGAATGCACCGCGACGATATGATAGTCATCGAGCGCGATTTCGTAAGCGAACCGCCAGTTGAACGGCAACACCGATGCGCCGCGTAACGGCGCTATCCCGTCCGGACTCATGGCGCGAACGATGTCGAACAGCGGTCCGAGAAACGCGCGCAGCGATTCCGGATGCCCCGCCGATGCAAAGCGGCCGAAAATCAGCGACCCGCATATCTCGATCTCGACCGGCCGCAGACAGATGCCCATGTCGCGCGGGGTCGCGCCGAACATCTCCTCGCTCTTCGGAATGCCGATGGCCATGCCGTCGCTGTTGTAGCGCCAGTGATGGAAGCCGCAGATCACCGGACCGTTGCCGGTTTCGCCCTGGCGAAGCGGGAAGAACCGATGCGCGCATTTGTTCTCGAACGCGCGCAGCCCTTCGCGAAACCGCTGCACGAAAACGGACCGGCCGCCCAGATGCGCGGTGAACCAGTCGCCCTCGCGGGCAACGTCGCGCGTCCAGCCCAACAACGTCCACACCTGTCCCAGGGCATTCTGCTCGGTCGCGAACGCTTCCGCGTCCAGCGCCGGTGGCACCCATCCGGATGCTGCCGCCCCCGCCAATTCCCCGCTCATGTCGGGCGGTATTTCGACGGCGTATCCGGGCCTTGTAAAGGGCCTGATCTGCATTCGACGGCGGCGTTCCCGCCCCTTTTCACGGCAATATTGTGGTCCGGCGGTTCAGGCCGCGTTCACGTGAAAAGATGGAACCTGTCCCGGTCGGACAGCGTTAACAATTGGTTCGACGTCCACCATTTCCAAGGTGATGCCATGATGACCAAGACTCTGACAGTTCTCGCGGTCGCCGCGACCCTCGGAATCGCGGCCGTGGCCGCACCGCAACCGGCCGAAGCCCGCGGGCGCGGCGGCGCCGTCGCCGCCGGAATCATCGGCGGTTTGGCCGCCGGCGCGATCATCGGTGGTGCCGCGAACGGCGGTTACTACGGATACGGCCCCGGTCCCGGCTATTACGGCTACGGCCCCGCGCCGGCCTATTACGGCGGCGGCTGCTACTGGCGGCGTGAGCGGGTCATGGACCCCTATGGCTACGTCCACTTCCGCCGCGTTCGGGTCTGCTACTGACCCGCGCCGAGGTTCACGGAAAGCCCGGTCTGCCCCGCGCAGGCCGGGCTTTTTGCTGGGACAACAGCCCCGGCGTTCAGCCGCTGTTTATCCGGCGCGGCGCATCCTGCGGCGAGACACAGGATCAGGGGCGAAACCGCGCGTCGGTTTTTGGCCTTAATGCTCGCTTAACAACCCGCCGCGATGATCCCGGGGAACATGAAACGAGGCACATCATGATGAAATCTATCGCGGTTGCCGCCACCGCCGCCGTGCTGCTGGCCGCCGTCTCGACGTCGGCTGACGCCCGCTGCCGCGGCTGCGCCGTCGGTGCCGGCGTGATCGGCGGCCTTGCCGCCGGCGCCATTATCGGCAGCGCCATTGCCAACAGCGGTCCGGCCTATCCGGCTCCGCCGCCCGCTTACTACGCGCCGCCGCCGGCCTATGTGGTGGACGAACCGGCGTGCCGGATCGAGCGTCACCGCTACTGGGACGGCTACGGCTATCGCATCCGCCGTGTCGAGGTCTGCGACTGATCGCACGCGAAGCAATACGAGAATATCAAACGGCGGGCCGAGGCCCGCCGTTTTTGTTTGGGCGGGGTGTCAGCGCGAGGTCTGAATGGCTTGCAGCAGCGACGGCCCCGGCCAGCAGTCCTGCTTCAGCCGCCGCGCTTTCTGGTATGCGCCGATCGCCGAGCGTGTCTTCATCCCGGCTTTGCCGTCGATGGCGCCCTGATAAAATCCGGTGGCCGTCAGGCCGCGCTGGATATCCTCGACATCGTGCGACCGCATCGGCGGCAGCTTCGCCCACGGCGCCTTGAAGCCGTGACCGCCGGCGATGCGATCCGCGAGACTGCCGACGAACAGCACGTAGAGATCGGCGAAATTGTATTCCTTGATCACATAGTAGTTCTTCAAGGTCAGGAAGCCGGGGCCGTAGATGCCTTCCGGCATCAACAGCGACGCGGTCTGTGCCGTGTCGGCGGCCGCAACGCGCGTCAGGGGCTGGTAGCCGCGCGCGATCCAGTCCTTCACCGGCATCGTCTGCTCCGGTTCGGCGATGGTGCAGTCGATGCCGCCCGGCACCTTGACCTCGATCGCCCAGCGCCCACCCGGCTGCCAGCCCTTGCCGCGCAACTGCTTGGCCGCCGATGCGAGCGCATCCGGCACCGAATTGAAAATGTCGGCGCGACCGTCGCCGTCGAAGTCGACCGCGTATTTGTAGAACTCGCTCGGGATGAACTGCGTCAGCCCCATCGCTCCGCCCCAGGACGAGCGCATCTGCGCGCGCGGATAGCCGTCCTGCAGCATCTTCAGCGCGTGGACGAATTCGTTGCGGAACAGCTCCTTGCGCCGGCCGGTGAAACCCTGTGTCGCCAGCACGCGGATCGCGTCGTGGCCGAGCTTGACGCCGCCATAGGCGGTCTCGCGGCCCCAGATCGCCAGCACCACCGGCCCCGGCACGCCGAACTCGCGCTCGATCCGCGCCAGCGCATCGTGATAGCGCGCCGCCAGTTGCCGGCCTTGCGCCGCCAGCCGTTCCAGCGAGGCTTCCTTGAGATAATCGGCCGGCGACTGCACGAACTCCGCCTGCCCACGCTGTGCCGCCGGCGGCTTGCCGGGAATGATCAGGTCCGGCAGCCCGTAATCCGGCGTCAGCCCGCGAATGGCGTTGTCGAACGTCGCGCGCGACACGCCGAGTTTTTCCGCGTCGGGCCAGGTCGATTCGAGCCAGCGCGAAAAAGCCGAATCGGCCGCGCATGCCTGATTCGCGCCGCTCGCAACGATCACCAGCGCACTCATCACTAGTGCTAGAGTCCGCATAGCGCTGGATCGCAAGATCATGACAAGCTCCGAACATTCGGCGAACATGCGCGAATCAGAGAACAGAGAGTGTCCGGTAAATTGAAGCTTAATGCGAGCGCGCCACACTGCCGGTCCTTGACGCGCATCAAGGCGTAATTGTCTCATCGTCGCACCTTCGCGCGAACACCGATCATGCACACCGCCACCTCCACGCCCGCAGCGCCCATCGCCCGGCGCGTCAGCTTCACCGATCTCTATACGCCCAAGCTCATCACGGTCTTGCGTGAGGGCTATGGCGGCAAGGACCTGCGCGCCGATCTGTTTGCCGGTCTCACGGTGGCGATCGTCGCGCTGCCGCTGTCGATGGCAATTGCCATCGCGTCCGGCGCGACGCCGGACCGGGGGCTCTACACCGCCATCGTCGGCGGCTTCCTGATCTCGCTGTTCGGCGGCAGCCGTTTCCAGATCGGCGGGCCGGCCGGCGCGTTCATCGTGCTGGTGGCGGCGACCGTCGAGCGGCACGGCATCGACGGCATGCTGCTCGCGACCGCCATGGCCGGCGTGTTCCTCATCGCCGCCGGTTTCCTGCGCCTCGGCACCTATGTGAAATTCCTGCCGTTCCCGGTCACGGTCGGCTTCACCGCCGCGATCGCGGTGATCATCGCTGCCAGCCAGGTGAAGGATCTGCTCGGCCTCACGCTCACCGGAAAAGAGCCCGGACCGCTGCTGCAGAAAATCCCGGCACTGGCGCAGGCATCCGGCACGCTCAATCCCGCCGCGCTCGGCCTAGCCGTTCTCACCATCGTCATCATCGCGGTGCTGCGCAAATGGCGGCCGCACTGGCCCGGCATCCTGATCGCGGTCGCGGCGGCGACGCTCGCCACCACGCTGTTCGGGCTGCCGGTGCAAACCATCGGCACGCAATTCGGCGGCATTCCCAACAGCCTGCCGGCGCCGGCGCTGCCGGTATTCTCGCTTGCGCGGATGCAGGCCGTGCTGCCCGATGCCGCCGCCTTCGCGCTGCTCGGCGCAATCGAATCCCTGCTCTCCGCCGTGGTCGCCGACGGCATGACCGGCCGCCGCCATCGCGCGAATTGCGAACTGGTGGCACAGGGCATCGCCAATATCGGCTCCGCGCTGTTCGGCGGCATCTGCGCCACCGGCACCATCGCCCGCACCGCCACCAATATTCGCGCCGGCGCGCGCGGCCCGATCGCCGGCATGGTGCATTCCGCCGTGCTGCTCGGCTTCATGCTGGTCGCCGCGCCGCTCGCCCACGACATTCCGCTCGCCGCGCTCGCCGGCGTGCTGATCACCGTCGCCTGGAACATGGTGGAGCGCGACGCGCTGGTGACGCTGTTCCGCTCCTCGCGCGGCGACACCGTGGTTTTGCTCGCGACCTTCCTGCTCACCGTGTTCGACGACCTGATGACCGGCATCATCGTCGGCTTCGGCATCGGCACGCTGCTGTTCGTCAGCCGCATCGCGCAGGCGACCGGCGTTGCCGCGGAAACGCCGTTCGCACCGCAGGACAAGGCCGATCACGGCGACGGCGAGCGCACGCCCTACGATGCGTCGCTCGCCACCGACCCGCGCGTCATCGTCTACCGCATCACCGGCGCGTTCTTCTTCGGCGTCGCCTCCGCTGTCGGCGAGGCGCTCGACTTCATGAGCGACGACCGCTGCAAGGTGCTGATCGTCGATTTCTCCGGCGTGCCGTTTCTGGATTCCACCGCGGCCAACACCATCGAGGGCATCGGCCGCAAGACGCGCCAGCGCGGCGTGACGATGATCGTCACCGGCGCCTCGCCGGCGCTGCGCCGCACCCTCACAGCGCACGGCGTGACGCCGCCGCTCGCGACCTATGAAAGCACGATCGACAGCGCGCTCGAGACCGCGCGGACGCTGATGCCGGCCTGACGCCGCCGCACGCGCGCAGGCGCGCGTCCTAGTGCTTGTGGTGCTTGATGGGCTTGCCGTCCTCGCCGTGCGGCTGCGTCTCGGCGAGCTGGCCGAGCCGGTCCACATAGGCGATGCCGACCGCCGAGACGATGAACACGACGTGGATGATGGTCTGCCACATCACGCCCTCGGGCGTGTAGTTGGTGGTTCGTCCGGCGCCGCCGAGATTGCCCGCCTCGATGAAGGTGCGCAGCAGGTGGATCGACGAGATGCCGATGATCGCCATCGCCAGCTTGATCTTCAAGACGCTGGCATTGACGTGCGACAGCCATTCCGGCTGGTCCGGATGGCCTTCGAGATCGAGCCGCGACACGAAGGTCTCGTAACCGCCGACGATCACCATCAC
>JAHBZF010000095.1 GCA_019635575.1 Pseudolabrys sp. | reverse complement strand
GCCGCGTGGTGAAGAACGTCACTGGTTACGATCTCTGCAAGCTGATCGCCGGATCCTGGGGCACGCTCGCCGCGCTCACTGAAGTCACCATCAAGGTGCTGCCGCGCGCCGAGACGGAAACCACGGTGGTCGTGCACGATCTCGACGACAAGGCGGCGACGCGCGCCATGGCGGCGGCGATGGGTTCGTCGTTCGATGTGTCGGGCGCGGCACATCTGCCGGATCACATCGCCGCGCATTTCGACGGGCTGCCGGAAGAGGGCGCCTCCACCTGCCTGCGGGTCGAAGGCTTCGCGGTGTCGGTAAAGCATCGCCGCGAGACGCTGGCCGCGCTGCTCGCGCCGTTCGGCCGCATCAGCTTTGTCGAGGCTGAATCGTCGCGCGCGCTGTGGCGCAGCATCCGCGACGCCAAGCCGTTTGCGCAGGGTGCGGGCCTCAAGCGCCCGCTATGGCGTATCTCCACCGAGCCGATGCGCGGCGCGGAACTGGCCGATCTGATCCCGCCCTCGGCGCAGATGTTCTACGACTGGGCCGGCGGCCTCGTCTGGGTCGGCATGCCGGTCGAGGACGAGCCCGACGCGTCGGCGATCCGTAGCGCGGTCGCGGCGGTCGGCGGACACGCCACGCTAGTGCGCGCGCCGGTCGCGGCGCGCGCGGCGAACGATGTGTTTCCGCCGCAAGACGCAGGTCTCGCCGCGCTGTCGAAGCGGGTGAAGGACAGTTTCGATCCGAATGGCGTGCTCAATCCCGGCCGCATGTGGGCAGGGATATGAGGATGCAGTCGCTTTCAGGTCGCGGTTTTGACGACCATCGCGCCGGCGCCGAGCATTGCGCCGCCCCACAGCGCCGCCGACACCCAGTTGGCGATCTGGAACGTCGCAGCCGGCATGCCGAGCATTCCGGCGAGGATCGGCACCGTGGCGCGCAGCGGGCCGATGAAGCGCGCCAGCACGATGCTCGCCGCGCCGTATTTATGGAAGAACGCTTCGCCGCGCGGCAGCAGGTCGGGCCGTTTGCGGAAATATTTGAACTGATGGATGCGGTCCTGGAACGTGTCGCCGATCCAGTAGGACAGCCAGTTGCCGAGCCCCGCGCCGATGACGATGGCGAGAGCGACCGGCATGAGGTCGAGATAGCCGCCGGCGATCATCGCGCCTGCGCCCATCAGGATCGCGTTGCCGGGAACGATCAGTGCGACGACCGCGAGCGAGCGGGCGAAGGCGAGCGCGAACACCAGCGGCACAGCCCAGGCCTGATACGCTTTGAGGATGTCGAGACCCGGCGCGACGATATCGTACAGCGTTGGCATGAGGCATGGCTGTCGCAGCCGCGGGGTATCGTCGTCAAGCCGTCCGTTCGCCGCGCTTGGTATTTTGTTGCGGGGCACTGAGTTCTGACATGCAAACCAACTTCTCGCTGGCGCAGCTCGCCGATCCCAATATCCAGGAAGCCGACAAGATCCTGCGGGCCTGCGTGCATTGCGGGTTCTGCACCGCGACCTGTCCGACCTATGTGCTGCTGGGCGACGAACTGGATTCCCCGCGCGGGCGCATCTATCTGATCAAGGACATGCTGGAGAACGACCGCCCGGCGACGCGCGAGGTGGTCAAGCATATCGACCGCTGCCTCTCCTGCCTGTCGTGCATGACCACCTGTCCGTCCGGCGTGCACTACATGCACCTGGTCGATCATGCGCGCGATCATATCGAGGAAACCTACAAGCGGCCGCTGTTCGAGCGGGCGCTGCGGGGGCTGCTCGCGGCGGTGATGCCGTACAACGGACGCTTCCGCATCGCCATGACGGCGGGCCTGCTCGGCAAGCCGTTCGCGCCGGTGTTGCAGGCGCTCGGCCTCAAGCGGATGGCAGCGATGCTGCGGCTGGTGCCCTCGCGTATGCCACCGCCGCCGAAGCATACCGGCCGCCGCGTGTTCCCGGCGAACGGTCCGCGCAAGCAGCGCGTCGCGCTGCTCGGCGGCTGTATCAATCCGATCCTCGCGCCGAACGTCCAGGACGCGGCGATCCGCCTGCTCAATCGCTTCGGCACCGAGGTGGTGCTGGCCGAAGGCGACACCTGCTGCGGCTCGCTGGTGCATCACATGGGCAAGGAAGAACAGGCGCTGGCGCTGGCCCGCAACCAGATCGATGCGTGGATGCGCGAGATCGATGGCGAGGGGCTCGATGCGATCCTCGTCACCGTGTCCGGCTGCGGCACCACGATCAAGGATTACGGCTTCATGCTGCGCACCGATCCCGCTTATGCGGAGAAGGCGGCGCGGGTGTCGGCGCTGGCGCGCGACGTCACCGAATATCTCTACGGTGTCGATATGCCGTCGCCGCAGCGTCCGCCGCGGCTCACGGTCGCCTATCACGCCGCCTGCTCCTTGCAGCACGGACAGAAGGTGACGCGAGAGCCGAAGGCGCTGCTCGCCAAGATGGGCTACGTGGTGAAAGAGGTTCCCGAGGCGCATCTGTGCTGCGGCTCGGCCGGAACCTACAACATCATGCAGCCGGAGATCGCGACGAAATTGCGCGACCGCAAGGTCGCCAATATCGCGCGCACGCAGCCGGACGTGATCGCCGCCGGCAATATCGGCTGCATCATGCAGATCGCATCGGGCACCGGGGTGCCGGTGGTGCACACCGCCGAGCTGCTGGACTGGGCGAGCGGCGGACCGCCGCCGCCGGCGCTGGTGAATGCGGCGCGGACGGCACCGGCCGCTGCCGCCAGGGCCGTTGCCGAACCGGTCTCGTAACCTCCCCGAAAAAAACTGCGGCGGATCGCTCCGCCGCAGTCGGGTTTGTGCCGAAGGGCCGTCAGCCGATGGCGGCTGCAAGCTTCAGGACATGCGCGCGCACGTCCTTCGCCCACGGCGCGGTCAGCCGCTCCAGCTTCGCGCTGTCGCCGGCGAACAGCGCGCGCGCCGCTTCGTCGAAGTCGCTCATATTGCCGGCCATCGCCGACATGAAGCGATAGGCCGCCTCCTGCCGCGCACGCTTGCGGTCACGCGTGCCGCTGGTCTTGCGGGCATCCTCGACCAGCTTGCGAAGCGCCACCGACGCGCCGCCCGGCTGGGCGTTGAGCCAATCCCAGTGGCGCGGCAACAGCGTCACCTCGCGGGGGACGACGCCGAGCTTCGGCCGGCCCGGCCCGCGCGGCGCGTCGGCGACGGGCGCCGGCGCTGACCCGCTTGGCGTCGTCAGCCGCGCCAGCACGTCCTTGCCGGTGCCGCGGAAATCCACCTCGATCGGCTCGCTGGTTTCGCTGTTGAACAGCAGCACCGGTCCGCTGCCGCTGCGGTCGGCGGCTTTCTTGGCCTTGAGCGCGACATCGGCGAGCGCGCCTTCGGCGATGCGGCGATGCCCCTCGAAGGCAATGGCCGCGGTGTCATGTCTTGCCATGATTGGCTCTCCATCGTCTGGGCAGGGCAGTTGAAGGAACTTGGCGGCCCTGCGGTCGACGCTCTATTTAATCCGGGTAAAACAGATGTCAATATCGTCCGGGTAAAATAAGGACTGCCTGCGTCGTCGGCATTTGCCGAAATTGTAGGCACGCGGCCGCGCTGTGATCGATTCACCACACCCGGATTCAATCTGCGGTGTCGAGTGACGCAAGCAGAACTGTTGCCCAAGGAGGCAGCAGTTGCCGTTCTTATCGTCTTGCTGACTCACCGGCGTGCACCGCACGTTCGCCCCAGGTTTTGTCGTCGTTGTTCGTGTGTCGAACCGACTGAATGCAAAGGGGGCGAGTTCATGAAGCGAGTGCTGGTATCCATGATGGCCTTGGCGGCGCTCGGCGTCACCGCGGCCGCGCCGGCGGCACAAGCCGCCGATATGGCGGTGAAGGCGCCGAAGCTGGTCGTGCCGCCGACACCGTCACCGTGGGACATCGCCTTCGGCGCGGCGGTGATGAACGATTACATCTTCCGCGGCATCACGCAGTCGAACCACAAGCCGTCGGTCGCCGCTTACTTCGAGCCGCGCTACAACATCACCAAGGACTTGCAGCTTTACGCCGGCATCGCCGGTGAGAGCATCAGCTTCGCCAACCGCGCCGCTGCCGAGATCGATTTCTACGGCGGCATTCGTCCGACCGTCGGTCCGGTGCAGTTCGATTTCGGTTACTGGTACTACTACTATCCGGGTGGCACCTGCTTCGGCGGCACCGATGCGCGCTGCTCGCCGGCGCTGCCGAACGGCAACGTCATCAAGTCGGTCAACGATTTCTGGGAAGTCTATGCCAAGGCGAGCTACGCGCCGATCGAGCCGCTCACGCTCGGCGTCAACTTCTACTACTCGCCGAATTTCCTGAACCTCGGCGCCAGCGGTGAATATCTCTCGGGCACGGCCAAGTATGTGTTCCCGGCGTTCGCCAGCGGCCTCGGCATGTATGTCTCCGGCGAACTCGGCCAGCAGTGGCTCGGCACCACCGATCCGTTCTACGGCACGGCGACGTTCCCGCTCGGCGTCAAGCTCAAGGACTACATGACCTGGAACGTCGGCGTCGGCTTCACCTACAAGGTGTTCACCCTCGACCTGCGTTACTCGGACACCAATCTGAGCAAGGGCGATTGCAACGCCTTCACCGGCGATCCGGGTGCGTCCGGCACCAGCAACGTGACGGCGATCAATCCCGGCGGTCTCGGCTCGCGCTGGTGCGGCGCGGCCTTCATCGCCAAGCTGTCGGCGGACCTGACGCTTGACAGCCTGAAGTAAAATCCGGACACGGTGTCTTCCGGAGGCGGCGGCCACCCGGCCGCCGCCTTCCTCTTTGTGTGACGGACACCCGACGGACACCCATGCCGAATCCGCGCGCCTTGCTGGTGATCGCTCTTGCCGCCGTCGGCGGCGCGCTCGCGGTCGGCGGGATGCTGGCTGCCTCGGAGACCACGCATTTCCCGCTGCTGCTGATTCCGTTCGGCACCTCGATCCTGGTGGTGTTCGGTTCGCCCGAAGCGACGCCGGCGCAGCCGCGCTCGCTGATCGGCGGGCATCTGGTGAGCGCCGCGGTCGGCCTGCTGGTGCTCAAGATCGCCGGCCCGCATGCCTGGGCCGCTGCCACCGCCGTCGGCCTGTCGATGGTGGCGATGCATCTGACGCGGACCTTTCATCCGCCGGCGGGGATCGATCCGCTGATCATCGTCGTCAACAACATGCCGCTGACCTATTTCCTGCTGCCGGTCGCGGTCGGCGCGCTGACGCTCGCGCTGTTCGCCGGGCTGTGGCACCGGCTAGTCACCCGCGTGCCGTGGCCGGAGCGGTGGTGGTAGAGCGTTAGGCTCCAGCCGTCAGCCTGCGTCCGTCACCATGAACCCGCCGTCCTTGGGCGCGATGACAATCCGGCGCGCATGCCATTGCGCCAAGGTCGCGCGGTGGCCGATCGACATGATCGTGGCGCGCGGCAACCGCTCCGCCAGCAGGCGATAGAGATCGGCCTCGGCGGCTTCGTCGAGCGAGGCGGTCGCCTCGTCGAGCAGCAGGATATCCGGCTGCTGCAGCAATGCACGGGCGATGGCGAGGCGCTGCTGTTCGCCGAGCGATAGCATCCGGTTCCAGTGTTCTTCGCGGGCGATGTCGCCGGCGAGCGGAGCCAGTCCGACGGCGCGGATTGCCTCGGCGACGCGCTCCGGCGCGATCGTGCCGGCCGCCGCCGGATAGGACACCGCGGCGGCGAGCGAGCCGACCGGGAAATACGGCCGTTGCGGCACCGTCATCAGCCGCGCCTGCGGCGGCAGCGCGATATCGCCGGCCCGATAAGGCCAGATGCCGGCGATGGCGCGGATCAGCGTCGACTTGCCGGAGCCGGACGGGCCGGTAAGCAGCACGCGCTCGCCGGTCTTGATGGCAAGGTTCGGCACGGCAACCAGCGCGCGGCCGTCCGGCAGGGAGAGCGTCACGTTCGACAGGGCGATGGCTGTTTGATCCGCCGCGTTGTCAGCGCGCAATCCGGTTTCGGTTTCCCGCGAAACCGCGCCGGTCCGTGCCGCCGCTTTTTTGGTCGCCTGCTCGAATCCGGACAGACGATCGATCACCGACTTCCAGTCGGCGATGTCGGCATAGGCGCCGACGAAGAACGACATCGCCTGCTGCACGTAGCCGAACGCGGAGGCCGTCTGCATGACGGTGCCGAGCTGCACCACGCCGGCGAAATAGGCGGGCGACACCATGATGTAGGGAAACACCACCGCCGCCTGATCGAAGCCCGCGCCGAAGAACGTCAGTTGCTTTTGCCGCGACATGATCGCGCGCCAGTTGGCGACCACGTTGCCGAACCGGCCCATCAGCCGTGCCGTTTCCGCCGTCTCGCCCTTGAGCAGCGCGATCTGTTCGCCGTGCTCGCGCGTGCGCACCAGATCGAAACGGAAATCCGCTTCGTAACGCTGTTGCAGGAAGGCAAGGCGGATCAGCGGCCGGCCGATCAGATGCGCGAACAGCGTGCCGAATACCGAATAGATCAGCGCCGCCCAGATCAGATAGCCGGGAATGCTCCAGGTCATCCCGAACAGATGCAGCGGGGCTGCTTCCGACAGGCCCCACAGGATCACCACGAACGAGAAGATCGTGACCACCGAGTTGAGGAAGGCAAGGCCGATCCGCAGCGCGCGGTCGGCGAACAGCCGCAGGTCTTCGGCGATGCGCTGGTCCGGGTTGTCGGCGGCATCGCCGATCAACTGCATGCGATAGTGGGTGCCGTCCGCGAGCCAGGTGTCGAGATAGCGCCGCGTCATGAAGGCGCGCCAGCGGATCTGCAGCCATTGATTGAGATAGAGCTGATAGACCTTGAGCACGATGTAGCAGGCGGCGAGCACGCAGAAATAGCCGAGCTGGCTGACGAACACCGCCCAGTCGCGATCCTGCAGTGCGTTGTAGAAGCCGTTGTTCCAGCGGTTCACCAGCACGGTCAGGCCGACGACGCCAAGCTCGATGGCGATCAGCGACGCGAGCAGGATGCGGCCGGCCCAGCGGTCCTCGGAATGGAAATAGGGCGCTGCGATCCGCCAGATGGTGGCGAGGGTGGACAGCAATCCGCGCACGGGGAACTCCGGAATGGTGCAGAGCGCAACGAAAGTCGGTGGAGAGTTGCTGATATCGACTTTCTGCTGAGAGCGAAATCCAGCCGCTTCTAAAATCTCGATAAATTCCGGCTAACGGCGCTCGCGGACGTCCCGCGGCGCTCTTGCCGGTGATGAGGCTGTGACTTCTTATCCCCCGGCCGCGCGGCTGCCTAATGACAATCCGGTAAGCCGCGCCTCGAACAACAAGGCCGCTGCGCGATCTGCGCCCATGTTACGGACTTGTGGCGTTGACGGCGGCGGCCTGGGGAAACGCCCCAGGGGAAACGCCAATGTGGAACCAGGTCTACAATCCGTTTGGAAATGCCGCGCTGTCGACGGTCGCCGCTGCGTTGCCGGTGGTCACGCTGCTGGTGTTGATCGCGTCCAACAAGGTGAAGGCGCATATCGCCGCCATCATCGCGTTGATCGTCGCCAATCTGGTGGCGATCTTCATCTTCACGATGCCGGCCGGCATGTCGATCCGCTCGACCGTGCTCGGCGCCGTCACCGGGTTCTTCCCGATCGGCTGGATCGTGCTCAACGTCATCTTCCTCTACCGGCTGACGGTGGAGAAGGGCGCGTTCGAGACGCTGCAACAGACCATCGGCAGCGTCAGCAATGACCGTCGCATCCAGTTGCTGCTGATCGCGTTCTGCTTCGGCGCGTTCTTCGAGGGTGCGTCCGGCTTCGGCACGCCGGTCGCGGTCACCGGCGCGATCCTGATCGGGCTCGGCTTTTCGCCGCTCGCGGCATCGGGCCTGTCGCTGATCGCCAACACCGCGCCGGTCGCCTATGGCGCGCTCGGCACGCCGATCGCCGGCCTGTCGAGCGTCACGGGCATCGACCCGTTCCTGCTCGGCGCGATGGTCGGGCGGCAGCTGCCGTTCTTCTCGCTGATCGTGCCGCTGTGGCTGATCGTGGTGTTTGCCGGCTGGCGCGGCGCGCTCGCCATCTGGCCGGCGATCCTTGTCACCGGCGTGTCGTTCGCGATCCCGCAATATCTGATCTCGAACTTCATCAATCCGTGGATCGTCGATATCGGCGCGTCGCTGATCTCGATGGCGTGCCTGATCGGCTTCCTGAAAATCTGGCAGCCACGGGAAATCTGGACCTCGGCGGCGTTGCGGGTGAAGGACGATTCCGCCGTCGGCCGTCCGGCGCCCGCGGCGGCGGCGCGGACGGCCTCGCGCGGCGAGGTCTGGATGGCGCTGATGCCGTGGATCGTGGTCTGCGTGATCCTGCTGTTGTGGGGCACCAACTGGTTCAAGGGCCACGTCAATCCGTGGGCCACCTGGAACTACGCGGTGCCGGATCTGCACAACATGATCAACAAGGTGGCGCCGGTGGCGGCCAAGCCGACGCCCGAGGGCGCGGTGTTCTCGTTCACCTGGCTCACTTACACGGGCTCGGGCATGCTGATCGCCGCGATCATCTCCGGCTTCATCATGGGCTTCTCGCCGGGACGAATCGTCGCGGAATACGGAAAGACCATCAAGGTCTGTGCCTATTCCTTGATCACCATCTCGGCGATGCTGGCGATCGGCACGCTGACCCGGTTGTCCGGCATCGACGCGACCCTCGGCCTGGCGTTTGCGGGGACCGGGGTGCTGTACCCGTTCTTCGGCACGTTGCTCGGCTGGTTGGGCGTGGCGCTGACCGGGTCAGACACGGCCTCGAACGTGCTGTTCGGCAACCTGCAGAAGATCACCTCCGAGCAACTCGGCCTGTCGCCGATCCTGATGAGCGCGGCGAACTCGTCCGGCGGCGTCATGGGCAAGATGATCGACGCCCAGTCGATCGTGGTGGCCTCCACCGCGACCAACTGGTTCGGCCACGAAGGCACGATCCTGCGCTTCGTGTTCTGGCATTCGATCGCGCTGGCCTGTCTGGTCGGCATCTTCGTGATGGCGCAGGCTTACATCTTCACCGGAATGATCGTGCACTAAACAGGTTCCAGGGAGCGTGCGTTGCGGAAAAGGCCGGCTTTGCCGGCCTTTTTCAGTGCATCGCGTTCGGCCGCGGAATGAACCCGCCGGGCTGGTGTTGATGGCATGGCTGATGGCATGGCGATCGGGTTGCGCTGCCCAACCCGTCCCATCCGGGTTTTGCGTACAAACTCAGGTGGTTTGATACCGCCGTGATTGACTAACGTCTAAGAAGCGACAACAATTTGCGATAGAACGATCGAAATCGTCGAACGAAAAAGCCGACCGAAACAGGCGGCATCTCATGGGAGGGCGACAATGATTCAAGCTGACAGGAAAAGTGTGTCCGCGACCCGCCGCAAATTCCTCGGCGGCGCAGCGGTCGGCGTGGCCGCGATCGGGGCTCCGAGCATCGTTTCGGCCCAAGGCCCGATCAGCATGCGCTGGCAGAGCACCTGGCCGTCGAAGGACATCTTCCACGAATACGCGCTCGACTACGCCAAGAAGGTCAACGACATGACCGGCGGCGACCTGCGCATCGAGGTGCTGCCCGCGGGCGCGGTGGTGCCGGCGTTCGGCCTGCTCGAAGCGGTGACCAAGGGCACGCTCGACGGCGGCCACGGCGTGCTGGTCTATCACTACGGCAAGCAGACGGCGCTTGCGCTGTGGGGCTCGGGTCCGGGCTTCGGCATGGACGCCACCATGCTGCTCGCCTGGCACAAATACGGCGGCGGCAAGGAGCTGCTGGAAAAACTGTACGGCTCGATCGGCGCCAATGTCGTCTCGTTCCCGTATGGGCCGATGCCGACGCAGCCGCTCGGCTGGTACAAGAAGCCGATCACCAAGGCCGACGACTTCAAGGGCCTCAAGTTCCGCACCGTCGGCATCTCCATTGACGTGTTCCAGGGCCTCGGCGCGGCGGTGAACGCGCTCCCCGGCGGCGAAATCGTCGCGGCGATGGATCGCGGCCTGCTCGATGCGGCCGAGTTCAACAACGCGTCGTCGGACCGTGCGCTCGGCTTCTCGGACGTGTCGAAGGTCTGCATGCTGCAGAGCTATCACCAGAACGCCGAGCAGTTCGAGATCATGTTCAACAAGGACAAGTACAACGCGCTGCCGGAGAAGATGCGGGCGATCATCTTCAACGCGGTCGAGGCGGCGAGCTACGACATGTCGGTGAAGGCGGTGGACCGCTATTCCAAGGACTATGTCGATCTGCAGACCAAGGACAACGTCAAGTTCTACAAGACTCCGGACTCGGTGCTGCAGAAGCAGCTCGATATCTACGACGATGTCGTGAAGAAGAAGGCGGCGGAAAATCCGCTGTTCAAGGAGATCGTGCAGTCGCAGATCGCCTTCGCCAAGCGCGCCGTGCAGTGGGAGCAGGATACGGTGGTCAACCGCCGCATGGCCTACGCCCACTATTTCGGCCCGAACGGCGCCGCGGCGAAGCTGTAGTCCGCATCATGATCAAGGCGCCATCCGGAAATCCCGTCCGGATGGCGTCGCCGTCTGCATGATCGCGACGTGAATCGCGGCACGGCTCACGTGCTGCGTCACTGTTTCCGAGTCCCCGTCTCAATGAGCATCACCCGATGAACGGTCAGCGGTTCCTGCGCACCGTCGATCAGATCAGCACCTGGGCCGGCAAGGCATCGGCCTGGCTCATCCTGCTGTTGATGCTGGTCGTCTGTGTCGAAGTGTTCAAGCGCTACATCATGAACATGCCGACGTCGTGGATCTTCGACGCCACCAACATGCTGTACGGCACCTCGTTCATGCTCGGCGGCGCCTATACGCTGGCGCAGAACGCGCATGTGCGCGGCGACTTCCTGTATTCATCGATGCGGCCGCGCACCCAGGCATCGCTCGATCTGGTGCTCTATTTCGTGTTCTTCATCCCCGGCATCGCCGCGCTGATCTATGCCGGCGCCGACTACGCCGCGGATTCATGGCGGATCGCCGAGCACTCCAACGTCACCGCCGACGGCCCGCCGGTCTACCACTTCAAGACCGTGATCCCGATCGCCGGCGCGCTGGTGATGCTGCAGGGTCTCGCCGAAATCGTCCGCTGCATCATGTGCATCCGCGACGGCTATTGGCCCGAACGGCTTGAGGACGTCGCCGAGACCGACGTGATCGGCGAGCAGCTGGCGAACAGCGAATTCGTCGACGAGGAATCGCGCCGCATCGCCATCGAGAAGGCGCAGAAGATCGACGAGGAAGCGCGGCAGCGCGGGATGGGCGGGAATACGCAGCTATGATGATCAGCGAACCCGCCCTCGGGCTGTTGATGCTCGTGCTCATCGTGGTCGTGATCATGATGGGCTTCGCCACCGCGTTCACGCTGATGGGCCTCGGCATCATCTTCGGCTTCATCGCGTTCTATGTGCCGGGCGAAGCCTGGACCCATAACCGCGTCTTCGACCTGATGGTCCAGCGCACCTACGGCGCGATGACCAACGACGTTCTGATCTCGATCCCGCTGTTCGTGCTGATGGGATATGTGATGGAGCGCGGCGCGCTGGTCGACAAGATGTTCCATTCGATCCAGCTCGCGTTCCGGCGCATGCCGGCCTCGCTCGCGGTGGCGTCGCTGATCGTCTGCACGTTCTGGGGCATCGCCTCCGGTCTGGTCGGCGCGGTCGTCGTGCTGATGGGCGTGATCGCCTTCAACCCGATGCTGAAAGCCGGCTACGACACGCGGCTCGCGGCCGGCGTGATCACCGCCGGCGGCACGCTCGGCATCCTCATTCCGCCGTCGGTGATGATCATCGTCTATGCGGCGGTGGCGGGACAGTCGGTGGTGAAGCTCTACGCCGCGGCGATGTTCCCGAGCTTCTTCCTGTCGTTTCTGTATCTCGTCTATATCGTCGGCTGGGCGCTGATCAATCCGCGCATCGCGCCGCAACTGCCGCCGTCGGCGCAGGTGATCCCGGTGCGGCCGTGGATCGCCGAGTTGCAGGAAGCCTATACGCCGAAGCTCTTGCCCGCGCTGTTGTGGGCGCTCGCCGCGCCGGGCAAGGCGCTGCGCATCACCGCCGGCGGCACCCGCGTCACCTACGGCATGCTGGTGCACAATCTCGGCTACGCGCTGGTGCCGCTGACCTTGACGGTCGGCACGCTCGCGCTGACCTGGTGGTACGTCGTCATCCACCAGCAGCCGGACGTGGAAGCGCCGCGCCCGGTGGCCATGGGGACACAAGCTCCGGTCAAAGCGCCTGCCGCGCCTGCCGCGGACGAGCCGCCGCAGCAACTCGGCTTCGGCGCGCCGCAACCCTCCGCCGCCGAGGAGGCGCCGCAGGCGCTCGGCTTCGGCACCGCGCCGGCCGAGCAAAAGGGCCAGACCGAAAGCCTGCAGCAGATGGGCAGCATCGATCTGCGCAATGCCAAGGCGGCGGAATGGGCCGGTCCGCCGGAAGGCTTCTATCTGTATTTCTGGATCGCCGCCGCCGTGCTCGGCCTGCTGACGGTCCGTTATTACTGGCGCATGGGCGCGGAGAAGTTCGAGATCCTGCAGATGCTGGTGTCGTCGGTGATGCCGCTCGGCATTCTGACGGTGGTGGTGCTCGCGGTGATCCTGTTCGGCATCACCACGGCGACGGAATCCGCCGCGGTCGGCGCCGCCGGCGCATTCCTGCTGGCATTCCACGCCCGCACGCTCGACTGGAAGCGCACCAAGGAGGCGGTCTATCTCACCGCCAAGACCACGGCGATGGTGTGCTGGCTATTCGTCGGCTCCGCGCTGTTCTCGGCGGTGTTCGCGATCCTCGGCGGTCAGGCGTTGCTCGAGAAGTGGGTGCTGGCGCTCAACATGTCGCCGACCCAGTTCATGATCCTGTCGCAGGCGATCATCTTCATCCTCGGCTGGCCGCTGGAATGGACCGAGATCATCATCATCTTTGTCCCGATCTTCCTGCCGATGCTCAAGCACTTCAACATCGACCCGATCCTGTGGGGCGTGCTGGTGTTCGTGAACCTGCAGGCGGCGTTCCTGTCGCCGCCGGTGGCGATGTCGGCGTTCTATCTGAAAGGCGTGGCGCCGAAACACGTCACGCTGAACCAGATCTTCGCCGGCATGATGCCGTACATGCTGATCGTCATCGTCTGCATGATCTTCATGTATCTCTGGCCGGGTATGACGCTGTGGCTGCCGAACTATCTCTACGGGAATTGAGAAGGAGCGGGACGTCTCGAGCCAGGAGGCGACGCGTAGCCGCCTCCTCCTTCGAGACTCGCGTTTCGCGCTCGCACCTCAGGATGAGGCGGAACGGCGATTTTATAGCTCGCCCATTTACGCCGCTCGCCCGCCTGTGATTTGATGCCGCCCGCATTCACCGGGAAATCGTTGCCGTGCCACCGTCCGATCTCGCTTCGCTCACCGCCACCCAAATCTCCGTCGATCTCGCTCACGGCATGGTGTCCGCCGAGGAGGTGACCCGCGCCTGTCTCGATCGCATCGCCGCGGTCGAGGACGAGGTGCAGGCGTTCGTCAGCCTCGATCCGGAGCACGCGCTGGCGCAGGCGAAGGCGCTCGACCGGCATCGTCTCTCCGGTTATCCGATCGGTCCGCTGCACGGCATTCCGGTGGCGGTAAAGGACATCTTCGACACCGCCGACCTGCCGACCGAGTACGGTTCGCCGCAACTCGCCGGCCATCGCCCGCGCGACGATGCGCAGGTGGTGGCGCGGCTGCGCGCCGCCGGCGCGGTGATCATCGGCAAGACCGTGACCACCGAATTCGCCTATTTCCATCCGGGCAAGACGCGCAATCCGCACGATCTCAACCGCACCCCCGGCGGCTCGTCGTCCGGCTCCGCCGCCGCGGTCGCGGCCGGCATGGTGCCGCTGGCGATCGGCTCGCAGACCAACGGCTCGGTGATCCGCCCGTCGACGTTCTGTGGCGTGTTCGGCCTCAAGCCGAGCCACGGTCTGGTCGGGCGGACCGGCGCGCTGTCGCTGTCGCGCACGCTCGATCATATCGGCGGCTTCGCCCGCTCGCTCGAGGACATGGCGCTGCTGATGGATGCGATCGCCGGTTATGACGCGGGCGATCCGGATTCGCGGCGCTACGCCGCGCCGGCGTTCCGCCAGACGCTGCACGAGCCGCCGCCGATCACGCCGCGCTTTGCCTTTGTGCGCACGCCGATGTGGGACCGCGCCGATGCCGCGACCCGCGACGCCATCGAGGCGCTGGCGCGCGATGTCGGCGCGGAAGAGATCGAACTGCCGGCTTATGTCGCGGAGGGCTGGGAGGCGCAGCGCGCCATCATGGCGGTGGAGATGGCCGCCAATCTCGGCCACTACGTCGAGCGTGGTGCGGTCAGCCCGCAATTCCGCGATCTGATCGCCGAGGGCCGCAGCATCACCGCGACGCAGTATCTCGCCGCGGTGCGTGATGGGCGCCGTTATGCGCAATCGCTCGCCGAGATTTTCGAGCAGGTCGCGGATGCGATCCTCACGCCGTCGGCCAAGGGGCCGGCGCCGGATCTCGCGACCACCGGCGACCCGGTGTTCTGCACGTTCTGGACGCTGACGGGTCTGCCGGCGCTCAACGTGCCGCTGCTGACCAGCCCGGAAGGATTGCCGGTCGGCGTGCAACTGATCGGCGCGGATGGCCGCGACGCGCGCCTGTTGCGCACGGCCGCGTCGCTGATCGAGCGCGCGGGGTAGGCGCGCAACAGACTTGGAAATCCTCGCCCCATTGACGGGAGAGGGTGGCGCGCGTGCAACGCGAGCCGGGTGAGGGACAAGCCCGCAGGCAGTCTATCGGTTCGTCATGCCCGGCCTTGTGCCGGGCATCCACGTCTTTGGCGCGACAAGCAAGAAATCAAGCCGTGGATGCCGCAATGAATGCGGGCAT
>JAHBZF010000094.1 GCA_019635575.1 Pseudolabrys sp. | reverse complement strand
CGATTTTGACGTGGTGGCGATCAACGACCTCGGCGATCCGAAGGCGCTGGCCATGCTGTTCAAGTACGACAGCGTGCAGGGCCGGTTCCCCGGCGGGGACGTCCGGGCGGACGGAGATTCGCTCGTCGTCAACGGCAAGAAGATCAAGGTCGTCGCCGAGAAGGATCCCCGCAAGCTGCCCTGGAAGGCGCTGGGCGTCGACATCTGCCTCGAATCGACCGGCTTCTTCACCGAAGAAGCGACCGCCGACAAGCCCGGTTATGACAGCCACCTCGAAGCCGGCGCCAAGAAGGTCGTCATCTCCGCCCCGTCCAAGGGCAAGGCCAAGACGATCGTCCTCGGCGTCAATGACAGCACCCTCACCAAGGGCGACACCTGCATCTCCAATGCGAGCTGCACCACCAACTGCCTCGCCCCGATGGCCAAGGTTCTGCATGAGACCTTCGGCATCGAAAAGGGTCTGATGACCACGGTGCATGCCTACACCAACGATCAGCGCGTCTCGGACCAGAT
This sequence comes from Pseudolabrys sp., assembly GCA_019635575.1. GTDB lineage: Bacteria > Pseudomonadota > Alphaproteobacteria > Rhizobiales > Xanthobacteraceae > Pseudolabrys. The sequence continues at coordinate 14,501 of JAHBZF010000094.1, read as the reverse complement.
CCACAAGGATCCGCACCGTGCCCGCGCCGCCGCCCTTAACATCATTCCGACCTCGACCGGCGCCGCCACGGCCGTCGGCCTCGTGCTGCCGGACCTCAAGGGCAAGCTGGACGGCGTGTCGGTGCGCGTGCCGACCCCCAATGTCAGCCTGGTGGACCTGAAGTTCGTCGCCAGGCGCGCCACCTCGGCCGCCGAGATCAACGATGCCATCAAGGCCGCGGCCGCCGGTCCGCTGAAGGGCATCCTGGACGTGGTGCACGAAAAGCTGGTGTCGGTGGACTTCAACCACAATCCCGCCTCGTCCAGCTTCGCGCTGGACCAGACCAAGGTGATGGACGGCACGCTGGTGCGCGTCATGTCCTGGTATGACAACGAGTGGGGCTTCTCCAACCGCATGGCCGACACCGCCGTGGCGATGGGCAAGCTGGTCTAACAAGAAAATGTCGTGATGGCCGGGCAACGTCCCGGCCATTCGCGTCTTTGAAAGGCGTGCATGCCCGGAACCCAACCGGGCATGAAAACTGAGTGAAGCACATGAGTTTCCGCACCCTCGATCAGGCCGACCTCGCCAACAAGCGCGTGCTGCTGCGCGTCGATCTCAACGTGCCGATGGCCGACGGCAAGGTCAGCGACGCCACCCGCATCGAGCGCGCGGCGCAGACCATCAAGGAAATCGCCGGCAAGGGCGGCAAGGTAATCCTGTTGTCGCATTTCGGCCGGCCCAAGGGCCGCGATCCGAAGGACTCGCTCAAGCCGGTCGCCGCCGCGGTGGCGCACATCGTCGGCAAGCCGGTGGCGTTCGCCGACGACTGCATCGGCGAGCCCGCGGAGAAGGCCGTCGCGGCGATGAAGGCCGGCGACATCCTCTGCCTCGAGAACACCCGCTTCCACAAGGAAGAGGAAAAGAACGATCCCGCTTTCGTCGCCGCGCTCGCCAAGCTCGGCGACATTTTTGTCAACGACGCCTTCTCGGCCGCGCACCGCGCGCACGCCTCGACCGAAGGCCTCGGCCACAAACTTCCCGCTTACGCCGGCCGCGCCATGCAGGCCGAACTCGAAGCGCTGAGCAAGGCGCTGGAGCATCCGCAGAAGCCGGTGATCGCCGTGATCGGCGGCGCCAAGGTCTCGACCAAGCTCGACCTCCTGGAAAACCTGATCGCCAAGGTCGATGCGCTGGTCATCGGCGGCGGCATGGCCAACACCTTCCTGCACGCGCAGGGAATCAACATCGGCAAGTCGCTGGCGGAGAAGGATCTCGCCGACACCGCGCGCCGCATCATGGACAAGGCGGAATCAGCCAACTGCGCGATCATCCTGCCGGTCGATGCCGTGGTCGCTTTCCACTTCGAGAAGGATGCGCCGTCGCACGCTTACGGCCTGGACGCGATTCCGGCCGACGGCATGATCCTCGACGTCGGCCCGCAATCGATCGCGCGCGTCAGAGCCGCGCTCGACGACGCCAAGACGCTGGTGTGGAACGGACCGCTCGGCGCGTTCGAACTGCATCCGTTCGACAAGGCGACGGTGGCGGCGGCGAAATACGCGGCCGAGCGCACCAAGGCCGGCCATCTCGTGTCGATCGCCGGCGGCGGCGATACGGTCGCCGCGCTCAATCACGCGCAGGTCGCCGACGACTTCACCTACATTTCGACCGCGGGCGGCGCTTTCCTCGAATGGATGGAAGGCAAGGCGCTGCCGGGCGTCGAGGTACTGCGGAACAAGTGACGATGGGTCTACGCCAAGGGCGTGCCCCGGAATGATCAGAGGGAGCGAACGATGAATCTCGATGAACTGAACAAGGTCGCGCAGGCGATGGTCGCCCCGGGCAAGGGCATCCTCGCCGCCGACGAATCCTCCGGCACGATCAAGAAGCGTTTCGATGCGATCGGCGTCGAGAGCACCGAAGACAATCGCCGCGATTATCGCGAGCTGATGTTCCGCTCCGCCGAGGGCATGAAGTCGATCTCCGGCGTCATTCTCTACGACGAAACCATCTGGCAGAAGGCGAAGGACGGCACGCCGCTGGTCGAGATCATCAAGAAGCCAGGCTCGATCCCCGGCATCAAGGTCGACGAAGGCACCAAGCCCTTGCCGAACTGCCCCGGCGAACTCATCACCGTCGGCCTCGACAAGCTCGCCGACCGCCTGCCGAAATATTACGAGCAGGGTGCGCGCTTCGCGAAGTGGCGCGCGGTGATCGACATCGCACCGGGCATTCCGAGCTACACCGCGATCCATACCAACGCGCATGCGCTCGCGCGCTATGCCGCGCTCTGTCAGGCAGCCCAGATCGTTCCGATCGTCGAGCCGGAAGTGCTGATGGACGGCGACCACGACATCGACCGCTGCTTTGAGGTCACCGAGTTCATTCTGAAGGAAACCTTCCAGCAGCTTTACTATCAGCGCGTGCCGCTCGAAGGCATCGTGCTGAAACCCAACATGGCGATCTCCGGCAAGAAGGCCTCGAAACGCGCGGGCGTGCAGGAAGTCGCCGAGAAGACCGTGAAGCTGCTGAAAGCCTGCGTGCCGGGCGCGGTGCCGGGCATCGCCTTCCTTTCGGGCGGCCAGTCGGACGAAGAGGCGACCGCGCATCTCGACGCCATGAACAAGATCGGCAACCTGCCGTGGAAACTCACCTTCTCCTATGGCCGCGCCTTGCAGGCCGCGCCGCAGAAGGCCTGGAGCGGCAAGGCCGGCAATGTCGGCGCCGCGCAGGGCGCGTTCGCCCACCGCGCCAAGATGAACGGCCTCGCCTCGCTCGGCCAGTGGAAGGCCGACCTGGAGAAGAAGGCGGCCTGATCTTTCCGCCGACTGGTGAATGAAAATGGCCCCGCATGCGGGGCCATTTTTTATGACGCCATTCTGCGCCGCAGGTCGCGCGGCGTCTCGGCATAACGCGCGCGGAACGCGCGGCTGAAATACGAGAGGTCGTTGAAGCCGTGGCGGTAAGCGATGTCGGAAATGCCGCACACCGCTTGCGCCGGATCGCTCAGAGCCTGATGGCAGGCCGCGAGGCGGCTCTCCAGCAGCCAGCGGCCGAAGCTGGTGCCTGTCGCCGCGAAACGAAGCTGCAGCGTGCGCAACGATATCTTCAGATGCGCGGCGACCTGCTGCGGCGAGAGTTCGGGATCGCCGAGATGTGCGCGGCAGAAGGCGACGATCGCCTGCATCTGCGCCGCACCGGGCGCGGCAGCCACATCCTCTCCCGAGGTTGCGAGCGCCAGCAGATTGCACAGATTGTCGGTAAGCAAGTGCGCCTGCGCCGGATCGAGCGGCTCCTCGCCGGCGAGTTGCAGGATGTGGCGGCGCGCCAGATCGGCGAACGGCGACGACGCGGCGATCTTGCCGACCCCGGTCCGCCGCAGCCATGGCGCCCGCAATTCCAATGTCTCGCGCGGCACGACGGCGAGGATGCGGCTCACCGCGCCGGGAAACGCCACCTGAAACGGCCGAGCGCCGTCGATGATGCCGATCTCGCCCGGCTCCAGCCAGAATTCGCGACCGGACTGCATCATGGCGCTGCGGCCACGCTGCTGGATGCTGATGAGATAGCGGTCGTCGTCCGCCGTCACCAGATGGTGTCGGTCGCGGACGATGGTGTGGGCGGTCGAGCGGAACGACGCGAACCGCAGATCGCCGAACTGACGGCCGGCGATGGTCGCGCGGAAGTCGCTGCGCGGCGCCTCGGGCGTCACGTTGAGCACGGTGGCGCAGACCGCCTCGCGCCAGAACGCGATGCTGTCGGACGCCTTGACCGTATCCGTCGACCACTCCTGCACCGCTCGCTCCCGTCAGGCTGCCGGCTGCAAAGCCTACACCCTTTGCGCGCCCGGCAAAATCCGGCTGCGCGCTGGTCCAAGACCGCCGGCCGGCGTCAGCCTACCCTGCCGCCATGCAGACGCACTTCACGGCAGCGCAATTGCAGGATCCGGGCATCGCAGAGGCCGACACGATCCTGCGCACCTGCGTGCACTACGGCTTCTGCACCAACACCTGCCCGACCTATGTGCTGACCCGCGACGAGAACGAATCGCCGCGAGGCCGCATCGACCTGATCCGGGCCATGCTCGAACACGGCGGCGCGCCGGACGCGAAGACCGTCGCGCATCTCGATAGCTGCCTCTCCTGCCTGTCGTGCATGACCACCTGCGCGGTGAAGGTCGATTACGCGCATCTGATCGACCGGGCGCGGGTGCATATCGAGCAACATTTCAACCGTGGCCTCACGGACCGTTTGATGCGCGCGCTGCTCGTCACGGTGCTGCCGCGTCCGCGGCTGTTCCTCGCATTGCTGTCCGCGGGACGGCTGGCGAAGCCGCTGGCAGCGCTCTTGCCGGGGCGGCTGCGCGCCCTGCTGACGATGATCCCGGCGCGGATCGCGCCCGACGTGCTGACGCCGCAGGCGTTTCCCGCCGAAGGGACGCGGCGCTATCGCGTGGCGCTGCTCGCCGGCTGCGCGCAGCAGGCGCTCGACGGCGACATCAACGCCGCAACCATCCGGCTGTTGCGCCGCCATGGCTGCGAAGTGGTGATCGCGCCGGACAGCGGCTGCTGCGGTTCGCTGCCGCTGCATATGGGCCGCGAGGCCGACGCGAAAGGCTATGCGCGGACCAATGTCGCCGCCTGGATGCGCGAGCAGGCGGCGGGCCTCGACGCGATCATCGTCAATGCGTCGGGCTGCGGCACCACTGTGAAAGACTACGGCCATTTGCTCGGCGGCGACGACGCGCGGCGGATCGCGGCGCTGACGAAGGACGTCAGCGAATTTCTCGCCGACATCGGGTTACAGGCCGGGCAACTCCCCGCCTACCGCGTCGCCTATCACGATCCCTGCTCGATGCAGCACGGACAGAAAGTAATCGAGCAGCCGCGCGCGCTGCTGCGTGCTGCCGGCCTGCGCGTGCTCGATGTGCCGGAACGGCATTTCTGCTGCGGCTCGGCCGGCACCTACAATCTGTTGCAGCCGGCCATGGCGCAGCAACTCGGCGCGCGCAAGGCCGCGCACATCGCCAGCACCGATCCCGACATCGTCGCCACCGGCAATATCGGCTGCATGACGCAGCTCGCACATCATCTCGGCCGTCCGGTGGTGCACACGGTCGAGCTGATCGACTGGGCGACCGGCGGACCGCGCCCGGCCGCGCTCGATGGCATCGCGCTGCGCGAGCCTGCCCCCGAGATTCAAACCAACAGCGCGCCGGCCGCCAATGCCGGTTTCTGGTGATGGAGAGCGCCATGTCCACCAATCTGCCCGCCAATTTCGATGCCTTCTTTCAGGAGATCGCGCGCAGCCTCGGCGCGGAAGCGGTCAACCGCAGCGAGGAAACGCTGATCCGCTACGGCGAGAACACCATGCCCGGCGGCGACCGCCGCCCGGCCGGCGTCGTCTATCCGGGCTCGACGGCGGAGGTGCAGACCGTGGTGCGTGCGGCGAATACGCATCGCGTGCCGCTCTATCCGGTGTCGACCGGCAACAATATCGGCCTCGGCAGCCGCTCCGCCTCCACCGCCGGACAGGTGATCCTCGATCTCGGCCGGCGCATGAACCGTATCCTCGAGATCAACGACCGGCTCGCTTACGCCGTCGTCGAGCCCGGCGTTACTTATCAGGCGATGTATGACGAACTGGTCCGGCGCGGCAATCAACTGATGCTCGACGTCACGTCCGGGCCGCCGCAGGGCGGCATGATCGGCAATTCGCTCGACAAGGGCGCTGGCTACACGCCCTATTTCGACCACTTCGGCTTCTCCTGCGGCATGGAAGTGGTGCTCGGCAATGGCGAACTCTTACGCACCGGCGACGGCTCGCTCGACGCCGATACGCTGGTGAACTGGCATACCTCGAAATATTCGTTCGGGCCGATCCTCGACGGCCTGTTCACGCAGTCGAATTTCGGCGTGGTGACGCGCATGGGCCTGTGGCTGATGCCGCGGCCGCCGGCGGTCCAGTCGTTCCACTTCACGTTCCCGGATGACGACGACCTCGCCGAGGTCATCGAATTGTGCCGTCCGTTGAAGCTGTCGAACTTCGTGCCGACCCTGTTCCGTGTCGCCAACGATCTCTATCTCACCGCCTCCGAAGGCGAGAGCCCCGAGGCGCGCAGCGGCCGCTCGCTCAGTACCGAAGCGCGCAAGACGCTGCAGCAGAAACACGGCGTTGGCGCCTGGACCGTGTCCGGCGGATTCTACGGCCCGAACGAAGCCGCCATTGCGCCGATGATCCAGCGCGTGCGCGATCATTTCGGCAAATCCGGCAAGGCGCGATACATCGACCATCAGCAGGCGCAGAGCATTCCGACCTTGCAGGTCGCGATCAACGCATTCTCCGGCAAACCGTCACTGGGCGAACTGGGCCTGCTCAAGTGGCGGCCGGGCGGCGGCAATATCTGGTTCACGCCGGGCACGCCCATGGACGGCGCCGTCGCCAACGAATTCCAGACGTTGTGCCGGGGCATCTACGAGCGCCACGGCCTCGACTACACGGTGATGAATGTCTGCGGCGCGCGCTTCGCCCGCGGCCTGCACGTCATCACGTTCAATCGCGAGGACGAGGACGAGCGCAAACGGGCCGACGCCTGCTACCGCGACATGGCAAAAGCATTTGCGGATCGTGGTGTGTTCGTCGGGCGCGCGCCGCTCGACTATCACGCCCTGCATTTCGGCCAGACCATGCCCGGCTTCCAGAGCGCCTGCAACGCGGTGAAGCGCGCTCTTGACCCCAACGATGTGATCGCACCCGGCCGTTACGGTATGGCGTAAACCCGCAACGATGCGAAAACGAGTCAGGGCCGCCCACGCCGGTGGGCAGCCCTGTTCGTTGGTAGAAACGGAAACGGCCTCAGTAGCAGTCTTACCTCAGTAGCAGTCTTGCCGCCTGCGGGTGTCGGTCCCGAGCAGGGTGGTATCGCGGGTCGTGGTGGTCTTGCAGTCCACGCCGGCGCCGGTGGTGGTCGTCGTGGTCTGACTGCGCACGCCGCCCAGGATCGGCGACGTCGAATGCTCCGTCGTCGTCGAGGTGGTCGGCGCCTGCTCGATCACGACCGGAGCGCGCTCCTCGACCACGACGGGCGGATTACGATGCTCGATCACGGTGGTGGTTTGCGCGGACGCCGCCAGCGACCCGAATGCCGAGGCAGCCAATCCAAGCACGATGACATGCATTTTTCGCATCTGCATTTTCTTCATGGGTCGGTTCCCCTGTTGTAGACTGACAAGGAAACGCCGAGCCCCGCCCGGCGTTCCTGCCTGTTCCACGTCACTTTTTTGATTATCGAGGAACCGAACGTGATCGACCTTTATACCTGGACCACGCCGAACGGCCGCAAGGCTTCCATCATGCTGGAAGAGATCGGCATTCCTTACACGGCCCATGCCGTCGATATCGGCAAGGATGAGCAGTTCAAGCCGGACTTCCTGAAAATCTCGCCGAACAACCGCATCCCGGCGATCGTCGATCGCGACACCGGAATCTCGCTGATGGAGTCCGGCGCGATCATGATCTATCTCGCGGACAAGACCGGCAAGTTGCTGCCGAAATCCGGCGAGGCGCGCTACCGCGTGATCGAATGGCTGATGTGGCAGATGGGCGGTATCGGCCCGATGCTCGGCCAGGTGCATCACTTCGTGAAGTACAATCCCGGCAAGGCACCCTATGCCGAGGAACGCTACAGCAAGGAAGCAGCGCGGCTCTACGGCGTGCTCGACCGCCGTCTGGCGAACCGCGAATTCGTCGCCGACGATTACTCCATTGCCGACATCTCGATCTGGCCGTGGATCTCGCGCTACGAGTGGCAGCAGATCGACATGACGAAATATCCGAACGTGAAACGCTGGTACGAAACCATTGCCAAGCGCCCGGCCGTGCAGCGCGGCTACAAGGTGCCGAAGGATGTGGGTGAAATCCCGATGCCGTGATCGGCGCAGTCCGAACCGCGACAAAAGCCGGCGCTTCTTGCGTCGGCTTTTTCATTTCAGGGTTTCCGTTTGGTGTCGGTGGCCGCTCTGGCATTCAGCATTTCGTCGGGAACCGGAAGGAACTGCGGCGGCGATGCGGCAATGGAACCGATAAATGTCGCGCTGTCGCCGCAACATTTCCCCACAACCTGCATGATCGCGCGCCACAAGCGCGCGCAACGAGGGGATTCACCAGTCCGAATGACATCAGCGCCGGGCGCATGACGCCCGGCTTCAGGATCAATCAACGACATGCGGCACCTGTTCGTTCCCGCCTGCGTCTGCGTCATGACCTTGAGCGGGTCGACCGCGACGGCTCCGATCGCCACCCTCGACAGCTTTGCCGGCACGCCGGAAAAATCCGAATTACGTTTGACGGCAGACGCCGCCGACACCAAGCAAGCCGCCGACACGCCACGCGTGCAGATCGCCAGCGCCGACACCACGGTCGAAGCCTGGACCCTGTTCGACGCCGCACGCCGCCACGCCTTCGAACTGAACCGCACGCCGTCGGCCGAGATCAAAATCCCGCCGCTCACGCCGGACGATGCCATCGTCGGCTCGCATGAAAACGAGGATGCCGAATTGCGCGAGGTCGAGGGGCCGCCCGCGCCGCCGCCGAAGCCGGTCGTGCATCGCTCGCGCCGCGAGGTGTGCGACGCGCTCGCCACCGCCGCCGAGGCGAACAACCTGCCGGCGCCGTTCTTCATCCGCCTGCTGTTGCAGGAAAGCGGCTTCCGCCCCGGCGTCGTGTCGCCGGTCGGCGCGCAAGGCGTCGCCCAGTTCATGCCGGAGACCGCCGCGCGCATGGGTCTCGACAATCCGTTCGACCCGCTGCAGGCGATTCCCGCCTCGGCGCGGCTGTTGCGCAATCTGTTCGAGAAATTCGGCAATCTCGGCCTCGCCGCCGCGGCCTACAACGCCGGACCGAAGCGCATCCACGACTGGCTCGCCAAGAAGGGCAAACTGCCCGACGAAACACGTGGCTATGTGCGGATCATCACCGGCAAGGAAGCCGAGAACTGGCGCGTCACGGCGGCCGCAGGCATCGCCGGGATCAAGCTGCCGCGCATCGCGCCCTGCCAGGAAGAAGCCGGTCTGCATGCCTGGAACGGTCCGTCGGAAATCCCGATGCCGCCGCCCAATCCGGCGACGCGCGGCGACGAGCCGGTGGTCGCCGACGCCACGCCGGCACGCCATCGCAAGCATGACGTGACGCACGAGTCGAAACCTGAGATCGTCGCCCATGCCGCCGACGCAACGAACCGCGTCGCGGTGAAGGAAGGCCGCGACGGCAAGCGGATGACTGCCGTGATCGATGTCAAGCCTGCGGCGCATGCGTCCAAACACGGCAAGCAGACCCAGACCGCCAGTACCGGCAAGCTCAAGATCATGCGGCCGGAGCGGACCACGCTGCAGCTCGCGGCGCAGAAGACCAAGGCGCCGAAGGCCACGCCGGGCACCGCGACACGCAAGCGCACCGCGGCGGCGGGCAAATCCAATCAGCCGCTCCGCATCGCCAATGCGGGGCGTTAGAGCATGATTCCGAAAAGTGGGAGCCGGTTTTCGGAAAAGATCATGCTCAAACAAAAGGATGAGCGACTAACCTGATTCAACGCAGTTGGATCAGATTGATCGTGAGCGCTCACTCACCCACAGGGTGACTGCCCTCATTCCGTCCGAATGCGCTACCATGCGAACATCATGGCCAGTGCTTCGAAATCCGTTCCGCCCCGTCCGCAACCCCGGCTGATGCTGGTGACGCCGCCCCTCGATGGCGCGGCGGATGCCTTGGCACGCTCGCTCGCCGAGGCGATGGCGGCCGCCGACATCGCTGCCGTTATCCTGTCGCTCGGCGACGGTAGCGAGCGCGACCAGATCAACCGGGTAAAAATGGTGGCGAAGCCGGTGCAGGCCGGCGGCGCGGCGCTGCTGATCACCGGTCACCCGGCGCTGGTGCCGCACGCGGGCGCCGATGGCGCGCATATCACCGAGGCGGACCAGCTCGCCGATGCGCTTGGCCTGCTCAAGCCGGATCGGATCGTCGGCGCTGGCGGCCTCTCCACCCGTCACGATGCCATGTCGGTGGCCGAGGCCGGAGCCGACTATGTGATGTTCGGCGAACCGGACACGGACGGGCGCCGCCCCGCGCGCGAGGCGATGCTGGAACGGGTCGCCTGGTGGGCGGACGTGTTCGAGGCCCCTTGCGTCGGCTATGCGGGATCGGCGGACGACATCGCGCCGCTGGTGGCGGCGGGCGCCGATTTCATCGCGCTCGATCCGGCGATCTGGGTCGCCGCGCCGGGGCCGGCGCTCCAGGCCGCGACCGCCGGACTTGTGATCGCGGAGCCGGCCTCATGACGCCACTCTCCAAACATGCGGGCGTGCTCGCGCTCGCCCTGCTCACCTTCGCGCCGGCGACCGCGCTGGCGCAGGCACCGGCAAAGCCCGCGCCGGCCGCAAAGGACCCGGCTCCGAGTCCGGCCGCAGCGCCGTCGCCGGAAACGACCTATTCCGCCTATCAGCGCGGCTTCTTCCTGACCGCCTTCAACGACGCGACGAAGCGCGCCGAGACCGGCGACGCCAAGGCGATGGCGCTGATCGGTGAAATGTATGCTCGCGGCCAGGGCGTCTCGCGCGACGATGCGAAGGCTGCCGAGTGGTACAAGCTCGCCGCCGACCGCGGCGACCGCGAGGCGTTGTATGCGCTCGGCACCTTCCGCCTCGACGGACGCGCCGGACCGCGCGACCGCGCCGAGGCGATGCGGTTATTCACACAGGCCGCCAAGCTCGGCCAGCCGAGCGCCGCCTACAATCTCGCCCTCGCCAATCTCGAGCCTCAGGGCAACCTCAAGATCGCCATCGACAACCTGACCCTGGCGGCGCAGGCCGGACTTTCCGATGCGCAATACGCGCTGGCGCTGATGTACCGCGAAGGTCACGGCGTCAAAAAGGATCTGAACGAGGCGATGCGGCTGATGCAGCAGGCTGCAATCGCCGACTATCCCGACGCGATGGTGGAATTCGCCATCGCCCAGTTCAACGGCACCGGCACGGCCAAGAACGAGGCCAACGCCATCGCGCTGCTGACGCGCGCCGCCCGAATGGGCAATCCGGTGGCCCAGAACCGCCTCGCCCATATCTATGTCATGGGGCGCAGCATCAAGGTCGACCCGGTGCAGGCGGTGAAATGGCATCTTGCCGCACGCGCCGGCGGGGTCAGCGACCCGGCCCTCGACGAATACGCCGCCAAACAGACCCCGCAGATGCGCGGCGAGGCCGAAAAGGCTGCCGCCGTCTGGATCGAATACTACAAGAACAGCCCCCGCACTTGACGCCGCGCCGGGCTGCGGGCAGACCGACGCCGTCATGCTCCATTCCGCACTGCTCAATGTGATGATCCAGGCCGCGCGCAAAGCCGGCCGCGCGCTGAAACGCGATTTCGGCGAAGTCGAAAAGCTGCAGGTCTCGCTCAAGGGGCCGGCCAATTTCGTCAGCGCCGCCGACCGCAAGGCGGAAGAGACGATCTATGCCGAATTGAACAAGGCACGGCCGGGCTACGGCTTTCTCGGCGAGGAAGGCGGCGAGCGCCCCGGTCCCGACAAGAGCCATGTCTGGGTGGTCGATCCGCTCGACGGCACCACCAATTTCCTGCACGGCATCCCGCATTTCGCCATCTCGATCGCGCTGGCGCGCGACGGCGTCGCGGTGGCCGGCGTCGTCTACAACCCGGCGACCGACGACCTGTTCGTCGCCGAACGCGGCAAGGGTGCCTTCCTCAACGAGCAGCGTATCCGCGTCGCCGCGCGCAAGCGCCTGCATGACTGCGTCATCACCTGCGGCCTGCCCCACTACGGCCGTGGCGATCTCGCGCTCGGCACTCAGGAAACGTCCGCCATGCAGGCGGAAGTTGCCGGCCTGCGCCGGTTCGGCGCGGCCGCACTCGATCTCGCCTGGGTCGCGGCCGGCCGGTTCGACGGCTATTGGGAGCGGAATCTGCAACCGTGGGACATTGCCGCCGGGCTCGTCCTGGTGCGTGAGGCCGGCGGCTTCGTCACCGACATGGTTGGCAAGGACGCGGCCTATCTCAACGGCGATATCGTCGCCGGCAACGACACCGTGCTGCGGCAAATGGTGAAGGTGCTCAAGGGCGCGCGCTAGCCGGGTGCGCGTTCATCGCGCACGCTGATCGGGCGATCCGCTTCCGCAATTTCAACGCATTCCAAGGCTTGATGGCGGGCCTTGAAGGCTGGAACTGCCCCGAGGCATGGCATTTTTCCAAATGTCATAGCTGTGCCATATTGTGAGTCGGCCCCCTCACAGAGCGATCCTCCGCACCGATGGCGAAAGATTACGATCCGCTCAAGCTCTCCTCGCCCCGCATCTATCTGTTCCGGATGCTGGTGTTCGTCATCCTCTGCGGCCTGATCGGCTTCGTCCTGTACAAACAGGTCGCCGCTGCCTTCATGTCGAACCCCGGCCTCAACGGCCTGATCCTCGGCGTGCTCGCGATCGGCATCATCCTGTCGTTCCGGCAGGTGTTGCGGCTCTATCCGGAAATCTCCTGGGTCAACAATTTCCGCCTCGCCGATCCCGGCATCGCGGTTGAACGGCCGCCGGTGCTGCTCGCGCCGATGGCGGCGATCCTCGGCGGCCGCATGGGCCGCATGGCGCTGTCGGCGCAACTGATGCGCGGCATCCTCGATTCGATCGCCACTCGCCTCGACGAGGCGCGCGACATTTCGCGCTACATGACCGGCTTGCTCGTGTTCCTCGGCCTGCTCGGCACCTTCTGGGGCCTGATCGAGACCGTCAGCTCGGTCGGCAATGTGATCCAGACGCTCAAGCCCGGCGGCGACGGCGCGTCGCTGTTCGACAGCCTGCGCGATGGTCTTGCCGCGCCGTTGTCGGGCATGGGTATTTCGTTCTCGTCCTCGCTGTTCGGCCTCGCCGGCTCGCTGGTGCTCGGCTTCCTCGATCTGCAATCGAGCCAGGCGCAGAACCGCTTCTACACCGAACTGGAAGACTGGCTGTCGACCACCGTCTACGACCATGGCGTCGAAGGCGTCGCCGCGCCGGCCGACATGCGCACCGCCATCGAGCGACTACGGGAATCGATCCACGAGACCGGCTCCGGCAAGGTCGCGACCAACGCCATGGCCAATCTGGCCGAAGCGATCCAGGGCCTCGTCAACCACATGCGCTCGGAACAGCAGATCATCCGCGACTGGGTGGAATCGCAGGGCGATCAGAACCGCGAAATCCGCCGGCTGCTGGAAATCGTCGCACGCGAGTCGACCAAGCAACGCTAGAGTTGTCGCTTTAGCGTCGGGAGAACATCATGGCTCTTGCCCGCGGCCGCCGCGCTGAAAGCATGAACTACTGGCCGGGCTTCGTCGACGCGCTGTCGACGCTGATCCTCGGCATCATCTTCCTGCTTACAGTGTTCGTGGTCGTGCAGTTCTATCTGCAGCAGGAAGTGGCCGGCAAGGATACGGCACTGCAGCGGCTCAACGCGCAGATCGCGCAGCTCACCGACCTGCTGGCGATGGAAAAGTCCGGCAAGATGTCGCTGGAGGATCAGATCGCGCAGTTGCGCGCGAGCCTCGCCGCCTCGCAAGGCGAACGCGACAAGCTCGCAGGCCAGTTGCAGGGCGCTGGCGCAGGCGCCGACGCCGCGCAAAGCCGGATCGGCTCGCTCACCGCCGATCTCGACAAGGAAAAGAACCTGTCGCAGCGCGCGCTGGCGCAAGTCGAGGCGCTGAACCTGCAAATCGCCGCGCTGCGCCGCCAGCTCGCCGCGCTGGAGGAAGCCCTCGACGCCAGCGAGAAGAAGGACAAGGAATCACAGAACCGCATCGCCGATCTCGGCCAGCGGCTCAATGTGGCGCTGGCGCAGCGCGTACAGGAACTGTCGCGCTATCGCTCCGAGTTCTTCGGCCGGCTGCGCCAGGTGCTGGGCGACCGCAACGACGTGCAGATCGTCGGCGACCGCTTCGTCTTCTCCAGCGAGGTGCTGTTCGCCTCCGCCTCGGACGAGGTCAGCGCCGACGGCATGATCCAGCTCGCCCGTCTGGCCGAAACGCTCAAGACGCTCGCGGGCGAGATGCCCAAGGATCTGCCCTGGGTCCTGCAGGTGGACGGCCACACCGACCGCCGCCCCATCGCCACCGCCCGCTTCCCCTCCAACTGGGAGCTAGCGACCGCGCGCGCACTCGCCATCGTCAAGTTCCTGCGCAGCCAGGGCATCCCCCCCGAGCGCCTGGCCGCCACCGGCTACGGCGAGTTCCACCCGCTGGACGCGCGCAACACCGAGGAAGCCTACGCGCGCAACCGCCGCATCGAGCTCAAGCTGACGAGTCGCTAAACGCCCGTCCATGGCGGCCAGACATTTCAGCCCACGCAACACCCTCCCGTAGGCGCACCGGAAGGCGCGCACACCATGTTCCCGCACACGCCGCGCCGACCGCCGCCGTTCGCGGCTTCCACCGCGCCTACGGCGCTTCGCGCTTGGCCCGCTCGAGGTCGCGGACGACCAGCGCCAGCGC
>JAHBZF010000093.1 GCA_019635575.1 Pseudolabrys sp. | reverse complement strand
CCCACGCGCGCTGCCCATGGCGGGCGCGACCGTTTCGGGAAGGCGGATGACTTCGATCGCACGGGCGCGGTTGGGAAGGCGGCGGATGAAGCCGCGCTCCTCGAGCGCGGTGATCAGCCGGTGGATGCCGGACTTGGAGCGCAGGTCGAGCGCGTCCTTCATCTCGTCGAAGGAGGGCGGAACGCCGGCTTCCGTGAGCCGCTCATGGATGAAACGCAGCAATTCGAACTGCTTGCGGGTCAGCATCGCACATCTCCCCTCGGAACCTGGTTCCCACGGAACTTGTCCATTCCCCGGATTCCTCCGACGGAATGTCCCCACATCGTGGGTTATCCAGCCCCGAAACAAATCATGAACGGACACTATCTGTTCGATATGTGTTCCGCAACCTTTAATTTGGAATGAAGAACGTCAGGAGGCCGATAAAGCCGCTACAGACCGAGCTTGACGATCGCACACGGGGACCCGGCCTTGGCCGCAGGCGCGTGCGGCGGCCGAATCACCAGGCAGTCGGCCCGCGACAACGTCGCCATCAGCGAGCTGTCCTGCACCGGTAAGGGAGTCGCGACGGTCGCGCCATCGGAATTTCGCGAGAGCGTCGCGCGCATATATTCGGCGCGCATGTCGTTCTCCGGCAGGTCGCGGCCGAGGATCGCGGGGTCGGTGCTGTGCTCGACCGGGGAGACGCCGGAAAGCTTCCGGATCAGTGGCACCAGGAACAGATACGAGCAGACATAGGCCGAGACCGGATTGCCGGGCAGGCCGAGCACATGCATCTCACCCAGCCGGCCGTGCAGCATCGGCTTGCCGGGTCGCAGCGCCAGCTTCCAGAACGACAGGCTCATGCCCTCGGCGGCAAGCGCCTTGTGGACGAGATCGTAGTCGCCGACCGACGCGCCGCCGGTGGTGACGAGAATGCTGGAGCCGCCATCGCGGACGTTACGGATCGCCGCGATGAGGTCGTCCATCCGGTCGGCGACGATGCCGGCGTGCGTCACGCTGGCGCCGGCGCGGGAGGCGAGCGCCGCGATACCGTAGCCGTTGGAATAGACGATCTCGCCAGGGCGGGCCGGCGTTCCGGGCGGCACCAGCTCGTCGCCGGTACCGAACAGCACAAGCGACGGACGCCGCTGCACCGGCACGCGCGGATAGTTCATCGACGCCGCGACCATCAGATCGCGATCGCCGAGCCTTTTGCCGCGCGCGAGCAGCACCTCGCCTTCCTTGAAGTCGATGCCGGCGCGGCGAATGTGGCGGCCGGGACGCGCGGCTTCGTGGATCGTCACCCGGTCGCCGTCGCGCTGCGTGTCTTCCTGGATGATGACGGCGTCGCAGTCGTCCGGGATCACGCCGCCGGTGAAGATGCGCACGGTCTCGCCAGGGCCGACCGCGCCGGCATAGGGATGGCCGGCGGCGACTTCGCCGATGACCGTCAATGTCGCGGGTACGGCGGCCGCGTCCGCCGCCCGCACCGCATAGCCGTCCATCGCCGAGACGTTGGCGGGCGGCTGGGTGCGCAAAGCGGGAAGGTCGGCGGCGAGCACGCGTTCGAACGCGTCGGCGAGCGCCACGTCCTCGGTGCCGAGCGGATGCGCGTCCTTGAGGACAAGGGCGAGCGCGTCCGCGATCGGCATCAGCGCCACGGCTACCTCCGGGCGCGGTAATGGCCGGACCGGCCGCCGCTCTTTTCGATCAGGCGAATGCCTTCGATCCGCATCGTGCGCTCAACCGCCTTCACCATGTCGTAGACGGTAAGGCATGCCACCGACACGGCGGTGAGCGCCTCCATCTCGACGCCGGTCTGGCCGGTGACCTTGGCCATGGCTTCAATTCGCAGGCCCCGCGCGCCGTCCTTGGCGAGATCGACGGTGACTTTCGTGAGCGCGAGCGGATGGCAGAGCGGGATCAATTCGTGGGTACGCTTCGCCGCCATGATGCCGGCGAGGCGAGCGGCGCCGAGCACGTCACCTTTTTTGGCGTTGCCCTTGAGCACCAGGGCGAGGGTCGCCGGGCTCATCCGCACATAACCTTCGGCGATGGCGACGCGCTCGGTCGCGGCCTTGGCGGAGACATCGACCATATGCGCCGCACCCCGGGCATCGAGATGGGTGAGGGTTTTCCGGGTGGAGGCTTTGGAGGCGCGTCGGGCCACGGTCAGCTTGCTTTCGCCTGAGGTTTCGCGAGGAGCGTCCGGGTGGCAGCAGCGACATCGGCCTGCCGCATCAGGCTTTCGCCGATCAGGAACGCCCGGACCCCGACGGCCGCCAGCCGCGCAAGATCGGCCGGCGTATGGATCCCGCTTTCGCCGACGGCAATCCGATCCGTCGGAATTTTCGGGGCAAGGCGCTCGCTGGTGGCGAGCGAGGTCTCGAACGTCCGCAGATTGCGGTTGTTGACACCAAAGAGCTTTGATTTCAATTGGCTGGCACGCTCAAGCTCATCTTCATCATGAACTTCAAGAAGCGCATCCATCCCATAGGAAATGGCCGCATCCTCTAATTCCTGGGCCTGCGCATCGCTGACCGAGGCGAGGATGATCAGGATGCAGTCGGCCCCCCAGGCGCGCGCCTGCGCCACCTGATAGGGCTCGAACATGAAATCCTTGCGCAGCGCCGGCAGCCGCACGGCGTCACGCGCCGCGGTCAGGAACTCCGGAGCGCCCTGGAACGAGGGCGCATCGGTGAGCACAGAGAGGCAGGTTGCGCCACCGGCTTCGTAAGCCTTGGCCAGCGCCGGCGGATCGAAATCGGGACGGATCAATCCCTTGGACGGCGACGCCTTCTTGATCTCGGCGATCAGCGCGTAATCGCCGGCGGCGATGCGGCGCTCGATCGCCTGACGGAAGCCGCGCGGCGGCGGCAGCGCCTTGGCCTGTGCCTCAAGGTCGGCGAGCGAATACCGGCGCTTCGCCGCGGCGATCTCCTCGCGCTTGTAGGTCTCGATCCGGGTGAGGATGTCGGACATCGTCCTCAGGCTCCGGACACGGCGATCAGCTTGTCGAGCCGCGCCTTGGCGGCGCCGCTGTCGATCGCCTGCTGCGCCAGCGCGACGCCATCGGCGAGCGTCTTGGCCTTGCCGGCGACGACCAGCGCCGCGCCGGCATTGAGCACGGCGACGTCGCGGAACGCGGTCTTCTCGCCCTTGAGCACCGCGAGGAGCGCTTCGGCGTTCTGCGCGGCGTCGCCGCCGCGCAGGTCTTCCGGCTTCGCCAGAGGCAGGCCGACATCCTTCGGTGAAATCTCGAAGGTGCGGATCGCGCCGTTCTCCAGCGCGGCGACCGCGGTTGGACCGGTGGTGGTGATCTCGTCGAGTCCGTCGGAGCCGTGCACGACCCAGATCGATTCCGCGCCGAGGTTTTTCAACACCTGCGCCATCGGCTCGATCCACTGGCGCGAGAATACGCCGATCATCTGCCGCTTGACGCCGGCCGGGTTCGACAGCGGGCCGAGCAGGTTGAAGATCGTGCGGGTGCCGAGTTCGACGCGGGTCGGGCCGACGTTTTTCATGGCCGGATGATGTGCCGGCGCGAACATGAAGCCGAGCCCCGCCTCGCGGATGCAGCGGCCGACCTGCGCCGGATTGAGATCGATGGTGACGCCGAGCGCGGCCAGCACGTCGGCGGAGCCGGATTTCGACGACAGCGCGCGGTTGCCATGCTTGGCGACCGGAACGCCGGCGCCGGCAACGAGAAACGCCGCGCAGGTTGAGATGTTGTAGGAGCCGGACGCGTCGCCGCCGGTGCCGACGACGTCGACGGCGTCGGCCGGAGCGGTGACCTTGAGCATCTTCGCCCGCATGGTCGTCACCGCGCCGGTGATCTCGTCGACGGTTTCGCCACGCACGCGCAGCGCCATCAGCAGGCCGCCCATCTGCGAGGGTGTCGCTTCGCCGGACATCATCCGGTCGAATGCCATCGCCGCTTCGTCGCGGGTCAAGGCGGCGCCCGTGGCGACCTTGGCAATCAGTGCGCGGAATTCATCGGCCATGAAGTGTACTCACCGTGTTCTTGGTCAATGCAGCGCGCGGGACGACGCGCCCTTGCGCGTCGCGTTCCAGCGGGCCGCGAGATCGAGGAAATTGCGAAGCAGGCGGTGGCCGTGCTCGGAGGCGATGCTTTCCGGATGGAATTGCACACCATGCACCGGGCGCTCCACATGGGCGAGGCCCATGACCAGATCGCCGTCGGTGCGCGCGGTTACCGCCAGACTAGCCGGCATGGCGGTGTGATCGACCACCAGCGAGTGATAGCGGGTCGCCTTGAACGGGCCGTTGATGCCGTGGAACACGCCCGCGCCTTCGTGGGCGATCTCGCAGACCTTGCCGTGCACCGGTTGCGGCGCGCGCACGACGCGCCCGCCGAACGCCTGGCCGATGGCCTGATGGCCGAGGCAGACGCCGAGCATTGGAATGGTCGCGGAGGCTTTTTCGATCAGATCGAGGCAGATGCCCGCTTCGTTCGGCGTGCAGGGGCCGGGCGAGAGCACGATCGCCTCCGGCTTCAGTGCGATCACGTCGTCGGCCGACAGCGCATCGTTGCGATGCACGACGACATCCGCCCCCAACTCGCCGAAATAGTGGACGAGATTGAAGGTGAAGCTGTCGTAGTTGTCGACCAGGACAATCATGTCAGCCGGTGCTTGTTGGGTCGCTGCTCGCGGAACTCGCGTGTTCTCAAGGTCTTAAGGCGCGGTCGGGGGAGGGTCAAGGATCGGTTGGGAACCGGCCAGAACGCGGTTATTGGCCGCGGAGCGCGGCGCTGGCGAACCGGCGCGCTTCCTCGGCGGCACGAAACAGCGCCTTGGCCTTGTTGACGCATTCCTGCTGTTCGGCGGCCGGGTCGCTGTCGGCGACGATGCCGGCGCCAGCCTGGACATACATCTTGCCGTCCTTGATCAGTGCCGTGCGCAGCGCGATGCAGGTGTCCATGTCGCCGGCGGCGGAGAAATAGCCGATGCAGCCGGCATAAAGCCCGCGCTTGTCCTTCTCCAGTTCGTCGATGATCTGCATGGCGCGCACCTTCGGCGCGCCGGAAACGGTGCCGGCCGGAAAACCGGCGGCAAGGGCATCGAGCGCGTCGCGGCCTTCGGCAATGTCGCCTTCGACATTGGAGACGATGTGCATCACCTGGCTGTAGCGCTCGACGAAATATTGATCGGTCACGGTGACGCTGCCGAGCTTTGCCACGCGGCCCACATCGTTGCGGCCGAGATCGAGCAGCATCAGATGCTCGGCGCGCTCCTTCGGATCGGCGAGCAGTTCTTCCTCCAGCGCCTTGTCCTGGGCCAGCGTCGCGCCGCGCGGCCGCGTGCCGGCGATCGGCCGGATGGTGACGCGGCCGTGACGCGCGCGCACCAGGATTTCCGGGCTCGATCCCGCGATCGCAAACGGCCCGAAGTCGAGGAAGTAGAGGAACGGCGCCGGATTGACCCGCCGCAACGCGCGATAGAGCGCGAACGGCGGCAGCGTGAACGGCGCCTCGAAGCGTTGCGACAGCACCACCTGAAAGATGTCGCCGGCGGCGATGTACTCTTTCGCCCGTAGTGTCATCGCCCGATAGTCGTCGGCGCTGGTGTTGGAGACCGGCGTCGCGACGATGGGTCCGGTCTCGGCCTCGGCGCTCTTGTCGAGCGGCCGGTCGAGGCTGTCGATGACGCGGGTGAGCCGGTCGATGGCGCGCGCGTAGGCCGTCGCCGCGCTGACGCCTTCGGCCGGACGAACCGGCGTGACGATGGTGATGGTGTCCGCCACCGCGTCGAACACGACCACCAGCGTCGGACGGATCAGAATGCCGTCGGGAATGCCGGTGCGGTCCGGATTGGTGGCGGGAACGTCCTCGATCAGCCGCACGGTGTCGTAGCCGAGATAGCCGAACACGCCGGCCGCCATGGGCGGCAACGTGTCCGGCAGATCGATCCGGCTCTCGGCAAGAAGTCCGCGCAGCGCCGCGAACGGCGCATCCGGGCAAGGCGTGAATTGCTCGGGATTGCTTTGCGCCGCGCGATTGATCTCGGCGTGGCGGTCCTGCATGCGCCAGATCAGGTCGGGCTCGAGGCCGATCACCGAATAGCGGCCGCGCACGGCGCCGCCTTCCACCGACTCGAGGAGGAAGCTCATCGGCTGCCCGCCGCCGATCTTCAGATAAGCGGAGACCGCCGTTTCGAGGTCCGCGACCAGCGTGGTCCAGACGACCTGCGCATCGCCGCGCTGATAGCGCTCCGCGAAATCAGCTTCGGCCGGCTCGATCTGCATCGCATCAATTCGCGGCGGTGCCGCCGCCGACGATCTGGTTGAACACCGTCGGGTTGATGCTCACGCCGTAGTCCGTCTGCAACTGCGCGACGTATTCGGCGAGGATGCTCTCGGTGATCGCCGGCTTGAGGCCATCCGCCATCTGCTTGGTTTCGGTTGCCGCGGGATCGAACTTCGGATCGCTCACCGCGGTCACGGTGAACACCATCATCTCGGTCGCGCGCGCGCCTTCGGTCGTGACCGGCGTGTCCTTCGGCGTGCGGAAGGCGAGGTCGATCACGCTTGCCGGCACCGCGCCGCCGGTCGCATTGCGCTTGAGATCGGCGGCGGTTTCGGCCTTGACGCCGTTCGCTGTGGCAAGCTCGTCCAGCTTGCCGCCGGCCTTGAGCTTGCTGACGATCTCGTCGGCTTTTTCCTTCAGCTTGCGGGCGATCTGGTCGTCCTTCCAGCGCGTCTCCACCTGCGGCTTCACCTCGTCGAGATTGCGCTCGCGCGACGGCGTGACCTTCGTAACCTCGTACCAGAGATAGCCGCCGCCGGGGATTTGCACCGGGTCGGTTTCGATACCGACCTGAGTGGCAAAAGCCTGCGACAGCACGTCGACAGTCTTCGGCAGGTTCGGAACCGGCGCGCCATCGGTGCCGCGGCCGGAGCGATCGATTGCCTCGATGGTGCGCGGCGTCAGCCCGACTTTCTGCGCGGCCTCCGCGAGCGTCGCGCCGCCGGCGCGGGCGTCCTCCATCTTGTTCTGGGTGTCGATCACGTCACCGCGCGACTTGTTGAGCGCCAGCTCCTTCTTGATCTCGGGGGCGACCTGCTCGAAGGTCTTCATCTGGCCCGGCTCGACCTTTACGGCCTTGATCAGCACCGTGCCGAAACGGCCCTGAACCGGCGCGCTGACATCGCCTTCCTTGAGCGCGAAAGCGGCATTGGCGATGGCCGGATCGACGATGCCTGCCTTCGTCAATGTGCCGAGATCGGTGTCGGTATCCTTGAGGCCGCGCTGTTCGGCGATCGATTCAAAGCTCGCGCCGCCGGCGATCTTCTCGGACGCCGCTTTGGCTTCATCGGCATTCGGGAACAGGATCTGCCGCAACTGGCGGCGTTCCGGCGTGCCGAACTTGTCCGGGTTGTCGTCATAGACCTTGCGCGCGTCGGCGTCCGAGATTGTCTGCCACTGGGCGAGGCTCTCCGGCGTCAGCTCGACAAGGACGATGCTGCGGTATTCCGGCGCGCGGAACAGAACCTTGCGCTCCTCGAAATATTTGGCGAGTTCGTCGGCGCTCGGCGTCGCGATATCGCCCGCCTGTGCCGGACCGAGCGACAGATAGCGGATGGTCCGCGTCTCGTTCTGGAACTGCTGGATCGCTGCGACCAGCGTGTTCGGCGGCGCGATGTTGCCGGCAATCGTGTCGGTGAGTTCGCGACGGACCAGCGTGCGGCGCTGCTCGGCGACGAAGCGCGCTTCGGTAAAGCCGGCGTTGCGGATCAGCGCCTCGAAGCGGTTGCGGTCGAACTGGCCGGACGGGCCGGCGAAATTCTTGTCGTTGACGATCTGCTGGGCGATCTCGGCGTCGGACAGCGTCAGCCGCAGGTCGCGCGCGCGTTCGTCGAGAGCGGTTTCGGCCACGAGCTGGCCGATCAACTGGCGGTCGAGACCCAGCGCCCGCGCCTGATCCGGCGAGATCGGGCGGCCCATGCGGCGGCTCAGGGCCTGCAGGCGGTCGTTGTAGTAGGTACGGAATTGCTCGACGCCGATTTCGGTCTTGCCGATCTTGGCGACCGTCGAGAGGCCGAATCCCCGGAAGATGTCGCCGATGCCCCAGATGGCAAAGCTGACCACCAAAAGCCCCATGACCACGGCCATGACAATCTTGCCGAGCCAATTTCTGGAGGCTTCCTGAATACCGCGAAGCATCGTTACGCCTGATGTGAGGGATAAGGGAAAGCCGCTGCGCGGGCGCAGCGGCGGTGTTGCGGCGCACTATAGTGAGGGGTCCAAGGCCTTGCAACCAAACAGGGATCGCGAACGAAGGGCCATGCGGGGGATGGTCACAGCACAAGAAACCGATGCCGTCTGGCACATCGTCCGCGGCTCTGGTAACCGGCACGCAAATTGAGGGGCAACAATGACGGATGCGACGCCACGTCCGCTGGTCGCGGGCAACTGGAAGATGAACGGGCTCTCGGCTTCGGTCGCGGAACTTCGCAAGATCGTCGAGGGTGCGGCCGCCATCGCCGGGGCTGAAACCATGGTCTGTCCGCCGGCGACCCTGGTGGCGTCGTTCGCGGCCGCGACCAAGGGAAGCAAGGTGCGGATCGGCGGGCAGGATTGCCACGCTGCGGCGTCCGGCGCGCATACCGGCGATATCGCCGCCGAGATGCTGGCGGATGCCGGCGCGGACGCCGTGATCGTCGGCCATTCCGAGCGGCGCACCGACCACCACGAAACCGACGCCGAGGTTCGGGCGAAGGCGGAAGCCGCCTGGCGGGCCAAGCTCACCGCCATCGTCTGCGTCGGCGAGCAGCGCGCCGAGCGCGAGAGCGGCAAGACCCTCGACGTGGTCGGCCGCCAGCTTTCGGGATCGCTGCCGGACGGCGCGACCGCCGCCAATCTGGTGGTGGCCTATGAGCCGGTCTGGGCGATCGGTACGGGCCTGACGCCGACGGCGGCCGATGTGGCCGAGGTCCACGCTTTCATCCGCGACCATCTGGTCAAGCGGTTCGGCGCCGAGGGGCGGGGCATGCGCATCCTCTATGGCGGGTCGGTGAAGCCGTCCAACGCGGTGGAACTGATGGGGGTCGCCAACGTCGACGGAGCGCTGGTCGGCGGCGCGAGCCTCAAAGCCGCCGATTTCCTCGGGATTCTGGCCGCCTACCGCTGAGCCGCGCCGGGGTGGAAATTCGCCGGGGGCTGGTGTAGAGACCGCGGCGAATTCCTATATGACACCGCAAGGTTGTCCGGGCCGGGTGGCCCGTTCCGCACGCTTGAGGGCCTTATGCAGCACGTCGTGATCGTCATCCATCTGATGCTGGTGCTCGGCCTGATCGGCCTCGTGTTGTTGCAGCGCTCGGAAGGCGGCGGCCTGGGCATCGGCGGGGGCGGCGGGTTCATGACCAACCGCGGCACCACCAATGCGCTGACCCGCGCGACCGCGATCATCGCCGGCTGCTTCTTCATCACCAGCCTCGTTCTGTCGATCCTGGCGGGGGTCGACCGCAAGCCGACCTCGATCCTCGGCGGCGGCAGCCAGACCGCGCCCGCCGCGCCGGGCACCGTTCCGCCGCTCAACAGCGGCAGCGGCGGCATCCTCGACACGCTGCGCCAGAGCACCAACCCGCCGGATGCACCGGCGGCCCCGAGCGGACCGCAAGTGCCGCGCTCACAGTAGCACTGACTTCGGAAGGGCCGGGAAACCGGCCCTTCTCACGTCTGGGACAACCCGTTTGCGAGAAGCCGCCGCGGCGCGGCCCACGAGAGTTTTTGGAGTGAGCCTGACGACGATGGATTGCGATAGGGAATGCTTGCGACGGCCCGAACTTTTCTGTGCATCGATGCTCCTGAGCTGGGGATGCGGGGCAGCCTTGCCGAATCTCATCTCGTCGAATCGCACCCTGCGACATAAAGGTTGAATCCCATGGCGCGGTACATTTTCATCACCGGCGGCGTGGTGTCCTCCCTTGGCAAAGGTCTCGCATCCGCCGCTCTCGGCGCGGTGCTCCAGGCCCGTGGCTACAAGGTGCGGCTGCGCAAGCTCGATCCCTATCTGAACGTCGATCCCGGCACGATGTCGCCGTATCAGCACGGCGAATGCTTCGTCACCGATGACGGCGCCGAGACCGATCTCGATCTCGGCCACTACGAGCGGTTCACCGGCCGCCCGGCGAACAAGCGCGACAACATCACCACCGGCAAGATCTATCAGGACATCCTGACGCGCGAGCGGCGCGGCGACTATCTCGGCGCGACCATCCAGGTCATTCCGCACGTCACCAACGCCATCAAGGATTTCGTCCGCGAGGGCAATGACGATTTCGATTTCGTGCTGTGCGAGATCGGCGGCACCGTCGGCGATATCGAGGCGCTGCCGTATTTCGAGGCGATCCGCCAGCTCGGCAACGATCTGCCGCGGCATCACGCGGTCTATATCCACCTGACGCTGCTGCCCTACATTCCGAGCGCCGGCGAACTGAAAACCAAGCCGACGCAGCACTCGGTCAAGGAACTGCGCTCGATCGGTATCCAGCCCGACATCCTGCTGTGCCGCTCCGACCGGCCGATCCCGGCGGGCGAACGGCGCAAGCTCGCGCTGTTCTGCAACGTGCGGGAAAGCGCGGTGATCGAGGCGCTCGACGTCGACAACATCTATGCGGTGCCGCAGGCGTATCACGCCGCCGGGCTCGACCGCGAGGTGCTGGCCGCGTTCGGCATGGAGCCGGAGGGTCCGCCGGACCTCTCAGCGTGGGAATACATCAACAATCGCATTCGCAATCCGGAAGGCGACGTGACGATCGCGATCGTCGGCAAATATACCGGCATGAAGGACGCCTATAAGTCGCTGATCGAGGCGCTGGCGCACGGCGGCATCGCCAACAAGGTGAAGGTCAAGCTCGACTGGATCGAGTCCGAGGTGTTCGAGAACGAAGACCCGACGCCGTTCCTCGATCATGTGAACGGCATTCTGGTGCCGGGCGGCTTCGGCCAGCGCGGCGCCGAGGGCAAGATCAAGGCGGTGCAGTTCGCGCGCGAGCGCAACGTGCCGTATTTCGGCATCTGCTTCGGCATGCAGATGGCGGTGATCGAGGCGGCGCGCAATCTGGCCGGCATCAAGGACGCCAACTCCACCGAGTTCGGCCCGACCGACCAGCCGGTCGTCGGTCTGATGACGGAATGGCTGCGCGGCAACGAACTGGAGAAGCGCTCGAAGGCCGGCGACCTCGGCGGCACCATGCGGCTCGGCGCCTATCCGGCGGCGCTGCGCAAGGGCAGCCGCGTCTCGGCGATCTACGGCGGCGCGCGAGATTTCCGAGCGCCATCGCCACCGCTACGAGGTCAACACCGCCTACAAGGACCGTCTCGAACAGCACGGCCTGCGCTTCTCCGGCCTGTCACCGGACGGCGTGCTGCCGGAGATCGTCGAATACGAGGACCATCCGTGGTTCATCGGGGTGCAGTATCACCCCGAGCTGAAATCGCGGCCGTTCGAGCCGCACCCGCTGTTCGCCTCCTTCGTCGCGGCGGCGGTGGTGCAGAGCCGTCTGGTGTGACGGCCCCCCGGCTTGGTGCCGAAGCCGGGTATTTGCGGTCAACGCGCGTTTCAGGCTGAAACGCGGCCGGGTCCGGCCTGCCGATTGCAGCAATCCACATGACGTCCGTCCGGATGGAATCGGACCGGTTCCTGCGGTTCCATGGCAAGTAACACAACCGAAAGTCGAATTATAATATAATGCAACCGTGATATCGCCGAATCGTGCGATCCCGCCACGGAGCAGATGATGACCGGCTCGAAGGTAGAAGTGCGCCCGCAGCCCGGCGTTACGGGGCGAACGAAGCGGGCGGTGCCGAACGGCGCGGCGCTGGCGTTGCTGGGGGCAACGCTGATTGTTGACCCTACCGCTGCCGATCCGGCGCAGTGGGGCGCGCATCTGGACTTCGAAGGACGCCGGGGCAATGCCCGCACCCTCGGCGACGCCGGGCTGTTCGCGCCGTTGTGGCAGGATCAGACCGCGCTGCTGTTCACCGACATCAGGGGCCGGTTCGATTCGCAGGACGGCCGCGAGGGCAATTTCGGCCTCGGCTATCGCCGGATGCTGGCGAACGGCTGGAATCTCGGCGTCTACGGCTATTACGATGTGCGCCGTTCGGGCTACGGCAACACGTTCAATCAGGCGACGGTGGGCGTCGAGGCGCTGTCGGCGGACTGGGACCTGCGCGCCAATGTCTACGCGCCGTTCGGCACGCGCAGCAGGCAGATCGGCGTGCTCGGCGGCGGCGACCCGTTCGCGGACTTCAGCAATGGCACCATCCAGATCGTGACGCCGGAGCGCCGCCAGTTGCTGGAGCGGGCGTTGACGGGCTTCGACGGCGAGATCGGCTGGCGCGCGCCGGTGTTCGATGTCGCGGCGCTGACGCAGGTGCGACTCTACGGCGGCGGCTTTTACTTTGACGGCGGCGGCATCGCCCGCGACATCGCCGGGCCGCGCGGGCGCATCGAGTTTTCCGTCGACGATGTGGCGGGGCTCTCCGGGGCGCGGCTGACGCTGGGCGCGGAGGTGCAGCACGACGAGGTGCGCGGCGCGCAGGGCTTCGCGCTGGCGCGGCTGAGGGTGCCGCTGCAATCGGAGAAGATCGCGCCGCGGTTGTCGGCGCAGGAGCGGCGCATGACCGAGCGCGTGGTGCGCGACGTCGACATCGTCACCGGCACCGGCTGGCGCGTGCAGAAGGCCGGGATCCGCGAGGCCGCCGTCAATACCTGGAACAACCGGACCGTCACCGGCGTGGCGCAGGCCATCGATCCGGCGAGCATTCTCGATCTTCAGTTTAAACTCGATGCGTTGGGGGCGGGCAGCATCGTCATCCTCAACGGCGCGCCGTTTGTTTTCGGACGGACGACGGTGAAACCCGGCCAGACCCTCATCGGCGGCGGAACGACGCTTGAGTTGCGCGGCGCACTGACGGATACCGTGGTTGACTTCCTTGCCCCCGGCGCGGCCGGCAACCTGACCGGCGCGGCGTTCGGCGTTTCCGTACTGGCGCTCGGTGCCGGCAGCGTCGTCGGCGGGTTGACCATCGGCAATATGGGCACGGGTAATTCCAACCACGCGATTCAGGCCGTCAACGCGAACGGCGCCGTCGTCTTCGGCAACGCCATCATGACGGCGACAAATGCCAAGCACGGCGTCTCTGTCTCCAGCTCCCAGGGCGTTATCGTCAGCGGCAATGTCTTCGGCACCGTCGGCGGCGACGTCATCAACGCCGTGAACGGCAGCGGCTTCGCGTCCGGCTCCGCCGGCAACAGCGTCAGCGGATCGGTCGGCGGTACGCGCTGCGGCGGAGACGGCACCGCGTCCGGCACCGTTTCCTTTATCGCTGGCGTCGATTGTACCTCCTATCCGTAACCACGGCGGCGGGAGGATAGGGGCACGCCGCTCGCGGAGCGGCATGACAGCATCGCCGTGAATGCCCCCGCGGTCCGGCATCGCGCGGGCGCGAGAAGATATCTCCCCGGCCAAATCCGCTCTGGCGTCCGGTTTCGAAACGCGGTTATTGGGGACCGGGTTCCGTCGTGTTTGCTGGAGATATCATGAGTATTTACGAACTGCGCGTCTACCGCTGCCTGCCCGGACGCCTTCCCAATCTGCTGAAGCGCTTCACCGACGCCACGCTGAAGCTGTGGGACAAGCACGGCATCCGGCAGGCCGGCTTCTTCACGACGCTGGTCGGGGACTCGAACCAGGATCTGACCTACCTGCTGGAATGGGAGTCGATGGCGGAGCGGGACGCGAAGTGGACCGCCTTCGCGACCGACCCCGAATGGATCGCCGCGCGCGTGGAGTCCGAGAAGGACGGCCAGATCGTCGCCAACATCACCAACCAGTTCCTGGCGCCGACGGCGTTCTCCGCGGTGAAGTGAGCGGACGCGGTTCGATCCATGTCACGCGGTCTCGATCATATCGTCCATGCCGTGCGCGACCTCGACGCGGCGGCGGAATTCTATCGCCGCGCCGGCTTCACGGTCGGCGCGCGCAACAGGCATCCGTGGGGCACGCACAATCACGTCGTGCAGTTTCCCGGCTTCTTCATCGAGGTCCTGACCGTCGCCGAGCCGGAAAAGCTGATCGGCGAGGGCCTGCCGCGCATCTTCGGGGCCGCCAACCGCGAGGCGATCGCACGCGGCGACGGCTTCTCCATGCTGATCCTGGAAAGCCGCGACATCGCGGCCGACGTCGCCGATTTTGCGCGCGCCGGCATCGGCGCCTCGTCGGCGCTGCCGTTTTCGCGGCAGGCCGTGCTGCCGGACGGCGCGACGACGACGGTCGGCTTCTCGCTGGCGTTCGCGCGCGATTCCCTGTCGCCGCAGACGGGATTTGCCGCCTGCCAGCAGCACAATCCGGCGGCGTTCTGGAAGCCGGACTATCAGCGCCACGCCAATGGCGCCTCAGGCGTTGCCGGCGCGGTGCTGGTCGCGGACAATCCGACCGACCACCACATCTTCCTCGAAGCCTTCACCGGGGTGCGCGATCTTCATTCGAGCTCGATCGGCCTCACCGCGAAGACGCCGCGCGGCGAAGTCGCCATCATGGAGGCGGTGTCGTTCCGCGACGAGTTCGGCGTGACGCCGGCCATCGCGGGCGAGGGCGCCGCGCTGAAGGGGCTGCGGCTCGCCGTTCCTGACATCGACGCCACCGCGCGCGTGCTGCGCGTCGGCGGCCTTGCGCCGGAGCGCCATATCGGCCGTCTCGTGGTGCCGCCGGCCACGGCTTTCGGCGCAACCCTGATATTCGAACCGCCCGGCCGGACTTGATCCGCCCCGGCCGGCCCGGCATGGTCGCTTCGCTTTCAGCAAGGAATGTGAGTCCTTGAACGCCCAGACATCCGCGGCGCCGGTGGTCACCGCCGGCCCGGTCAAATTCGGGAACGCGCTGCCTTTGGCGGTGATCGCGGGCCCGTGCCAGTTAGAGAGCCGTGCGCACGCGCTGGAGGTCGCGAGCGCGCTGAAGGAGATCGCGACCCGGCTCGGCATCGGCCTCGTCTACAAGACCTCCTTCGACAAGGCCAACCGCACCAGCGCCGCCGGCGCGCGCGGCATCGGGCTTGAAAAGGCGCTGCCGGTGTTCGCCGAGATCCGGTCGTCGCTGGGGCTGCCGGTGCTCACCGACGTCCACGAGCCGGACCAGTGCGCGCGCGTGGCGGAGGCGGTGGACGTGCTGCAGATTCCCGCTTTTCTCTGCCGGCAGACCGACCTGCTG
>JAHBZF010000092.1 GCA_019635575.1 Pseudolabrys sp. | reverse complement strand
TTGCTCGATCTGCAGCCGCGGTTCGATCTGCCGCCGGCCGATCAGTTGATCCTCGGGCTCACCTCCAGCGTGAAGGCGGCGAAGAAGTGAGACTGCGCGACCTGCTGGCGCGATCCGATCTCGCCGCCGGCGACATCGAGATTACCGGCGTCAGCGCCGACAGCCGCAAGGTCAGGCCGGGCTTTCTGTTCGTCGCGATCCCCGGCACCAAAACCGACGGCGCGCGCTTCATCGAGCAGGCCATTAAGGCTGGTGCCGTGGCGGTGCTCGCCGAAGGCGCGGCGCCCCCGGCTCCCTCGGGCGTTGCCGCCGTTTCAAGCACGAATGCGCGGCGCGATCTCGCTTTGGCGGCGGCGCGGCTCAACGCGCGCCAGCCGGCAACAATCGCCGCCGTCACTGGCACCAGCGGCAAGACGTCGGTCGCTGCGTTCACGCGGCAGATCTGGGCGGCGCAAGGATACGCTGCCGCCAGCATCGGCACGGTCGGCGTCGTCTCGCCCAAGGGTGAAGTCTACGGTTCGCTGACCACGCCCGATCCGGTCGATCTGCATCGTGCCATCGACGCACTCGCGGGCGAGGGTGTCACGCATCTCGCGCTGGAAGCGTCCTCGCACGGGCTCGACCAGCATCGCCTCGACGGCGTGCGCATCAAGGCCGGCGGCTTCACCAATCTGTCGCGCGATCATCTCGATTATCACGCGACGCTCGAGGCCTATCTCGCCGCCAAGCTCAGACTGTTCACCGATCTGGTCGCGGCCGATGGCGCTGCGGTGATCGCCGCCGACCACGAACAATCGGCGGCGGTGGCACAGGCGGCCCGCCAGCGCGGATTGCGCGTGTTCACGGTCGGCCGCGCCGGCGAGGCGATCCGTCTGCGCGATGTGGCGATCGATGGCTTCACCCAGCGTCTGTCGCTCGACGCCGATGGGCGCACGATCAAGGTGAAGCTGCCGCTGGTCGGCGCGTTCCAGATCGAGAATGCTCTGGTGGCGGCGGGGCTCGCCATCGTAACGGGCAGCGATTCCGATCAGGTGTTTGCCGCGCTCAGTCATCTGGAAGGCGCCAAAGGCCGCCTCGAATTTGCCGGCCGCTACCGCGATGCGCCCGTGTTCATCGATTATGCCCACAAGCCCGATGCGCTGGCCAAGGCGCTCGACGCGCTGCGGCCCTATGCGCGTGGACGGCTCGTGGTGGTGTTCGGCGCCGGCGGCGATCGCGATGCCGGCAAGCGGCCGATCATGGGCGCGATCGCCACGGAGAAAGCGGACCGCATCATCGTCACCGACGACAATCCGCGCAGCGAGAATGCCGCCGCGATCCGCGCCGCGATCATGGCGGCCGCGCCGGGCGCGCGCGAGATCGGTGACCGCGGCGAGGCGATCCATCGGGCCATTGCCGACCTGCAGGCGGGCGACGTGTTGCTGATCGCCGGCAAAGGCCATGAAACCGGCCAGATCATCGGCGATCGAACCATCCATTTCAGCGATCATGAAGCGGTCGCGGCGGCGCTGGCCGATCTTGGGAGCAAAGATAAAGAATGAGCGCGCTCTGGACGATCGAGGCGATGGCCAAGGCCATGAACGCCACACGGCAGGGCGCGCTGCCGGCGAGCATTTCCGGCATCTCGATCGATACACGCACCGCGCAGCCGGGCGATGCCTTCTTCGCCATTGTCGGCGACAGCCGCGACGGCCACGATTTTGTTCCGACCGCGCTGAAGGCCGGCGCCATTGCGGTGATCGCGGGCGACAAGCGCGACCGTTTCCCGGCTGATGCGCCGTTGCTGATCGTTGACGATGTGCTGGACGCGCTGCGCGCGCTCGGCCGCGCCGCACGTGCGCGCAGCAAGGCGAAGATCGTTGCCGTCACCGGCTCGGTCGGCAAGACCGGCACCAAGGAAGCATTGCGGCTCGCGCTGGCCGCAGATGGCGAGACCCATGCGTCGGCCGCGTCCTACAACAATCACTGGGGCGTGCCGCTGACGCTGGCGCGGTTTCCGGAAACGGCAGCTTACGGTGTATTCGAGATCGGCATGAACCATGCAGGCGAGATCACGCCGCTGGTGCAGATGGTGCGCCCGCATGTGGCGATCATCACCACCGTGGCGCCGGTGCATCTCGAATATTTCGGCTCGGTCGAGGCCATCGCCGACGCCAAGGCGGAAATCTTTCTCGGTCTGGAGCCGGGCGGCGTCGCCGTGCTCAACGGCGACAATCCGCAATATGCGCGTCTCGCCGACGCGGCGAAGCAAGCGAAGGTGTCACGCATCGTCACCTTCGGTGAGAATGAAGCGGCCGATGCCCGCGCGCAGAAAATCTGCTTGCGGCCGGAATGCAGCACGGTGCGTGCCACCATTCTCGGCGAGGAGATCACCTACAAGCTCGGCGCGCCGGGCCGGCATGTGGTCATGAATTCGCTGGCGGTGCTGACGGCGGTCTCGCTCCTCGAGGCCGATCTGGCTCGCGCCGCCATGGCGCTGGCGCAGCTTGCGCCACCCACCGGCCGGGGCGCGCGGCAGACCCTGACGGTGCCGGGCGGCACCGCGTTGCTCATCGATGAAAGCTACAATGCCAATCCGGCCTCCATGGGCGCCGCCATTGCCTTGCTCGGTCAGGCACCGGTCGGCCCGCGTGGACGGCGGATCGCCGTTCTCGGCGACATGCTGGAACTGGGGCCGCAGGGGCCTGCGCTCCATGCCGCCCTGGCGGGGCCGCTGGCGGCAGCCGGCATCGATCTTGTGTTTTGCGCCGGTCCGCTGATGCGCTCGCTGTTCGATGCCCTTCCCTCGGGAAGCCGGGGCGGCTATGCCGGGACGGCTGCCGCGCTCGAATCATCCGTTCTCGGGTCGGTGGCGGCCGGCGACGCGATCATGGTCAAGGGATCGCTCGGCTCGAAGATGGGACCGATCGTCAAGGCGCTTGCCGCGCGGTTTCCGGCGGCGGAGCCGGAAGACGGAACGGGCCAAGGTTGACGACGATTAGCCGACGAAATCGGCTGATCAGGATTGGCTGATGCTTCGTGCCGATCACATGCGGGAAGGCTGGCGCGATCAAGAACGCGCGATAAGGCTGATACGATGTTTTATTGGCTGACCGAACTGTCGGACAAAGTCTCGTTCCTTAACGTTTTTCGCTACATCACATTCCGCACCGGCGGCGCCATCGTCACGGCGATGGTGTTCGTGTTCCTGTTCGGCGGGCCGATGATCAAGCTCCTGCGCATCAAGCAGGGCAAGGGCCAGCCGATCCGTGAGGACGGGCCGCAATCGCACCTCGTCACCAAGAAGGGTACGCCCACCATGGGCGGCCTGATGATCCTGATGGGTCTCGTCGTGTCGACGCTGCTGTGGGCCAACCCGCACAATCCCTATGTCTGGATCGTGCTCGGCGTCACGCTGTCTTACGGCATGATTGGCTTCTACGACGATTATCTGAAAGTGACGAAGCAGACCCATGCGGGTTTCTCCGGCCGCACCCGGCTCGCCATCGAGATCGCCATCGCCGTGATCGCCTGCATCGCGCTCGCCAATCTCGGCCGGCCGCCGATTGCCACCTCGCTGGTGTTCCCGTTCTTCAAGGAGCTGGTGTTCAATCTCGGCTGGGTTTTCGTCGTGTTCGGCGCCTTCGTGATCGCCGGCGCCGGCAATTCGGTGAACCTCACCGACGGTCTCGACGGCCTCGCCATCGTGCCGGTGATGATCGCCTCGGCCAGCTTCGGCATGGTCGCCTATCTCGCCGGCAACGCGGTGTTCGCCGATTATCTGCAAATCCACTACGTCGCCGGCACCGGCGAGCTTGCCGTCCTGTGCGGCGCGGTGATCGGCGCGGGGCTCGGCTTTCTCTGGTTCAACGCGCCGCCGGCGTCGATCTTCATGGGCGACACCGGCTCGCTGGCGCTCGGCGGGATGCTCGGCACCATCGCGGTGGCGACCAAGCACGAGATCGTGCTGGCGGTGATCGGCGGCCTGTTCGTCTTGGAAGCCGTGTCGGTGATCGTGCAGGTGCTGTCGTTCAAATTGACCGGCAAGCGCGTATTTAAGATGGCGCCGATCCATCACCACTTTGAACAGTTGGGATGGACCGAACCGCAGATCGTGATCCGCTTCTGGATCATCTCGGTGATCCTGGCGCTGGCCGGCCTCGCCTCGCTGAAGCTGCGGTAACGGATGATCCCGGTCACGACCTTTGCCGGCAAGACCGTCGCGGTGTTCGGCCTCGGCGGCTCGGGGCTCGCCACCTGCCATGCGCTGAAAGCGGGCGGCGCCACCGTGATCGCGTTCGACGACAGCGCGGCCAAGATCGCGCAGGCGGCTGAGGCTGGTTTCGCGACCGACGATCTGCGCACCCTCGACTGGAGCAAGGTCGCGGCGCTGATCCTGTCGCCCGGCGTGCCGCTGACGCACCCGGAGCCGCACTGGTCGGCGGTGAAGGCCGCCGCGGCGCGTGTCCCGGTGATCGGCGACATCGAGTTGTTCGCGCGCGAGCACCGGCAGCACGCGCCGGGTCTGCCGTTCGTCGCCATCACCGGCACCAACGGCAAATCAACCACGACCGCGCTGATCGCGCATCTGTTGCGCCAGGCCGGTGTCGACAGCCAACTCGGCGGCAATATCGGCATCCCGGCGCTGTCGCTGTCGCCGTTCGCCGACAACCGCGCCTATGTGATCGAGTGCTCGTCGTACCAGATCGACCTCGCGCCCTCGCTCGATCCGACCGTGGGCCTCTTGATCAATCTGTCGGAAGACCATCTCGACCGGCACGGCAGCATGGAGCACTACGCGGCGGTCAAGCAGCGGTTGGTCGCCGGCGTGACCGACAAAGGCGCGGCGATCATCGGTGTCGACGACAAATGGTGCCGCGCCATCGCCGACAACATCGAGCGTCTCGGCAAGACGGTGATTCGTATTTCCACGCAGACCGTGCTGCGCGACGGCTTCTATGCGGAAGGCACGCGGATCATGCGCGCGCAGGGCGGAAAAGCCTATCCGGTGGCGCAACTCGCCGGCATCGGCTCGCTGCGTGGCGTCCACAATGCGCAGAATGCGGCCTGCGCGGCGGCCGCGGCGCTGTTCCTCGGCATGGACGTCGAGACGCTGCAGCAGGGCTTGCGCAGCTTTCCCGGCCTCGCGCATCGCATGGAAGAGGTGGCGCGCAAGGGCAACGTCCTGTTCGTCAACGATTCGAAAGCGACCAATGCGGACAGCGCGGCGCGCGCGCTGGCGAGCTTCGACGATATCTACTGGATCGCGGGCGGAAAGCCGAAAACCGGCGGCATCGAGAGTCTGAGCGAATTTTTCCCGAAGATCCGCAAGGCCTATCTGATCGGTGAGGCGGCCGAGGAATTCGCCCGCACGCTGGACGGCAAGGTCGAGACCGAGATCGCCGTCACCCTCGACGCCGCGGTGACGCTCGCCGGCGGTGACGCCGCCGCGTCCGGCCTTGCGGCCCCGGTGGTGCTGTTGTCGCCGGCCTGCGCCTCGTTCGATCAGTTCCCGAACTTCGAGGTTCGCGGGGAGCGCTTCAAGGACGTGGTCCACGCCCTGCCGTAACCGGCATTTTATGGCGGCTGTTGCCGCTGTTAAGCAGTTAGCAACCATACCGAGTCAGGAGTAGTGCAGGGTACTCCGTATGGTTTCGCGCACAGAACGAACGCCTTTCGGCGAATGGTGGTGGACGGTCGACCGGCTGTCGCTGGCCGCCTGCGGTGCGCTGATGCTGACCGGCATCGTCATGTCGCTGGCGGCGTCGCCGCCGGTGGCGGCGCGGCTCGGCCTCGACCCGTTCCATTTCGTCAACCGGCAGATCTTCTTCACGATCCCGGCCGCGTTCGTGATGATCGGCGTGTCGCTGCTGACGCCGCGCTACGTTCGGCGGCTGGCGCTGGCGGTGTTCATCATCAGCCTCATCATGGTGGCGCTGACGCCGCATTTCGCCGCCGAGATCAAGGGCGCGCGGCGCTGGCTGGTGATCCTCGGGGTCAGCATCCAGCCGTCCGAGTTCCTCAAGCCGTCCTTCGTCATCATCATCGCCTGGCTGTTCGGCGAATCCTCGCGCCGGCCGGAAATGCCGTCGACACTGTTCGCCTTCCTGCTGTTGATGGTGGTGATCGCGCTTCTGGTCATGCAGCCGGACTTCGGCCAGACCATGCTGATCGCGCTCGTCTGGAGCGCGCTGTTCTTCATGGCCGGCATGCGGGTGATCTGGGTGTTCGGCCTCGCCGCCGCCGGCACCGCCGGTCTGCTGGTCGCCTATTCGACGGTGCCGCACGTCGCCGCGCGCATCAAACGCTTCATGGACCCGGCGTCCGGCGACACCTTCAACATCGATATCGCCACCGAATCGTTCCTGCGCGGCGGCTGGTTCGGGCGCGGTCCGGGCGAGGGCACGGTGAAGCGCATGCTGCCGGAAAGCCACACCGACTTCGTGTTCGCGGTGACGGCGGAAGAATTCGGCGTGATCTTCTGCCTCGTGCTGGTCTCGCTGTTCTCGTTCATCGTCATCCGCTCGCTGCTGCGGGCGATGCGGCATGAGGAGCCGTTCCTGCGCTTTGCCGCGGCGGGCCTGACGATCCTGTTCGGCCTGCAGTCTGCCATCAACATGGCGGTCAATCTGCATCTGATGCCGGCCAAGGGCATGACCTTGCCGTTCGTCTCCTATGGCGGCTCGTCGCTGATCGCCATGGCCTACGGCATGGGCATGCTGCTCGCGCTCACCCGTGAACAGCCGAAGGCGGCGATGCTGCCGCCGCATTTCGTCCTCGTGGAATCATAAATGAGCGCGAAGCGGGGCCAACCTCTGGTGCTCCTCGCGGCGGGTGGCACGGGCGGGCATCTGTTTCCGGCGCAGGCGCTCGCCGTCGCGCTCGGTAAACGCGGCGTCGCCGTCGCGCTCGCCACCGATCGCCGCGCCGCGCATTACGACTTCCCCGCCGAAAGCGTGCATGTGATCCCGAGCGCGACGATGCGTGGGCGCAATCCGGTGGCGCTTGCCAAAACCTTTGGCTCGCTCGGCTACGGCACGCTCAAGGCATGGCTGATGATCGGCAGGCTCGATCCCGACGCGGTGGTCGGCTTCGGCGGCTACCCGACGGTGCCGCCGCTCTACGCCGCGACCTTGCGCGGTGCGCCGGCCGTACTGCACGAGCAGAACAGCGTGATGGGCCGCGCCAACCGCTTCCTCGCGCCGCGCGTCACCGCGATCGCCACCGGCTTTGCCGAGGTGGCGAAGATGAAGCCGGCCTGGCAGGCGAAGGCAACCTTCACCGGCAATCCGATCCGCCCGGCGGTGATCGCCGCCGCCGGCAAGCCGTTCACCGGGCCGGGCGCATCCGGCATGTTTCGGCTGGTGGTGTTCGGCGGCAGCCAGGGCGCGCAGATCATGGGCCAGGTGGTCCCCGCTGCCGTGGCCCGGCTCGACTCGACCTTGCGCGCGCGGCTCTCGGTGGTGCAGCAGGCGCGGCCGGAAGACGCCGACGCGGTGCGAGACGCTTACGACAGGCTCGGCGTGATCGCCGAGGTCGCGACGTTCTTCAACGATCTGCCGGCGCGCATGGCGCAGGCGCATCTGATCATTTCCCGTTCCGGCGCCAGCACCGTGGCGGAAGTCTCAGCGATCGGCCGGCCGGCGATCTTCGTGCCGCTGCCGCATGCGCTCGATCAGGACCAGTTGGCCAATGCCGGCGTGCTGCAGAAGGCCGGCGGGGCGATCCGAATCAACCAGCCGGATTTCACGCCGGAACGCCTGTCGGCCGAGGTTGCGGCGCTGGCGGAAACCCCGGAACGGCTGTCCCGCATGGCTGCGGCGGCCCGCACCGCGGGCACGGTTGACGCGGCCGAGCGATTGGCCGATCTGGTGCTGCGGATCGCCCGGCGTTGAGAGCGGCCACACTCATCATTCGGCACCAAAGGGATTTTCCATGAAACTGCCGCGCGACATCGGACCGGTGCATTTCGTCGGCATCGGCGGCATCGGCATGAGCGGCATCGCCGAGGTGCTCGCCAACCTCAATTACACCGTCACCGGCTCCGACGTGTCCGACAGCGCCAATGTAAAGCGGCTGCGCGAGAAGGGTATCAAGGTCGAGGTCGGCCACAAGGCGGAGAACATCGACGGCGCGGACGTGATCGTCGTCTCCTCGGCGATCAAGCCGGACAATCCGGAACTGGTGGCCGCGCGCGCCAAGCGCCTCCCGGTGGTGCGCCGCGCCGAGATGCTGGCCGAGCTGATGCGACTGAAAAGCTGTGTCGCCATCGCCGGCACGCACGGCAAGACCACCACCACCTCGATGGTCGCGGCGATGCTCGACGCCGGCAATTTCGATCCGACCGTGATCAACGGCGGCATCATCAATGCTTACGGCACCAATGCGCGGCTCGGCGCCGGCGACTGGATGGTGGTCGAGGCGGATGAATCCGACGGCACGTTCCTGAAGCTGCCGACCGACATCGCCATCGTCACCAATGTGGATGCGGAACATCTCGATCACTTCAAGACGTTCCAGGCGGTGCAGGACGCATTTCTCGCCTTCATCGAGAACGTACCGTTCTACGGCTTCGCGGTGATGTGCACCG
The DNA here is from genome assembly GCA_019635575.1 of Pseudolabrys sp. Classification (GTDB taxonomy): domain Bacteria; phylum Pseudomonadota; class Alphaproteobacteria; order Rhizobiales; family Xanthobacteraceae; genus Pseudolabrys. The sequence goes on along the minus strand of JAHBZF010000092.1, from coordinate 6,895 downwards.
ATCATCCGATCGTGCAGCGCATCGTCGGCCGCGTCACCGACCGCCGCGTCATCACCTACGGCGAGAACCCGCAGGCCGACGTACGGCTCGCCGATCTCGACAATCGCGATGGCGTCTCGGCCTTCTCGGTCGTGTTCCGTGACCGGGCGGGCAAGACCGTCCACGAGATTCGCGACCTCAAGCTGCCGATGCCCGGTCGTCACAACGCACTCAACGCCACCTCGGCGATCGCGGTAGCGCATGAACTCGGCATTCCCGATGACGTGATCCGCGCCGCGCTCGGCAAGTTCGGCGGGGTCAAGCGCCGTTTCACCCGCGTCGGCGACTGGAACGGCGTCACCATCATCGACGATTACGGCCATCATCCGGTCGAGATCGCGGCGGTGCTCAAGGCCGCGCGCGACTCGACGAAAAATCAGGTGATCGCCGTGGTGCAGCCGCACCGCTATACGCGACTGAAGTCGCTGTTCGAGCCATTCTCGACCTGCTTCAACGACGCCGACGCGGTGATCGTCGCGCATGTCTATCCGGCCGGCGAAGCGCCGATCGAGGGTGCGGACCGCGATCATCTGATCGCCGCGTTGCGCGCGCGCGGCCATCGTCAGGTGATCGCGCTCGACAGCCCCGACAAGCTCGCCGGCATCGTCAAGGACATTGCCAGACCGGGCGACTATGTGGTGCTGCTTGGCGCCGGCAACATCACGCAATGGGCCTACGCGCTGCCGGGGGAATTGCAGGCGCTGGGATGATGGCGTAGTCCATCGCTCACAATGGTTGACTGCCTCGCCATCCGTCATGTCGCGTTCGAGGATGCCGGTCTGCTGGCCGGTTTGCTCGCGTCGCGCGGCGTGACCTTGCGCTATGCCGAGGCCGGGATCGACCCGCTTGATGCCGTCGCGCTGCTGGCACCTGATCTGCTGGTGGTGCTGGGTGGGCCGATCGGCGTCTACGAAGACGATGTCTATCCCTTCCTGCGCGGCGAACTGGCCGCATTGCGTGCGCGGCTGGATGCCGGGCGGCCGGTACTCGGCGTCTGTCTCGGCGCGCAACTGATCGCCAAGGCGCTGGGCGCCACAGTCGGGCCGGGGCCGCGCAAGGAGATTGGCTGGAGCCGGGTGACGTTGACGGAGGCTGGGCGTGGCTCGGTGCTGAAACCGCTCGCCGATGTGCCGGTGCTGCACTGGCATGGCGACAACGCCGATCTCCCGGCCGGCGCGGTGGGGCTCGCCTCGACGGAGGCGTGTCCGCATCAGGCGTTCGCCGTGGGCAAGCATGTGCTTGCCCTGCAATTTCATATCGAGGCCGATCCTGCTCGCATCGAAAGCTGGCTGATTGGCCACACGGTCGAACTCGGCAAGGCCGGAATTGATCCGCGCGACATCAGGCAACAGGCGGCGGAGCATGGTGCTGCGACGGCCGCGGCCGGCCGGGCCGTGCTGTCGGCCTGGCTCGATCAGGTGGGGATTGGACAGTGAGCGTTCCTGACATCGTTCCCGCGCTGAAAGCACAGATGCCGGAGCTGCGCGGCCGGCTCATGGCGGCGCAGCCGTTGAAGGAACTGACGTGGTTTCGTGTCGGTGGTCCGGCGCAGGCGTTCTTCATGCCGGACAGCGAGGACGATCTCGCTTATTTCCTGTCGAAGCTATCGCCGGACATCCCGGTCACGGTGGTCGGCCTCGGCTCGAACCTGATCGTGCGCGACAAGGGTATTCCCGGCGTCGTCATCCGTCTCGGCCGCGGCTTCAACGAGATCGCCGTCGACGGCGACCGGATCGCGGCGGGAACGGCGGTGCCGGACGTGAAGGTGGCGCGCGCCGCTGCCGATGCCGGTCTCGCCGGACTCGCCTTTTATCGCGGCATTCCCGGCGCGATCGGCGGGGCGCTACGCATGAACGCCGGCGCCTATGGCGGTGAGACCAAGGACGTGCTGATCGAGGCGCGCGGCGTCGATCGTCAGGGTCGCGTGCGGACCTTCAGCAATGCCGATATGGGTTTCACCTATCGCCACAGCGAAGCGCCGGACGATGTGATCTTCACTCGCGCGGTGTATCGCGGCACGCCGGGCGACCGGGACGAGATCGCCGCGGCGATGGACAAGATCACCACCTCGCGCGAGGCGACCCAGCCGGTGAAAAGCCGCACCGGCGGCTCGACCTTCAAGAACCCGCCGGGTCACAAGGCGTGGCAGTTGATCGACGCGGCGGGCTGCCGCGGCCTGTCGCGCGGCGACGCGCAGGTGTCGGAGCTGCATTGCAACTTTTTGATCAATCGCGGCACCGCGACGGCGCAGGACATCGAGGGATTGGGTGAAGAGGTGCGCAAGCGCGTGCACGACACCTCCGGCGTGACCCTCGACTGGGAAATCAAGCGGATCGGCGTCGCCTGAAGCGCACTCTTTCCCCGTTCATTCCCGCGAAAGCGGGAATCCACTCTTTAAGCGTGGGTCCCCGCTTTCGCGGGGACGAACGGAGGCGAAACTGATTCAACTTCAACGGATCGATCTCTAAAGCTTCAGCAAATCTTCGAGCGGCGCCGGCGTGACGCGGAACGCGCCGTCGAACGGATGCTCCTGTAAGGCGATCAGTCCGAGCGTTACCACCGCCGCGAGCGAGAACACGGTGAGCGCCGCGATCTGCGCGCCGCGACGTTCGAGGTGCATGACGCCGATGGCGATTTGCGTCATCGCGCCGAGGATCAGCACCGTGACCCATTTCAAGGTGTTGGTGCGGTCGGTGGCGAGCGCGAGCCGCTCCGACCGGGCGACGCCGATCCGGGTCGCGGCCTGCATCATCGCATTGTGCACCACCGGACCGGAGTCGCGCGCGAGGTCGGGGTGGCTGACCTCGCGCAGCAATGCGTCGTAGGCGGCGCGGGCTTCAGGTGAGTTGACCTGACGCGCCATCGCCGGCCATTCGGCCGTGATGGCGGTCTCCACATAATGTTTCAGCGCGGCACGGATCGCCTGCATGTCGCTGACCGATGCGACGCTAAGGGTGTGCAGATTGCGCAGTTCGCTGGCTTCGGTCTGCACCGCCCGGACCGCATGCTGGTTGCGCTCGCCGACGTCGCTCGCCAGGAACCCGGTCAGCAGGGCGAACAGGATGGCAACGGTGGTGTCGAGACCGCCGATGCCGTTGCGGCTCGTGATCGTCTCCCGCATCGGCGAGTGGAAGATCGCCCAGCACAGCGCCGTTCCGGTCGCCAGATAGAGGGCGGCGAGCGACGCGAACATCGCGACGGCAGGGAGTTCGAGCCACGCATTCATGCAAACCGACCTTGATCATGATCATGAAAGGACTTCGCGCTAGGCCGAGTCCCGCAAATCAGCGATGTTATGGGCTGATTCGCAGATCAGCATGACAGGTTCTGCCATGACGCCAACACCTCCTGTTTCCAAAGCCGCGAAGCATGTCGCGGTTCTCAATGGCGGCTGGTCGGCGGAGCGGGAAGTGTCGCTGCGCTCCGGCAAGGCGAGCGCCGAGGCGCTGGAGCGCAAGGGCTATCGCGTCACCCGCATCGATGTCGGCCGCGACATCGCCAATGTCCTGACGCTGCTCAAGCCCGACGTCGCGCTCAACATGCTGCACGGCTGTCCGGGCGAGGACGGCACCATTCAGGGCCTCCTGGAGATCATCGGTGTTCCCTACAGCCATTCCGGCGTCGCTGCCTCGGCGATCGCCATGCAGAAGGATGTGGCGAAGCCGATCCTCGCTGCCGCGGGCGTGCCGGTCCCCGGCGGCGGCGTGTTCATGCGCTCCGAGATCGCCAAGGGACATGTGATCCCGCCGCCCTATGTCATCAAGCCGATCGCCGAGGGCTCCAGCGTCGGCGTGTTCATCGTCCAGAAGGACCACGCGCATCCGCCGCAGGAACTCACCCGGACCGACTGGCCCCATGGCGACCGGCTGATGGTCGAGCCATTCATCGCCGGCAAGGAATTAACCTGCGCGGTGATCGGCGACCGGGCCACCGACGTGATCGAGATCACCACAGACCTGCGATTTTACGACTATCAGGCGAAATATGCCCCCGGCGGTTCCCGCCACCTGCTTCCGGCGCCGATTTCACCAATTGTTAACCAAGAGGTCCGAAGACTAACGCTGGCGGCTCACCGCGCGTTGGGCTGCCGTGGGGTTACGCGCGCCGACTTTCGCTACGACGACACGCTTGAGGGGACGGTGGGACTGTTCTGCCTCGAAGTGAATACCCAACCCGGCATGACCGAGACATCGCTCGTGCCGGAGCTCGCCGCCCACGCGGGCATAACGTTTGAAGAGCTGGTTGGATGGATGGTCGAGGACGCCTCGCTCAACCGATGACGGGAACCGAAGATGGCTTCGGCCGCTTCGCGCGCGCCGCGCGTTTCCACGTCCGCTCGATGCCGCTCGGCTGGGCGGTGCGCCGCGTTGGCACCTCGCTGATCGCCTGGCAGCCGCCGCGCGGCTTCGGGGTGGCGGCGGTGACCGCGCTGATGCTCGCCAGCGTCTGGTACGGCACGGTGCGCGGCGACCATCTTACCGAGGTCGCCCAGCAATGGCATGACCTGTGCGACGACGGCGCCAATCTGCTCGGCTTCCGCCTCGCCGAAGTGACGCTCTCCGGCAACAAGAACCTCAATCACAACGAAATCTTCGCCGCCGCGGGGCTGACGACCCACACCTCGCTGCCGTTCCTCGATCTCGCCGCCGCGCGCGAGCGCCTGCTGTCGGTGCCGTGGATCGCCGAGGCGACGCTGAGGAAATTCTATCCCGGCACGCTGGAGATCGAGATCAAGGAACGCGACGCGTTCGCGCTGTGGCAGCGCGACGGCAAGGTGTTCGTGATCGCCGTCGACGGCAAGGAACTGCAACCGTTCGACGGAACGCGCTTCGCGCGCCTTCCGCTGGTGGTCGGCAACGGCGCCGGCCCGCGCGCTCATGAATTTCTCGCGCATCTCGCCGCCTATCCGCAGCTTGCGCAGGATTTGCGTGCCGCGGTGCTGGTGGCGCAGCGCCGCTGGAACCTGCGGTTGAAGAACGGCCTCGATATCCGCCTGCCGGAAACCGACGTCGATGGCGCGCTCGCCACGCTGACGCGGCTCGACCGCGAACAGAAATTGATGAGCCGCGACATCGTCGCCGTCGATCTGCGGCTGTCGGACCGCGTCACCGTCCAGCTTTCGGATGCGGCGGCGCAAGCGCGTGCCGACGCGATCAAGGACAAGAAGAAGGCCAAGAAGGGAGGCGACGCATGAGCGTCCTCCATTTCGGCCTGACCCCGAAGATGAAGCCGGTATCGCCGCGCCGCTCCACCGTGGCCGCCGCGCTCGACGTCGGAACCGACAAGATCGTCTGCCTGATCGCGCGGTTGAAACCGCAGTCGCCGCAGGAAGTGCTGCGCCGGCGCAGCCACGGCGTCGAGGTGTTCGGCTTCGGTCACGTCGCCGCGCGCGGCATGAAGAGCGGCGCGATCAGCGATCTCGCCGCCGCCGAGGCGGTGGTGCGTCAGGCCGTGCATATCGCCGAGAAGAGCGCCGGGGTCGAACTCGAATCCGTGGTCGTCTCGCTCTCGGCCGGCCGCATCGGCAGCGAGCGGTTCAACTCCACGGTCGATCTCTCCAGCGCCGTCACCGACAGCGATATCGGTCGCGTGCTTGCCGCCACCAGCCGGCATTCGGCGCGCGACGGGCGCGCGGTGCTGCATTCCATGCCGATGAGCTTCGCCATCGACGGCGCCAAGGGTATCCGCGATCCGCGCGCGATGCTCGGCCGCCGGCTCGGCGTCGACATGCACATGGTCACGGCCGACGTGTCGGCGGCGCGCAACCTGATGCTCACGGTCGAGCGCAGCCACGTCGATGTCGAGGCGATGGTCGCCGCGCCCTATGTGGCGGCGCTGTCGGTGCTCGCCGACGACGAGGCCGATCTCGGCGCGGCGGTGATCGACATGGGCGCCGGCACCACCACCATGGCGGTGTTTTCCGGCGGGCGTTTCGTCCACGCCGACGGTTTCGGCCTCGGTGGCTATCACGTCACCATGGATCTGGCGCGCGGTCTTAATGCGCGCATCGCCGATGCCGAGCGAATCAAGACGTTCTATGGCACTGTGATCGCCGGTGGTTCGGACGAACGTGACATGATCACCGTGCCTCCGATCGGCGATGACGAGCGCGAGCCCCCGCAATTCGTGTCGCGCGCGTCGCTGATGCGGATCATCCGGCCGCGCGTCGAGGAAATTCTGGAAATGGTGCGCGATCGGCTGGCGGCGTCACCGCTGGCGGCCGAGCCGCGCGCGCGGATTGTACTCACCGGCGGAGCCAGTCAGCTCGTCGGGCTGCCGGATCTCGCGGCGCGGATCCTGGGACGCAATGTGCGGATCGGACGCCCTCTCGGCGTCTCGGGACTGCGCGACGCCGCGCGAGGACCTGCTTTCGCGGTGGCGGCCGGTCTTCTGGTCTATCCGCAGGCCGCGCATCTCGAACATTTTGAACCGCGGCGAACGCGGCAACTGATGACAGGCACAGGTGGCTACATCTCACGGGTTGGGCAATGGCTCCGAGAAAGCTTCTGACCCTCCCGCAAACCCGAAAGGCAACGTGGCAGGCGCCGCGACGAACGAGGCACACATGACGATCAACCTGAAGATCCCCGACATCCAGGAACTCAAACCGCGGATCATCGTGTTCGGCGTCGGTGGCGCCGGCGGCAATGCCGTCAACAACATGATCACCGCCGGCCTGCAGGGCGTCGACTTCGTCGTCGCCAACACCGACGCACAGGCGCTCGCCAGTTCCAAGGCGCAGCGCATCGTGCAGATGGGTGTGCAGGTCACCGAAGGTCTCGGCGCCGGCTCGCAGCCGGAAGTCGGCCGCGCTGCCGCCGAAGAGGTGATGGACGAAATCCGCGATCACCTCAAC
>JAHBZF010000091.1 GCA_019635575.1 Pseudolabrys sp. | reverse complement strand
AGCATGACGATGCGGTCCACGCCCGGCGCGATGCCGCCGTGCGGCGGCGCGCCGTAGGAAAGTGCTCGCAGCATGCCGCCGAATTTCGCTTCCAACACATCTTCGCCGTAACCGGCAATCGCGAAGGCCTTCTTCATGACTTCCGGACGATGGTTACGGATCGCACCCGACGACAATTCGATGCCGTTGCAGACGATGTCGTACTGGATCGCCTTCATGCCGAGGATCTTGTCGTTGTCGTCGTTCTTGAGCGCCAGGAATTCATCCGGGTCCATGTTCGGCATGGAGAACGGGTTGTGCGAGAAGTCGATCTTCTTCTCTTCCTCGCTCCACTCGAACATCGGGAAATCGACGATCCAGCAGAAATCGAAACGATCTTTCGCGACGAGATTGAGTTCTTCACCGACGCGCGTGCGCGCGGGGCCTGCGAACTTCACGAAGTCCTTCGGCTTGCCCGCGATGAAGAACGCGGCGTCGCCGATGCCAAGACCAAGCTGATCGCGGATCGCACTCGTGCGCTCAACACCGATATTCTTCGCAATCGGGCCCGCGCCGCCTTCCTCGCCTTCGCGCCAGAAGATGTAGCCGAGGCCCTTCTGCCCCTCGCCTTGCGCCCATGAATTCATGCGATCGCAGAATGCGCGGTTGCCGCCGGTCTTTGCCGGAATTGCCCAGACTTCCACGGCCGGATCGTTCGCGATCATGCCCGCGAAAATCTTGAAGCCCGAATCCTTGAAGTGCTCGGTGACGTTCTGCATCTCGATCGGGTTGCGCAGATCGGGCTTATCGGAGCCGTATTTGCGCATGGCTTCCGCGTAAGGGATCAGCGGAAACTTCGGCGTCACCGGCTTGCCTTCGCCGAACTCTTCGAACACGCCGCGCATGACCGGCTCGACCGCGTCGAACACATCTTGCTGCGTGACGAAACTCATTTCGATATCGAGCTGGTAGAACTCGCCGGGCGAGCGGTCGGCGCGCGCGTCTTCATCGCGGAAGCACGGCGCGATCTGGAAATAGCGATCGAAGCCCGAGATCATCAGCAACTGCTTGAACTGCTGCGGCGCCTGCGGCAACGCGTAGAACTTGCCGGGATGGATGCGCGACGGCACGAGATAATCGCGCGCGCCTTCCGGCGACGAGGCGGTGAGGATCGGCGTCTGGAATTCGAAGAAGCCGCCGTCCTTCATGCGCCGGCGGATCGAGTCGATCACGCGCCCGCGCAGCATGATGTTGTTGTGCAGCCGCTCGCGGCGCAGATCGAGGAAGCGGTATTTGAGCCGGACTTCCTCCGGATATTCCTGGTCGCCGAACACCGGCAGCGGCAGCTCGGCCGCAGGCCCCAGCACCTCGATCTCGGTGGCGTAGAGCTCGACCTTGCCGGTCGGCATCTCCGGATTCTCGGTCCCGGCCGGGCGGATGCGCACCTTGCCGTCGACCCGCACCACCCATTCGGCGCGCAGCTTCTCGGCCAGCGGGAACGCCTTGCTGTCCGGGTCCACCACCACCTGGGTCATGCCGTAATGGTCGCGCAGATCGATGAACAGCACGCCGCCGTGGTCGCGGATGCGGTGACACCAGCCGGACAGGCGCACCTCGTGGCCGATGTCGCTCTCGCGCAACGCGCCACAGGTATGGGTGCGGTAACGGTGCATCATGATCTGCCAGAAACCTTCTGAAATCCGCTGATTCCGCCCACGGAATCCGGCTCGGATTCCCCTTTTCGGGCGCGGCCGGAGAAGCACATGCAGGGGCAAATTTGTCAAGGATGGGACCGGGATAGCACTTTGGGCGGGGTGCCCGATCCGGCTTTGCTTTCCCGCCGTCCATGTCCCACACTCTGCGCCGTAATGCCCGTGAGATGGACGATGCGACGGTTGATGCTGAGTTCGCTGCCGGCGGTCGCCGCCGCCGCGCTCCTGATCCCCGCCTTGGTTTCTACCTTGGCCCCCACGGCCGTGGATGCCGCGACGCTGGAGCGGATCGAAGCCTCCGGCACGGTGCGGCTCGGCTTCCGCGAGGATGCCCGCCCCTATTCCTTCAAGGACAGCGCCGGCAAACCCGCCGGCTATATCGTCGATCTCTGCCGCGACGTGGTCGAGCGCCTGAAACCCGGCGCGCGCAAGCTCAAGACCGAGTTTGTCCGGATCGCGCCAAACGAACGGTTCGAGGCGGTCCGCGAGGGCCGGATCGATATCCTGTGCGACCCCGCCTCGGTAACGATGGAGCGTCGGGCGATCGTCGATTTCTCGATCCCCACCTTCCTCGACGGCACCAGCGTGCTGTATCGCGCCGACCGGCCGGTGCACACCTTTGAGGATCTGGCGGGACGCCGGATCGCCGTGCTCGGCGGCACCACCACGGCGGACAATCTGCGCCTCGGCATGCGGCAGGTCAGCGTCAATGCGCAGGTTACGGAAGTGGCCGATCACCGCGAGGGGCTGAGGCTGCTCACCACCGACAAGATCGACGCCTATTTCGGCGACCGCGCCATCCTCGCGGCGCTGCTCTATCAGGGGCCGATGCCGGGGATCGAACTCAGCCGGCGCTATTTCAGCTACGAAACCTATGCGCTCGCATTGCCGCGCGGCGACGATGCGTTCCGGCTGGCGGTCGATCGCGCCCTCGCCGAGCTTTACCGCTCCGGACGCGTGCGGCATCTGCTGACCAAAACCTTCGGCGAGCGGCGCGACGACATGCTCGATGCGCTGATCGTCATCAACTCCTTCCCCGAGCGATAACCATGGCCAAGACAACGAAGAGCGCGCGCAAAAAGGCGCACAAGCAAACGCGGGCATCCGCCAAAACGAAGCGCGAGACAGCAACCGCGGCAGCATCGACGCTCACCACCGGCGAAGCGACGGTGGCGGCGCTCCTCGCCAACGGCATGAACACGCTCTATGCGCTGCCGGGCGTGCACAACGATCACTTCTTCGACGCCGTGCAACGCGCCGGCGACGCGATCCGCACCGTGCACACCCGTCACGAACAGGGCGCGGCCTATATGGCGCTCGGCGCCGCGCTCGCGACCGGCAAGCCGCAGCCTTACGCGGTGGTGCCCGGCCCCGGTCTGCTCAATTCCGGCGCGGCCTTGCTCACCGCCTACGGCATGAACGCGCCGGTACTGGGCCTGATCGGGCAGATCCCCGACGCCGCCATCGGCAAGGCGCAGGGCCATCTCCACGAGATCACCGATCAGGCCGGCATCGTCGCACGGCTCGCCGACTTCTCCGGTTACATCAAGCGCCCGGCGGACGCCGCGCCGCTGGTCAACAAGGCGCTGCGGTCGATGCTCCACGGCAAGCGGCCCGGCCCCGCCGTGCTCGAATGCGCCATCGACGTCTGGGGCCAGAAAGGCCCGGTCGCTCCAATCGCGACGCTGCTGCCGCCGCGTCCGCGCCCGATCGACGAGGACGCGCTGCGCAAGGCCGCGCGCATCCTCGGCGCCGGCAAGCGCATCCTGATCGTCGCCGGCGGTGGCGCTCTCGACGCGGCCGAGGAAGTCACCGCGCTGTCGGAGGCGTTGCAGGCGCCGGTGCTCGCCTATCGGCGTGGCCGCGGCGTCATCGACGGCCGCAGTCCGTTCAGCGTCACGCTGCCGCTCGGCCACGAATTGTGGGCGGAGGCCGACGTCATCCTTGGCATCGGCACGCGCATGCTGATGCCGGTGCGCGAATGGGGCGTCGATCGCGACCTCAAGATCGTGCGCATCGACACCAATCCGGACGAGACCACCCGCCTCGTCCGGCCGAACGCGGCGGTGATCGGCGATGCCGCCGACGTGGTGAAGAAGCTCCTCGACGTGCTGCCCCGTTTCAACCAGAAGCGCGCCTCGCGCCGCGCCGAGATGGAACAGCGGCAGGCGCGGATGGCGGAACGGCTGCGCAAGATCGCGCCGCAGCTTGCTTTCGTCGATGCGATCCGCGCCGCGCTGCCGGAGGACGGCATCTATGTCGACGAGGTGACGCAGATCGGCTTCGCCGCACGGCTCGGTTTCCCGGTCTACAAGCCACGCACGTTCCTGTCGCCCGGCTATCAGGACAATCTCGGCTGGGGCTTCGCCACCGCGCTCGGCGCGCAGGATGCGCGGCGCGACGTGCCGGTCGTCTCGATCAACGGCGACGGCGGTTTCATGTATACCGCCAACGAGCTTGCCACCGCGATCCGCCACCGCATTCCGCTCACCGCCGTGGTGTTCGCCGACGGGGCGTTCGGCAATGTGCGGCGCATCCAGCAGGAGCATTACGGCAACCGGCTGATCGCCTGCGACCTCGCCAATCCGGATTTCGTGAAATTCGCCGAGAGCTTCGGCGCCGTCGGCCGCCGCGTCCGCGACGCCGGCGCGCTGCAGACCGCGCTGACGGAATCCTTCGCCCGCCGCGAGCCGACCCTGATCGAGGTTCCGGTCGGCGCGTTCCCCAGCCCGTGGGAATTCATCCACATGCCGCGCGTGCGCGGTCGTTAAAGGTTGCGGCCGGCAGCCTGATTGGGGCAATTTGCGCGTTCAATGGACTTGATCACGACCAGCGACGAACTTGCCGATGTCTGCGCGCGCATGGCGCGCCATCCCTATGTCACCGTCGACACCGAATTCCTGCGCGAGAGCACTTATTACCCGCTGCTGTGCGTGGCGCAGATCGCTTGCTCTGATGAAAGCGCGGTCATCGACGCGCTCGCGCCCGGCCTCGATCTCACGCCGTTCTTCGCGCTGATGACCAACGAAAGCGTGCTGAAGGTGTTTCACGCGGCGCGCCAGGACATCGAAATCGTCTGGAACATGGCGCAGGCCATTCCGCATCCGATCTTCGACACTCAGGTCGCGGCTATGGTGCTCGGCTACGGCGACTCGATTTCCTACGACCAACTGGTGCAGCGCATCACCGGCGACACGCTCGACAAGTCGAACCGGTTCACCGACTGGACCCGCCGCCCCTTGAGCGAGGCGCAAGTGCGCTACGCGGTGTCGGACGTGACCCATCTGCGCGACGTCTATCTCAAGCTGTCGCACGACCTGGACAAGCAGGGTCGCGCCGCGTGGGTCGCCGAGGAGATGGACATCCTCACCTCGCCCGAAACCTATCGCATGGACCCCGCGCGCGCCTGGGAGCGCCTGCGCAGCCGCGTGCGCAAGCCGCGCGAACTCGCCGTGATGATGGAAGTCGCCGCCTGGCGCGAGCGCGAGGCGCAGACCCGCGACGTGCCGCGCTCGCGCGTGCTCAAGGACGACGCGGTCGGTGACGTCGCGGTGCAGGCGCCGACCTCGCTGGAGCGGCTGGCGCAACTGCGTTCGCTGCCCAAGGGCTTCGAGCGGTCGCGCTGGGGCGAACAGATCATCGAGGCTGTGCAACGCGGTCTCGACCGCGACCCGAAGACGCTGCCGCGCATCGAGCGCTCACGCTCCGCGCCGAACGGCGCGGCGACCGTGGAGTTGCTCAAGGTGCTGCTGCGCATGACCTCGGAGCGCCACCGCGTCGCCGCCAAGGTGATCGCCACGGTCGACGATCTCGAACAGATCGCCGCGAGCGACGAGGCCGACGTGCCGGCGATGCACGGCTGGCGCCGTGAATTGTTCGGCGACAAGGCGCTGGCGCTCAAGCATGGCCGCCTCGCGCTTGCCATGGACAAGGGTCACGTCATCCCGATCGAGCGCGGGTGACGGCTTTCAGCCCCGCCTGGCGGGATTCGAGACGATCATCGGCTTGAGATTGAGCAGCCGTGCAAGCTGACGCAACCGGTTGAACACGCGCTCGCCGCCAAGCGCGGCGAGTTTGCCGTCCAGCCGCAGGATCAGCCGGCCGCGCGAGACGCTGAGCGGCGCGCCGGGCAATACGCCGGCCTGCGACGCCGACACCTGATAGGCGACCCGCATCGCCGCGGCGAGAATCCGCGCGCGGTGCATCAGCCGCGGACTGACCAGATGCGCGAGCTTCGGCGACACGTCCGGGTCTTCCGGCCCGGCATGTCGGAAATAGACCGAAAGCGCGAGGAACGCGCGCCCCTCGTGATCGACCGTCGACATGCCGGCATTGGCGATGATGTTGAACGATTGCTCGCCACGATAATCCGGATGCGCGCGCCAGCCGATATCGGCGAGCAGACAGGTCGCATGCCGCAACCGCCGCTCCTCGTCCGTCTCGACGATCCGCGCTTGCCGCAGCAGGCGACCGGTCCACGCCACCAGTTCGTCGCCATGATGCGGCGAGCGTGAACGCAGTTCGTTGAATTCCCGCGCGGCGGTGATCAGCCCGTCCTCGCGCCGCGCCTCGCGCGGCAGCATGCCGTAAAGCAGGCCCTCGCGCACACCATAAACCGAGATCACCACCTCGCGCGCGCGGCTCTCGCGGATCAGTCGCTCCAGCACCAGCGCCGCATAAGGCAGCAGCGAGCGGCGTGCCTTGTTGACGGTGATTAGTTGCGGCGAGCGGCCGCCGCGCCGGCGGTAGAGCGTGCGGCAGAACCGGATCGCCTCGGCGGCGGGAATGGTGTAGCCGTGCATCACGTGCAGCGGATAGCCGGTGCGCTGCATGTGCAGCCGCGCCAGCGCGCGCCAGGTGCCTCCGACGGCGTAGAGCGCGCGGCCTCGCCCGCCCTTGAGGATCGGCAGGCCGGCAAGCCGCGTCGCCACGATCCTTTGCGCCCGCTTGAGCGAATGATCCGACATATCCTGCAGCGCGAGGCCGCCGAGCGGCATGGTGCCGCCGAGCACGATCCGTGCGCCGTGGATATCGGCCAGTTCGAGCGAGCCGCCGCCGAGATCGGCGACCACGCCATCCGGCTTGTGGATGCCGGAGACGACGCCGAGCGCGGTCAGTTGCGCCTCACGCCGGCCCGACAGGATTTCGATCGGCACCCGGCAGATGCGCGAGGCCGCGGCGATAAACGCCGCGCCATTGCGCGCATCGCGGCAGGCCGCCGTGGCGATGGCGTAGACCTGACGCACCTTCAGCGTGTCGCACAGCGCCCGGAAGCGCCGCAGCGCCGCCTGCGCCACCAGAATTGCATCCTGCGGGATGAGGCCGGTGGACTGCACCTCGCGGCCGAGGCCGGCCATCACCTTCTCGTTGAAGATCGGCGTCAGCGAGCGCGCCAACCCCTCATAGATGACGAGGCGGATGGAGTTGGAGCCGATATCGATGACGGCGATCGGCGGGCCGAGATCGAGCCGGCCCTTGGGTTGCTGTTTTGATCGCCGCTGGCGCGGCGATCCGGGCCGCCGTTTGGAACGCCGTTTAGGCGCCTTCGAGGCGGCGGATGAGGCTGCGCGGCGAGGATTCTTTGAGCGACTTGCCACGTCCCGACAGGCTCGGATTCGTCATGAAATATTTGTGGGCGTTGAAGGGTTCTTCGCCCGGAGCCGCCTTTATGCGCGTCGATGTCCCATCCGGCAAGAGCTTCCAGCTCTGCTCGTTGTCCTTGAAATTCGCGACCATGATCTGACTGAGCACCTGCTCATGCACCGTGGCATTGAGAATTGGGCACAACAGTTCGACCCGGCGGTCGAGATTGCGCGGCATCATGTCTGCTGATGAGATATACACAGCCGCTTTCGAGTGCGGCAGCAGATGGCCCGAGCCGAAACAATAGATGCGGCTGTGTTCGAGGAACCGGCCGACGATCGACTTGACGCGGATGTTCTCGGACAGGCCCGGCACACCGGGCCGCAGGCAGCAGATGCCGCGCACCACCAGGTCGATCTGCACGCCGGCATTCGACGCCTCGTACAGGAGGTCGATGATATCCGGATCGACCAGCGAATTCATCTTCATCCAGATCGCCGCCGGCTTGCCGGCGCGCGCATTGGCGCTCTCCTGGCGAATATGGTCGCTGATCCGCTTGCGCAAGGTCAGCGGCGAGATCGCCATCCGCTTGAGCTCGTCCGGCTCCGCATAGCCGGTGATGAAGTTGAAGATGCACGCCACATCATGCGCGATCGCCGGATCCGCGGTGAAGAACGACAGGTCGGTGTAGATGCGCGCCGTCACCGGATGATAGTTGCCGGAGCCGACGTGGACGTAATTGACCGGCGCCTTGCCCTCGCGCCGCACGACCAATGACAGTTTGGCGTGGGTCTTCAGATCGATGAAGCCGAACACGACCTGCACGCCGGCGCGTTCGAGGTCGCGCGCCCAGCGGATATTCGCTTCCTCGTCGAAGCGCGCCTTCAATTCGATCAGCGCGGTGACGGACTTGCCCGCCTCCGCCGCCTCGATCAGCGTCTTGACGATCGGCGATTCCGCCGAGGTGCGATAGAGCGTCTGCTTGATCGCCACCACATTGGGATCGCGCGCCGCCTGCTGCAGGAACTGCACGACGACATCGAACGTCTCATAAGGATGATGGACGATCAGATCCTTCTGCCGGATCGCCGCGAAGCAATCGCCGCCCTGCTCGCGGATGCGCTCCGGGAAGCGCGGCGTATAAGGCTCGAATTCCAGATCGGGACGATTGCAGCGCGTGAGTTGCGACAGCTCGTCGAGCGCCAGCACGCCGTCGACCAGAAACAGTTCGTCTTCCGCGACCGCAAGCGCGCGCTGCACGAACCGGCGCAGATCGGGCGGCGTCGTCGCCTCGATCTCGAGGCGGATCACCGAGCCGCGGCGACGCCGCTTGAGCGCGGTTTCGAACAGCCGCACCAGATCTTCCGCCTCTTCCTCGATTTCCACTTCGGAATCGCGGATGACGCGGAACGCGCCAGCGCCCTTCACGGTGTAACCGGGGAACAACCGGCCGATGAACAGCGCGGTCGCCTGCTCGAGCGTGATCAGCCGGATGACGCCGGGCTCGGTGCTCGGCAACTGGATGAAGCGCTCGATCTTGAGCGGCATGCGGATCAGCGCATTCATCGCCCGCCCATCGCGGCTGCGCTGCAAGGCGAGACCGATGGTGAAGCCGAGATTGGGGATGAACGGGAACGGATGCGCCGGATCGATGGCGAGCGGCGTCAGCAGCGGGAACACATGGGTGAGGAAGTGATCCTCCAGCCACGTCTTCTCGGTCTTGGTGAGACTCTGGCCGTCGACCAGCACGAGACCCCGCTCGGCGAGCAGCGGCCGCAGGCCAAGCCAGCACTTCTGCTGGTCGCTCGCCAGCAGCGTCACCGCCTCGGCAATGCGGGTGAGTTGCTCCGCCGGCGTCAGACCGTCGGGGCTGCGGGTGGTGATGCCTTCGCGCAACTGACCCTTGAGGCCGGCGACGCGCACCATGAAGAATTCGATCAGGTTGTTGGCCGAGATCGACAGAAAGCGGACCCGCTCCAGCAGCGGATGATGCTCGTTGGCGGCCTCTTCCAGCACGCGCCGGTTGAAATGCAACCATGACAACTCACGGTTGATGAATCGCTCGGGCGCCGCGGTGATCGCCGGGCCGGCTCCCGGCGCGGTCGGCGGAGCCTCGCTCTCAGGCGATATTTCTTTCGCTAAAACAGTAACTTGATCCGGTTCCATCGGCACACGCTGCGGTCAGGCCGATCAGCCTAGCGGGCGACCATGAAAGAGTCATGACAGCCCTTGCGACCCTTTGGCGCTTCAAGCGTCCGGCGTCCGGAACAGTTCCGCCGCCAGCGCCCGGCTGACCGGGCGCTTGAGCCGCATCGCCTCCTCGTCGAGCCGCGCGATCGCCACCCGCGCGCCGGCAAAGGAGCGCTCGATCCGCGCCATCAGGAACGTCACCACGTCCTCGCCCAGCGCCAACTGGCGATCGGCGGCAAGTTTCACCAGCAGCGAGCGCAGCAGGGCATCGTCCGGTGGCGCCATCGCCACCGCCGGGACCGCCCGCAGGCGCGAGGCGAGATCGGGGATGCGGACCGGCAGGCTCACCGGCATCACCCGGCTGGTGATCAGCAGATAGGCCTGATGTTCGCGCACGAGGTTGAGCAGATGAAACAGCGCACGCTCGTCGCGTTCGTCGGGCGCGAGATCTTCCAGCAGCAGCGCGCCGGTCGCCAGCGCCTCCGGCAGATTGGCCTCGCCGAGCCCGCGCGCGGCGAGGATGCGCGCACCCGCCGCCTGCGCCCAGATCGCGCCGAGATGGCTCTTGCCCGCCCCTTCCGGGCCGGCCAGCACCGCGGCACGCGCCGGCCAGTCCGGCCACCGGTCGATCAAGGCGAGCGCCGCCTCATTGCCCGGTCCCGGCAGGAAATCCTCGCGCGCGAAACTTTCGGTGTGCGGCAGAGCAAGCGCGAGCTGGCGCGGCCGGTTCATGAGATCATCCGGTCCGGCGGCGGCAACGACGGCGGGTCGCCGGTAAACAGCACACTCGCGCGATAGCGATGCATGGCGAAACGCACCAGCACACCCGCGGTCGCGGCGAGCGGCGCACCGAGCAGCAGGCCGACGAAGCCGAACAGATAGCCGAAGGCGAGCAGCGCGAAGATCAGCCACACCGGATGCACGCCGATGCTTTCGCCGACCAGCTTCGGCGACAGGATATTGCCCTCGATGAACTGGCCGACGAAAAAGACGCCGACGACGGTCGCGATCGGCACCCATTCCGGCCAGAACTGCGCGACCGCGACACCGGTCGAGACGACAAGACCGGTCAGCGAGCCGACATACGGAATGAAGGTGAGCAGGCCGGCGACGAGACCGATCAGCAGGCCGAAATTCAATCCCGCCAGCGACAGACCGATCGCATAGAACGCGCCGAGCAGCAGGCACACCGCCGTCTGCCCGCGCACGAAGCCGGCGATGGCCGCATCCACCTTGCGCGCGAGATCGCGCACCGTCGGCCGGTGCGGCACCGGCACCCAGCCGTCCATGGTCGCGATCATGCGGTTCCAGTCGTAGAGGAAATAGAACGCAACCACCGGCGCGACCACCAGCAGCGAGAACAATGAAATCAGCGACTGCCCGCCCGACCACAGACCGGCGAGAAACGCGGTGATCCAGCCGGTGCCTTCCTTCACCAGATCGGATACGCCGACGGCGTTGTCGCCGCCGGTGAGCCCGACGATCTTCTGCAGCCACGGATGCTGCGGGTCGTTGAGCAGAACCTGCAACTTGCCGACATATTCCGGCACCTTCTGGATGAACGAGGTGAGCTGGCTCGCGAACACCGGCACCACCGCGAGCACGATCACGGTGAATGCCAGCACCACCAGGGTCACCGCGAGCAGCGCCGCGATCATGCGGTTGACGCGCATGCGCTCGAGCCAGTCGACCACCGGCCGCAGGAGATAAGCGATGCCAAAGCCGGCGACGAACGGCAGCAGGATCGGGCTCAACAGCCACAGCAGCGCGATCAGCACCACAAGCGCCGCGCTCCAGAACAGCATCTGCCCCTGCAGGGTCATCGGACCATCCCGCCGATTGTCAAAAAATCACCGGCAGATTCATCGACCTGCCGGCGTCGTCGAATTCATGTGGCGCACCCACTCGGCCAGATAGGCGGCGATCGACAGCAGCGTCAGCGCCGCGACCGCGAGCATCAGCCCAATCCGCAACGGCTCGACGGTGAAGCCGAAGCCGAGCGAGGCCAGCACCAGACAGGCGAACAGGATCTGCGCCGCGGTGTTGAACTTCGACACCCACAACGGCTTCATCCGGATCGGGCTGCCCATCAGCCATGACAGGATCACCGCGCCGATGATCATGATATCGCGGGACACCACCAGGATGACCAGCCAGCGCGGGATCGCGCCGCTGATGCCGAGGGTGACGTAGATCGAGACGATCAGCGCCTTGTCGGCCAGCGGGTCGAGATAGGCGCCCAACTCGCTGGTCTGGCGCAGGCGCTTGGCCAGGAACCCGTCCACCGCGTCACTGACCCCCGCCGCCACGAACAGCGCGAACGCGATCAGCATGGCGCCGGAGGCAATGGCCCAGACCACGACCGGGACCAGCAGGATGCGCCCCAGCGTAATAACGTTCGGAATGGTCAACGCACGGCCCCGGCTCGCTCTTCTCCCCTGAGTATATCGGCGTTCCGGCCATTGCGTGCAATGCGATTTCGCCGTACGACCCCGGCAAACGAGGGCAACCATGGCGGAACAGGGGCGCGGCCTCACCTATGCGCAGGCCGGTGTCGATATCGACGCCGGAAACCGCATGGTCGACCTGATCAAGCCGCTGGTGCGTGCGACCGCGCGCCGCGGCGCTGACGCCGAAATCGGCGGATTCGGCGGCCTGTTCGACCTCAAGCGTGCCGGCTTCACCGACCCGGTGCTGGTTGCCGCCACCGACGGCGTCGGCACCAAGGTCAAGATCGCCATCGAAACCGGCCGGCACGACACCATCGGCATCGACCTCGTCGCCATGTCGGTGAACGACCTCGTCGTCCAGGGCGCCGAGCCGCTGTTCTTCCTCGACTACTTCGCCTGCGGCAAGCTCGATCCGGCGATGGGCGCGGCGGTGGTCGCCGGCGTCAGCGCCGGCTGCCGCGACGCGGGTTGCGCGCTGATCGGCGGCGAGACCGCGGAAATGCCCGGCGTCTATCAGGGCGGCGACTACGATCTCGCCGGCTTCGCGGTCGGCGCGGCGGAGCGCGGCACGCTGCTGCCGCGCGCGGACATCGCCGCCGGCGACGTGGTCATCGGCATCGCCTCTTCCGGCGTGCACTCCAACGGCTATTCGCTGGTGCGCAAGGTGGTCGATGTGAGCGCGCTCGCGTGGGAGACACCGGCGCCGTTCGACCCATCGCGGTCGCTCGGCGAAGCCGTGCTCACCCCGACCCGCATCTATGTGAAGTCGTGCCTCGCGGCGATCCGCGAGACCGGCGCGGTGAAGGGCCTCGCCCATATCACCGGCGGCGGCTTCCCCGACAACATCCCGCGCGTACTGCCGGACGGACTTGGCGTCGCGCTCGACTTGACGCGCGTGCCGGTGCTGCCGGTGTTCAAGTGGCTCGCCAAGGCCGGCAACATCGCCGAGCCGGAACTGCTGCGCACGTTCAACTGCGGCGTCGGCATGATCGCGCTCGCCGCCGCCGACCAGGCGGACAAGGTGATCGCCGTGCTCAAGCGCGAGGGCGAGAATGCCTTCCCGATCGGCACCGTGACCGCCGCCAGCGGTGAGCCGCGCGTAACCTATTCCGGCCATCTGGATCTCGCGTGAGCGCCGCGCCGCGCAAACGGGTCGCTGTGCTGATCTCCGGCCGCGGCTCGAACATGACGGCACTGATCGAAGCCGCCAAGGCGCCCGACTATCCGGCCGAGATCGTGCTGGTGATGTCCAACGTACCGGAGGCCGGCGGCCTTGCCACCGCGCAGGCGAACGGCATCGCCACCTGCGTCGTCGATCATCGCGCCTTCGGTAAAGACCGCGAGGCGTTCGAGCACGCGATGCAGGACGTCCTCGCCACGTATCATATCGACATTGTTTGCCTTGCCGGCTTCATGCGGCTGCTGACGCCCTGGTTCGTCGGCCAGTGGCAGGGCCGCATGCTCAATATCCATCCGGCGTTGCTGCCCGCCTTCAAGGGCCTCGATACCCACGCCCGCGCGCTCGCCGCCGGCGCGACACAGCACGGCGCGACGGTGCATTTCGTCGTGCCGGAGATGGATGCGGGACCGATCATCGTGCAGGGCGCCGTCGACGTATTGCCGGACGACACCGAGGCCACGCTCGCGGCACGTGTGCTCGCGGTGGAACACCGGATTTATCCGGAAGCGCTGCGCAGGGTGGCTGAGGACCGCAGCAAGCCCTAAAGCCGCAAGTTGTGAATTGCGGCGTTCCGCCCCAGTCACAAGATCGTGCGCCACTCCTTGCCATCCTGCCCGAATGGTATGAATCGCCCCGTGCCACCAGCGGGTGGCGAACCAGACAGAACAGGGATCTGCCATGAACGGGGGCGAAACGAGATTGATGTGTCCGGGGCTTTCCGGATTTTACGCGCGCGTGGAGCCGATCGCCTACGCCATTGTGCGTGTGGCGCTCGGCTGGATCATGATCATGCACGGCTGGCCGAAATGGACCCGCGGCGCGGAAGCGGTCGGCAAAGCCTTCGCCACAAACTACGGCCTGCCGAGCAGCCTCGCCTATGCCGCCATCTTCCTCGAAGTCGTCGGCGGCGCGGCGCTGATCGTCGGCCTGTTCACCCGCTTCTTTGCCTCCGCGCTCGCCATCGAACTGCTGATCGCGATGTTCGCCGCACACTGGGCCAAGGGCTTCTCGGTCGGCCAGGGTGGCTACGAATACGTGCTGTTCCTCGGCATCGTCTGCTTCATGATCGCGATCCGCGGCGGCGGCGCCTATTCGGCCGACCGCGCGATCGGCAAGGAACTGTGAGAAAGAGCGCCGGGCCGCGCTCCTTGCGCTACGCCCGGCGCACCCACACCCGCGTATCGTGCACGGCGGCGCCGCCATAAGGCGCGATGGCATCCGCGCCGGTCAGCGTGTTGATGCCCTTGCCATCGTCGTAAGCGGTGTTCGGCCAGATCGATTCCGCGATCACAACACCGCGTCGCACGCCGTCGAAGATCATCGCGTGCAAACGTACCTCGCCGCGCGCATTGCCGAGCACGACGCGATCGCCCTCGCCGATGCCGAGCGCAGCGGCATCGTCGGGATGCAGCATCACCGTCGGCCGCCCCTGCAACTCGCGTGAGGTCGGCGTCTCGTTGAACGATGAATTCAGGAATGCACGCGCCGGCGAGGTCGCGAGCCGGAACGGACAATCCGCCGTCGCCTCCTCGATCACCGTCCAGTGGTCCGGCAGCGACGGCATCCGATCATA
Organism: Pseudolabrys sp.; assembly: GCA_019635575.1. Lineage (GTDB taxonomy): Bacteria > Pseudomonadota > Alphaproteobacteria > Rhizobiales > Xanthobacteraceae > Pseudolabrys. The sequence goes on along the minus strand of JAHBZF010000091.1, from coordinate 943 downwards.
CGGACCGGCATTCCACGGGCTGCGGAACGGCACGCGCGGCCAGTCCGGCTTGAAGCGGAATTTGCCGTCCGGATAGGCGAAGCCGTCGAGATAATGCGCTGTCCGGAAATCCGGCTGCGCGTCGATCCATTTCCGGCTTTCGAGATTGTCGAGCGTGCCCCAGCCGGACTGCTGCAAGGTCCAGTCGATGATCTCCCGCGACGTCATGTCGAAGCCGCGATGCCGCGCACCGACGCGCTTCGCCAGTCCGCAGATTACTTCGTGATTGGAGCGGCACTCGCCCGGCGGCTCGACCAGCTTCGGGCCAAGCAGAATGTATTGATGCCCGCCGCCCTGATAGAGATCGTCGTGCTCGGTGAACATGGTCGCCGGCAGCACGATGTCGGCCATCTGCGCCGTCTCGGTCATGACCTGCTCGTGCACGCAGACGAACAGGTCCTCGCGCGCGAAGCCGCGCTTCACCACCGTCTGGTCCGGCGCCACCGACACCGGATTGGTGTTCTGGATCAACAGCGCATCGACCGGCGGCCCGTCGCACAGCGCCGCGCGATCGCCGGTCAGGATCGGCCCGATGCGCGACTGGTCGAGCACGCGGATCGACGGATCGACCACATCGAGCCCCTCGATCAGCGTCTTGTCCCAATGATAGATCGCCGCGTTGTTGTGGAACGCGCCGCCGCCCTCATATTGCCACGCGCCGATCACCGTCGCGATGCTGCAGGCCGCGTGCATGTTCACCGCGCCGTTGCGCGAGCGGGTGAAGCCGTAGCCGAGCCGGAAAAACGCGCGCTTGCGTTCGCCGATCAGCGCCGCGAACTCTTCGATGGTCTCGACCGGACAGCCGGTGATCGCCGACGCCCACGCCGGATCGCGCGTGCGCAGATGCGCCTCGAGTTCGCGCGGCGCATCGGTGTAGCGGTCGAGATAGTCCCAATCGGCGTGA
>JAHBZF010000090.1 GCA_019635575.1 Pseudolabrys sp. | reverse complement strand
TCGTCCACCGCCAACCTCCCGGACCCTATATCAGCGGATTAGCCCGGCAATGCAAGTCACCCACCACCCATTCGGGTCGGGTTCTGCTAGGTTCCCGCGACTCCTGAGGATTCCGATGATGACCGACACAAACGGCTGGACCCTGCACCCGCAAATGGAGGCCGATTCGGCCCCGATCGGCGATCTGCCGCTGTGCCGTGTGCTGGCGATGAACGACGCCAACTACCCCTGGCTGGTGCTGGTCCCGCGCCGGAACGGCATGCGCGACGTGATCGACCTCACCGACACCGACCAGGCCCGGCTCGCGGTGGAATCGGCGCAGGCAGCCCGCGCGCTCAAGGACATGACCCACTGCACCAAGCTCAATGTGGCGGCGCTGGGCAATACGGTGCCGCAACTGCATGTCCACGTCATTGCCCGCTTCAGCAACGACGCCGCATGGCCACGGCCGGTCTGGGGCGTGCTCCCGGCCAAGCCCTATTCCGACGCGGCGCTGGCGGATTTCATCGGCAAGATGAAACGGTCGATGGCGCTTGGTTGATAAGACCCGCCTGACGGCACTTTGTCCGCCATGGCGAGTTGACCTCCGCGCGCCGTCCGTCTCAACTCCGATCGGGCGTCGCTTTGGTGTTTCGCAATTTCATGTCGCCTTCCGTCGATCTCGGTCCTCATCCCCGTCTTGGCTATACCGACAGTCCGCTGGCGCGCGCCGCGGAGCTGCGCGGCGATGCCGGACATCTCGCCGCCCTGCTCGCGGCACCGACCACCCGCGCCTATGCGATCGCCGGCGAGATGGTGGTGCTGCAGCGACGCGGCGATACGCTCGACCCACTCTTCACTCCGCCGGACGCCCATGCACTCGGCCCGGTCGGCGAGATCATCTTTCTCGGCCTGCATGATGGCGCGGCACGATTCGGATTCGGATTGCCGGCGCATCAGGCCGATACGCTGAAAGAGCGCGGCGACCTGCTGGTCACCGATCTGCGCTCGATCGCGGTGCAGGGACTGGTCACGGCCGATCATCTGCCGCCGATCGCTGAAGCGAAAGCGATGCTGCACTGGCACGCGGCACATCGGTTCTGCGCCAATTGCGGCGCGCCGACGGTCGTCACCCAGGCCGGATGGAAACGCGAGTGCCGCTCCTGCCAGCGCGAGCATTTCCCGCGCACCGATCCGGTGGCGATCATGCTCGCGGTTGATGGCGAACGCTGTCTGCTCGGTCGCTCGGGCCGCTTCGCGCCGACCATGTGGTCGTGCCTCGCCGGCTTCGTCGAACCGGGTGAGAGTTTCGAGGACGCCGTGCGCCGCGAAACGCTGGAGGAATCCGGTATCCGCTGCGGCAAGGTGGTCTATCTTGCCTCGCAGCCGTGGCCGTTTCCGATGTCGCTGATGATCGGCTGCTACGCGCAGGCGCTATCGGCGGAAATTACCGTCGATCGATCGGAACTCGAGGATGCGCGCTGGTTCTCGCGCGAGGAATGCGCGGCGATGCTGGTGCGCCAACATCCGCAGGGATTGACCTGCCCGCCGCCGGTCGCAATCGCGTACCATATTATCCGGGGGTGGGTTGAACGCGGAGCATCCGTCTTTGACTAATTTGTCAAAGCGCCAACCGAAAATCCTGTGCGCCGGCATCGCCGTCGAGGACATCCTGATGCGGGTCGAGCATTTCCCCGCGCCTGGCACCAAAGTCTCTGCCTCCGACTATGTCACGGTCGGCGGTGGCTGCGCCGCCAATGCCGCGGTCGCGATCGCCCGGCTGGGCGGACGCGCCGCGTTCGCTGGCCCGCTCGGCGCGGCAGATGATCCGACCAGCACGCAGATCGTGCGCAATCTCATGCAGGAAGGGATCGACTGTTCGCATGCGGTGCGCGTCGACGGAACGACCGCTTCGGTTTCGCTGATCCTGATCGATGCGGAAGGCGAGAAGACCATCGCCACCCGCCGTGGCGACAATCTCGGCCATGTGCTGCCGCGCGATGCCGACGCCGCGCTGGACGGTATCGACCTGCTGCTGATCGACAACCGCTTTCCGGAATTCGTCACGGTGCTCGCGCAGAGTGCGCGTGCACGCGGCCTGCCGATCATCATCGACGCCGACAAGGAAACCACCGAAGACGATCCGCTGCTCTCGCTTGGCACGCATGTGATCTTCTCGACCGAATGCCTGCGCGGCACCACCGGTCTGGATGACATGGAAGCGGGGCTACGCCGGATGCGGCAGCGATTGTCCGCGTTCCTGTGCGTGACTGACGGCGCACAAGGCGCGTTCTGGTTCGACGGCGATGACCTGCGCCGACAGCCGGCGTTCGCGGTTCGGGCGATCGACACGCTGGGTGCCGGGGATACGTTTCACGGCGCGTTCGCGCTTGGCTTCGCAGAAGGCCAGGATATTCCGGCGGCGCTGCGGTTCGCGGCGGCGGCTGCCGGCCTTAAATGCGAGCATTTCGGCGGCGTGGCGGGCGCGCCACGCCGCGAGGCTGTCGAAGCGCTGCTCAGAACGCGCGCGTGAACCGCGCCAGATCCTCGTTCAGCGGACGTTGATGGTTGAGCGTCGGCGCCCGATGCGCGGCCGCAGGACGGCTCGCCAGCGCGACGGGCGTCACAGCCGACGCCTGAGTCACAGTCTCTGTCACAGGCTTGGCTGCCGGCACTGCCACGAGAACAGCCACAGTTTCGCGATCCGCCGCGGCCGCCGGGCCAATAGCGCCGGCCACCGTGCCAGCGATACCGGCAGCGATCAGGGAGAACATCAGGGGACGGGTCAAACGGGTCATGACGGCACCTCGGGTCAGAACTTTCCTCTTGAAATAGAATATTTTTCTTTGTAAAGACAATATCACGGCAGAAAAAAGAAAATTTATCTCCTCCTGCATTCTAAAGCAGTAACTTCCTCCCAAATTTTTGAGGTTTCCGAGCATGGATGCCATCGATCGCAAGATCCTCGCCGTCGTTCAGCAGGACGCGTCGCTGTCAGTCGCCGAGATCGGCCAGCGGGTCGGCCTATCCTCCACGCCGTGCTGGAAGCGTCTCCAGCGCCTCGAAGCCGACGGCGTGATCCAGCGCCGCGTCGCCATCGTCGACGCGGAGAAGATCGGTTTGGGCGTCACCGTGTTCGTGTCGATCGAGACCGGCGACCACTCCAACGACTGGCTCGCCCGCTTCGCCGATACGGTCGAGGCGATGCCGGAAGTAATGGAGTTCTACCGGATGGCTGGCGACGTCGATTACATGCTGCGCGTCGTCGTGCCGGACATCGCCGGCTATGACGCGTTCTACAAAAAGCTGATCGCCACGGTGCCGCTGAAAAACGTGACGTCACGTTTCGCGATGGAGAAGATCAAGCTCTCCACCGCGCTGCCGATTCCGCAATTCTCGGATAGGGCTACGACGTCCGCGTGATCTTGTTGACGCGCGGCGTCATGTACATCTTGTCGGCCATCGTCAGCGTACCGGTGATCGTATAGCCGATCGCCGGTTTGTAGCCGTAACTCACTTCCGACAGGATGAGTTGCGAACTCGGTGTCGCCAGTGCCGACGGGATCGTGATGCTCGACCCCACCGACCGCGCGGTGCCGCCACGCGTGTCGCTCCAGCCGATGGTCGCTTTGCCGGTACTGTCGATATTGATCGCCGAAACGGTGACGGTGAGCGTCGTCGTCACATAAGGTGCCATCACCGATGTGCTGGCACTGAGAATATTCGTCATGTCGGCGTTGCTGATGGTCGACGGCGCCTGCGATGCCAGATCGCTCAGCGCGCGCGCCGTCAAGGTCACCTTGCGGTCGATCGCAATGGCCTGCGAGATTTCGGTCAGGCCGAGATACAGCCCAACCATGAGCGGCAGTACCAGCGCGAACTCAACGGCTGACACGCCCCGAACGTCGCGGACAAGACAACAATCGCCGACCTGGCGCGCGAATGACGGCATCATGCGATTAAGTTTGATCATTTGTATGGCTCGTTGCGAAAGGCGGACGTCGCGACCAGCAAACGCTTGTTGCCGTTGAGGTTCGCAAATCCCGTATTCAGGAGCGAAACGTAGATCGGCCACTGATAATAAAGCTTCATCACCACGATATCGCTGGGACCGCCCGGCGTGTAGGTCAGCGCCGACGAATCGAAGTTACCGTTGCTGACGGGGCTGCTCATATTCGTCGACGCGAAATTGGTATAGGTTTTCACATCGACGTAGACGCCACCGGTACAGTCGAACATCACGGTCAACTGTGCGCACACCTTGGTCTTGAACGCATTTGCGCTGAGGCCCTGGGACTGCGCCTGCCCGGTCAAAATCAGCCGTGAAGCCGTGGCGGCCGCGGCTTCGAGTGTCTGCCCGGCGAAGAACACAAGCGCTGTTTCGATGATAGCGAACATCAGCGCGATGAACGGAACCGCGACCAGCGCAAACTCGATCGCACTCGTACCATCCTGATGCCGGATGAATCGGCGCAGCGGCGATCGCGATAGCAAATCACCTGCCTTGCGGACGGCGCGCGCTCTCAACACGTCGAACATGGTCTTATGCCCTGGCGCGCCAATGCCCGTGCGCGCAGGTCAATGTCTAGCAAACAGGCGTTGTCGATTGGTTGCCATGGTCTCCGACGCACCGGGGCGCGACGGCAAGAAACGGCTAACCATAAGGGAGACCGCGGCGGCCATGCCGCGCGGCCGGCGGAATTACCGGGGCGCCGCTGACGCGCCGGCCGGGCCGCCACCTGCCGCGGCGGAACCGTTGCGGGTCGCGGTCTGCTGCAGCGTGTTGTTGAAGTAGTCCTTATTGTCGCCCAACGTGATGCGCGGCTCGCACATCGGCTCGCAGCTATAGCTTTGCCGCGCCGTGCCGTAGAAAACGGCCACGGTGTTGTCCGCCGGCGGCTTCACGATCAACTGCTGATCGCTCAGGACATTTCCGGACCGGTCCAGCGCCAGGAAATTGGTGGAACCATAACCCTTGCCGGTGACCACCAGCATGCCGCCGGATTGCAGCGACACGTCAGCGATCAGCGGATTACCGACAATGATGGTGGCCGTGCGATCCGGCACCCGCATCAGCCGCGCCTGATCGACCGCCACGACGAACGTGTCGGCGGCAGTGGCGGGCCCGGCGAAGCCGGCAAATCCCGCCATGAGGACGGCGAGCACAATCTTTCCACGACGCGGACGGACAGCCGGCATCGAACACTCCAGCACGCAAACGCAACACACATGTCGCGGCGAGGCCGCGACCATCGTCAGTTGACCGCAAAATGATGAATCAGGGGTGAAACCCTGTTTCGCGACCAAATCCGCCACCGGCGCCTGGGCCCCGGAACTGAAGACGTTCACCTTTCACTCGAAACGGCGGAGCGCCAGCACGGGCGGATATGAAGCATCACCGTTGATGATCCACCATGAATTGACCCCACAATTGGGCTGCGCAGCGCCGGGGGCCTCGTGCCAATGTAAGGAGCGCGGCATTCATTCGCGCTATATTGGTAATAAAAGCAGCATCAATTTCATTTCTAACAATAATTACACCTCTCTGTTACAGTATATTATCGAATACAGCAGAATAAATATCTGATTAACCAACATATACACTGTATATGACTTATTAACTACAATATAGAAGTGGGAGATACCCTCGTTTTTCTGCAATCACCTTAACGAGCGCGCAAGACCTCCTTGTTAGGTTTGCCGCTGTCCGGGACACCGGAAAACAACCCGGGCAGAACGCCCCCCGTTCAGACAGCTACGTGTGGATTATGGAGTTACCAATGAAGAACGTTCTTCTGCGTTTCGTGAAGGATGAGGCGGGCGCCACCGCCATCGAATACGGCCTCATCGCCGCCGGCATCTCCGTTGCGATCATCGCGGTCGTTAACGGCCTCGGCAGCCAGCTCAAGGCCACCTTCAGCACCGTCAAGACCCAGCTGAACACCGCGCAGTAATCGCGCGTTTCAGTGACGATGAATGACAAAGGCCCCGGCCTGTCGCCGGGGCTTTTGCTTTTAACCACCGGCTAACCGTTCGCACGCTAATCCAGCAGGGTGTCTCGCCCTGCAGAGGGAAGCATGCTCATCCAGGCGACCGAGCTTCTGCTGTTTCCCGCGCTGATGGCTTTCGCCGCCTCCAGCGACCTGCTCACCATGACCATTTCGAACCGGGTCTCGCTGCTGCTGGTGGCCGGCTTCGCCATTCTCGCGCTCGTCACCGGCATGAGTCTGACCCAGATCGGCTGGCACCTTGCCGCCGGCGCGGTGGTGCTGGTGGTCGCATTCGTGTTCTTCGCCCGCGGCTGGATCGGCGGGGGCGACGCCAAGCTTGCCGCCGCAACGGCGCTGTGGTTCGGCTTCCCTCACCTGCTCGACTATCTGATCAGCGCGTCGCTGTTCGGCGGCACATTGACGCTGCTATTGCTGCAATTGCGCGCCTGGCCGCTCCCGAACTTTCTGGCGAACCAATCCTGGGCGCTGCGCCTGCATGACCAGAACAGCGGCATTCCCTATGGCATTGCGCTGGCCGCCGCAGCGCTTGCGATCTATCCGCACACCATCTGGATGACGCCGGCGTCCTGACTGCCGCGATTCCTTCGTCCCCCGCCAGACAGCCGAAATCCGGCTGCGTCAGTGCGTGCGTCGCGATCCGTCGCCAACCGATCATTAACTCGATTTGGATACGCGCGCTTAACCATACCTTGACCTTTGGGTGTTGAAATCCCTGCGCGCGGCAGGTGCGGCCGCCATCTGGGGTGAGCGGCGGTGTGCCGCTGTTTGTAGAGAGTGACCGCGTTATGAAAGCCGCGCGTCTTGTTGTGTTGGGTGTCGCGATCGCCGCCGGTGGCTTGGCTGCGATCTTGGCCGGTGGCGGATCCGAACCGCCGCCTCCCGCGCCTGTGGCGGACCAGCCCACTCAGAAGATCGATACGACCGACATTCTGGTCGCGAAGACCGACATTGGCCTCGGCTCGGTCGTCGCTGCCGGCGATATCGCCTGGCAGGCGTGGCCCGCATCCGCCAGCAACGGCAACTTCATCACCAAAAAGGAACGCCCGGACGCGATCGAAAGCCTCGCCGGCTCGATCGCGCGCGCACCGTTCGTCGCGGGCGAGCCGATTCGCGATTCAAAGCTCGTCAAGGCCAAAGGCTCCGGCTTCATGGCGGCGATCCTGCCGCAAGGCATGCGCGCGGTGTCGACGGAAATCTCGCCCGAGAACGGTGCGGGCGGCTTCATCCTGCCGAATGACCGCGTCGATGTGATCCTGTCGCGGCGCGATCGCGATCCGGCCACCAATGAAACGCGGCCGAGCGAAACCATTCTCAACAATGTGCGCGTTCTGGCGATCGACCAGAATGTCGAGGAAAAGAACGGTCAGAAGGTCGTGGTCGGAAAGACCGCAACCCTCGAACTGACTCCCGGTCAGGCCGAAACGCTGGCGATGGCACGGCAACTCGGAACTCTGTCGCTCTCGTTGCGCAGCATCACCGACGCCGACACCAAGCCGACGGTATCAGACGAGCCGGCCGGCCGCTCCAGCATCAATGTCGTGCGCTATGGGGTGACCATGCCGACGACGCCGAAATGACGATGGCCGACATGACGATCCACGTAACGCTGTCGAAAGACGTGAGCGGGTGAAGGGAAACGCGATGGGTACGAGCAATTTCCTGCGCACGGTCGCGGTCATCGCTGTTGCAGCGGCGGCCGCGCTGGCCCCGTTGCCGCCGGCATCGGCCGCCGATCCGCAGGCCGGCAGCACGATCACCGTCGCCGCCGCGGATTCAACGTCGCGCGCGGTCTCGCTCGGAGTTGGAAAATCCGTGGCAATCGATCTGCCGGCGGACGTGAAGGACGTCCTGGTTGCCGATCCGACCACCGCCAATGCGGTGGTTCGCTCGACACGGCGCGCCTATATCATCGGCGTCAAGGTCGGTCAGACCAATATCTTCTTCTTCGACGCCAACGGACGCCAGATCGCCGGGTTCGACATCGCGGTGACCCGCGATCTCAACGGCATCCGCGCGGCGCTGCGCAACTCGCTGCCGGATTCCGAAATCCGCGTCGACGGCATCAACGACAGCGTGATGCTGTCCGGCATCGCCGCTACGGCCGGGGATTCGCAGCAGGCTTTCGACCTGGCCCAGCGCCTTGCCGGTGACGGCAAGGTGGTGAACGGCATCGCCGTGCGGGGCCGCGATCAGGTGATGCTCAAGGTCAGCGTCGCCGAAGTGCAGCGCAACGTCGTCAAACAGCTCGGCATCAACCTGACCGGCAGCGTCGGCTACGGCAGCAATGTCGTCAATTTCAACACCACCAATCCGTTCTCCGCGACCGGCGTCGCGCTGAGCGATACGGCTCTCAGCGGCTCGCCGATCCGCGGCGTCAATGCGACACTGCGCGCGATGGATCGTGCCGGTCTGATCCGCACCCTGGCCGAACCGAATCTCACGGCGATCTCCGGTGAAACCGCGACCTTCATGGCGGGCGGTGAATTCCCGATCCCCGCCGGCCTGTCGTGCGACACGACCAAGTCGCCGCCGGTCTGCCAATCGCAGATCGACTTCAAGAAGTTCGGCGTCAGCCTGATGTTCACGCCGATCGTGATGTCGGGCGGCCGCATCAGCCTCAAGGTGATGACGGAAGTGTCGGAGTTGTCGGCCGAGAATGCGATCACGCTCGCGGTCCCCGGCTCGACCCAGACCCTGACCATCCCGTCGATCCGCACCCGCCGCGCCGACACCGTCGTGGAAATCCCGTCCGGTGGCACGCTGGCGATGGCGGGCATGATCCAGGAACAGACCAAGCAGCAGATCAACGGCGTGCCGGGCCTGATGCAGCTTCCGGTGCTTGGCGCGTTGTTCAAGAGCCGCGACTACATCAACAACCAGACCGAACTGGTCGTGCTGGTGACGCCTTATGTCGTCAAGGCGGTTGCGCAGAAGCAGCTCTCGCGACCGGACGACGGTTATGCCGATCCGAGCGACCAGTCCACGGTGCTGCTCGGCCGCCTCAACCGCATCTACGGCGCCGCTGACGATCCCGAACCGCGGCGCGCCTATCGCGGCAACTATGGATTCCACCTTGACTGACCGCATGCCGGAGACAGACACGATGACCGCTTCCCGTCCCGCGATCGGCGCGCTGCTGCGCGTCGCTGCCTGCGTCGGCATCGCGCTGACTGTGGCCGGCTGCTACAAGCACGAAGCCAAGGCACCCCCCGCCGACTATCGCGACCGACATCCGATCGCGCTGAAGCAGGGCGACAGAACCGTCGAGTTGTTCATCAGCCGCAATCGCGGCGGCCTGACGCCTGAGCAGCGCGCCGATGTGCTCGCTTTCGCGCGCGCCTGGCGGCGCGAGGCCACCGGCGGCATTATCATCGACGTTCCATCCGATCCGACGCTCAAGCGTTCGGCCCACGACACGCTGCGCGAGATTCATTCGATCTTCGCGCAATCCGGCGTTCCGCGGAACGGCGTGCGGGTCGCGACATTTGCCAAACGCGACCTCGAATTGCCAGCGATCCGTCTGAACTATCCGAAGCTGGTGGCGGAAGCCGGACCATGCGGCACCTGGCCGAAGGATACCGGGCCGACCCTCGGCAAGACCTACACGGAAAATCGCGAGTACTACAATCTCGGCTGCGCGACGCAGCGCAATCTCGCCGCGATGGTGGACAATCCGGCCGATCTCATTCAGCCGCGCGGAGAAAGCCCGGCTTACGCCGCGCGCCGCTCGGTGGCGCTCGACAAGTATCGCAAGGGTGACAATCCGTCCGGCACCTACGATCGTTACGAACAGGGCAAGATCAGCGATCTCGGAAAATGATCAAATACGCACAACAGCTCGCCGACCCCGCAGCGCTGGACGCGCCGCCGCTCGCGCCGCAAGCGCCAGAGCCGATCGCCGCCGACGATCATATCGCGCCGGCGCCGCGCGTCTCCGTCCAGGCGTTCTGCGACAGCGTGGAAACAGCCGCCGCCGCTCAATCGGCGGGCGCGGACCGGCGTCTTGCCAAGGTTCATCTCAAGATCCAGATGGGCGGTGCCACGGCTGCCGCCGAAGCCTATCGCAATTCGCCGACACCGAACGTCATCATCATCGAATCGAACGGCCGCTCCGAGGCGATCCTCGAGGGTCTCGATCAGCTGGCGGAGGTGTGCGACGCCACCACCCGCGTGGTCGTCATCGGCCGCATCAACGACGTGGCGCTCTATCGCGAGCTGACCCGTCGTGGCGTCAGCGACTATCTGATCGCCCCGGTCGGCACGCTCGATCTCGTCCGTTCGGTGTGCGGCCTGTTCGCGCCGGAAACCTCGAAGCCGGTCGGCCGCATTCTCGCGGTGGTCGGCGCCAAGGGCGGCGTCGGAGCTTCGACCGTCGCGCATAACATGGCCTGGTCGATCGCGCGCGACTTCTCGCTCGATTCCGTCGTGACCGATCTCGATCTCGCCTTCGGCACCGCCGGCCTCGATTACAATCAGGACCCGCCCCAGGGCATCGCCGATGCGGTGTTCTCGCCGGACCGGATCGACACGAATTTCGTCGATCGCTTGCTGTCGAAATGCACCGACCATCTCAGCTTGCTGGCCGCGCCGGCGACGCTGGACCGGGTCTATGACTTCGGCCCCGAAGCGTTCGACGGCATTCTCGATTCGCTGCGCTCCAACGTGCCGTGCATCGTGCTCGACATTCCGCACCAGTGGACCGGCTGGACGCGGCGCCTGCTCACCAGCGCCGATGACATCCTTGTGGTCGCGGCGCCAGATCTCGCGAACCTGCGCAATGCCAAGAACATGATGGATCTGATGCGCGCCTCGCGTCCCAACGACCGGCGGCCGTATTACTGCCTCAACCAGGTGGGCGTGCCGAAACGCCCGGAAATCAAGCCGAACGAGTTCGCCAAGGCGCTCGAGGACGAGCCTCTGGCGGTGATCCCGTTCGATCCGCAGATGTTCGGCACGGCCGCCAACAACGGGCAGATGATCGCGGAAGTATCCACGAATCACAAGGCGTCGGAAATGTTCCGCGCCGTGGCGCAGGTGATGACCGGCCGCGCGGAAGCCAAGAAATCGCGCGGCAGCCTGCTGTCGCCGCTGCTGCGCAAGCTGCGGCGCAAGCAGGCTTGATGCGGTGGCGCGGAGTCAACGCGGACAGACAAGGCTAAGGACGTTCGGACGTGTTCGGTAAGCGTAGTAACAACGACCTTCGACCCGCGGCAGCGCCTTCGGCGCCGAGCGTGGCGCCCGTCGCGGCGCCGCCGCTGGCGCCGGCATCGCCGGCCGGCGGAGCCATCGGCGGAATGAGCCAAGGTGGGATGACCAGCGGCCGCACACCGCTGTCGTCGGAAGGTCTCGGGGCGGCGATCGTGACGGCGCCGTCCGCGTCGTCGCGCACGGCCGTGCCGACAGCGGTGGATTCCCGCCGTTCGGAATCCTACTACGAAACCAAGGGCACCATCTTCGGCGCGCTGATCGAGGCCATCGATCTGGCGCAGCTCGCGCGGCTCGATCCGGAATCCGCGCGTGAGGAAATCCGCGACATCGTCAACGAGATCATCGCGATCAAGAACATCGTGATGTCAATTGCCGAGCAGGAAGAACTGCTCGACGATATCTGCAACGACGTACTCGGATTTGGCCCGCTCGAACCGCTGCTGGCGCGCGATGACATCGCTGACATCATGGTCAACGGGTCCGGCACCGTCTACATCGAAGTCGCCGGCAAGATCCAGCGGACCGGTATCCGGTTTCGCGACAACCAGCAGTTGCTCAATATCTGTCAACGCATCGTCAGCCAGATCGGCCGGCGCGTCGACGAATCCTCGCCGATCTGCGACGCGCGCTTGCCGGACGGCTCGCGCGTCAACGTCATCGCTCCGCCGCTGTCGATCGACGGCCCGGCGCTGACGATCCGCAAATTCAAGAAAGACAAGCTGACGCTCGATCAGCTCACCAAGTTCGGCACGATCACACCGGAAGGCGCACAAATCCTGCAGATTGTCGGCCGCTGCCGCATCAATACCATCGTCTCCGGCGGCACCGGCTCCGGCAAGACGACGCTGCTGAACTGCCTGACGCAGTACATCGACAACACCGAGCGCATCATCACCTGCGAGGACGCAGCCGAACTTCAGTTGCAGCAGCCGCATGTGGTCCGCCTGGAAACCCGTCCGCCGAACCTCGAAGGCGAAGGCCAGGTGACCATGCGCGATCTGGTCAAGAACTGTCTGCGTATGCGCCCGGAACGGATCATCGTCGGCGAAGTCCGCGGACCCGAGGCATTCGACCTGCTGCAGGCCATGAACACTGGTCACGACGGCTCGATGGGGACGCTGCACGCCAACTCGCCCCGCGAGGCGCTGTCACGTATCGAATCCATGATCACCATGGGCGGCTATGCGCTGCCCTCGCGCACCATCCGCGAGATGATCGTCGCGTCGGTCGACATCGTAGTGCAGGCCGCGCGCCTGCGCGACGGCTCCCGCCGCATTACCCACATCACCGAAGTGATGGGCATGGAAGGCGACACCATCATCACCCAGGATCTGTTCGTCTACGATATCGTCGGCGAGGACGAAAAAGGCAACCTCATCGGTCGTCACCGCTCCACCGGCATCGGCCGGCCGAAATTCTGGGATCGCGCCCGCTATTACGGCGAGCAGGAGCGGCTGGCCAAGGCCCTCGATGCTTCGGAAGCGGTTGCCGACGCCGTGCGGGGTTGAGGCGATGATGCAGCCGCTGGCCCTATTCTTCCTGGTGACGGTCGCGATCGGCGGGATTGCATGGGTTTTTCTGTACCCGATCCTGTCCGGCGAAAAGAAAGCCGAGCAGCGCCGCGCCAACATCGCCAAGGCCGAGCCCGTGGTCACGCGTCAGGTGCGAGGCCAGAAATCGAGACGCGACTCGATCGAAGGCACGCTGCGCGAGATGGAGGAGCGGCACAAGAAACAGAAGCGTCAGCCGCTGACCGTTCGCATCACGCAAGCCGGACTGAGCTGGTCGAAGCAGCGTTATTACATCACTTCGGCGGTGCTCGGCATCGGCGCATTTCTCGCCGGAACAATTATCGACACAGGTTTGCTGACGGCATTAGGGCTCGGATTCGCGGCCGGGCTCGGCGTGCCGTCGTGGCTGCTCAAATTCCTCAAGAAGCGCCGCGAGGAAAAATTCATCGATGCCTTGCCCGACGCAGTCGATGTCATCGTGCGCGGAATCAAGGCCGGCTTGCCTTTGCTCGACTCGCTGAAGGTCATCACGATCGATTCACCAGAGCCGCTACGGTCGGAATTCGCCGCGATCGTCGAGACACAGGCGGTCGGCATGCCACTCGGCGAAGCCTGCTCCAAGCTCTATGATCGGATGCCGCTTCCGGAAGCAAACTTCTTCGGTATCGTCATCGCCATTCAACAGAAATCCGGCGGCAACCTGTCGGAAGCACTGGGCAACCTCTCGCGCGTGCTGCGCGACCGCAAGAAGATGAAGGGCAAGATCAAGGCGATGTCGACCGAGGCAAAAGCCTCGGCCGCCATTATCGGTGCGTTGCCGATCGCGGTGATGTGCCTCGTCTACATCACCAGCCCTGATTACATCGTCGTGCTGTTCACCGAGCCGATGGGACGGCTGATGCTCGCCGGATCGGCGGTCTGGATGACCATGGGCATCCTGGTGATGCGCAAGATGATCAATTTCGATTTCTGAGGATGGCACCATGATCGAAATGCTGATCCAGGCCATCAACCCGAAGACCCTGACGATGCTGCTCGCGGCCGTCGCCGCTGGTGCGACGGTGCTGACGCTGGCCATGCCGCTGATCGCCGGGGATTCGCTGCAGAAACGCATGAAGTCGGTGGCGCTGGAGCGCGAGAAACTCCGCCAGCGCGAACGCGAGCGCATGGCGCGCGGCGACAAGATCACGCTGCGGCAATCGCCGAAGCAACTGGTGCAGAAAGCAGTCGATCAATTCAACCTGAACAAGTGGGTTGGACAGGAAGAGGCCCGGCTGAAACTGGTGCAGGCCGGCTATCGCGGCCAGGCGCCATACATGACCTATCTGGTCGCCCGCATGCTGTCGCCGATTGCCGCAGCCGTGGGCGCGGCGTTCTACATCTTCGTCATGACCGATTTCGACCAGCCCTTGACGGTCAAGATCGGCATCTGCATCGGTGCCGCCTATCTCGGCATGCACCTGCCGTGGCAATTCCTGAAGAGCAAGATCCAGCGCCGCCAGCTCTCCATCAAACGCGCGTTTCCCGACACGCTCGACCTGCTGCTGATCTGCGTCGAATCCGGCATGTCGGTCGAAGCAGCGTTCAAGCGCGTGAGCGAGGAAATCGGCAGCCAGTCGGTTGCGCTGGCCGAAGAGCTGACGCTGACCACCGCCGAGTTGTCCTACTTGCAGGACCGGCGCATGGCCTATGAAAATCTCGCCAAGCGCACCGACCTCGACGGCGTCAAATCGGTCTGTATGGCGCTGCAGCAGGCCGAACGTTACGGCACGCCGCTCGGCGCAACGCTACGGGTGATGGCGCAGGAAAATCGCGATATGCGCATGAACGAAGCGGAAAAGAAGGCTGCCGGCCTGCCGCCCAAGCTCACCGTGCCGATGATCCTGTTCTTCCTGCCGGTGCTGTTCGTCGTCATTCTCGGCCCGACCTACATCAAGATCGCGGCGATGCAGTAAGCCGCAGCGGTCGCCCGGCCGTCGCGACGTCGCCCGGCCAGGTCCGGGCGATGACGTATTTCAAAGGCGATGATGCGCGGACCGGGAAGTGGCGATGCAAGGGATTTTCCCGCATCAGCGGGCAGCGATCGTCAGATCATCGTGAACAGCGGCAGCTAATCCGACTGGTCCTGCGCCACGACCGGCGGCCTGCCTCGCATGGCGGTGCGCGGATGATCCTTGCGGGCCAGCATCTGCTTCAGATAGGCAACGTTGGCTGCGGCCTCGTCCGGCGGCAGGTCGGCGCGCGCGATGCTTTCCGCCTCGGTGAAGCGGCCTTGCAGGCCCACGGCAAGCGCCAGGTTCTGGCGCACACGGGCGTCGGCCCGGCCGGTGGCCTGGGCCTTGCGCAGGGTTTCTTCCGCGCGCGGCAGGTCGCGGGAGAGCACGTAGGACAGGCCGAGATTGGACAGCACCGAGGGCTCGCCCGGCGCGATCCGCAGCGCGCTCTCGTAATAGCCGCGGGCCTCCTGATGCTTGCCCATCTGGTCCAGCGCCGTGCCCTGAACCGAAAGGATGCGCCAGTCGGGACTGTCGGGCGAATGGGCCCGGCTCAGTACGTCGAAGGAGAGCTGGAAATTGCCATTCTCGGCAAGCGCCCGGCCGTAGGCCGCCAGAAGCTGCTTGTTGCCGGGATGGGCCATCGAAGCCCGCTCCAGCACGGCGACCGCCTGGGCGCGCTGGCCGGTGCCGCGCAGGGCGGTGCCGTAGCGTAGCGCCGCGTCCGCATCCCTGGGATTGGCGCGATAGCGTTCGCCATAGACTTCGGCTACGCGGCGCGGATCGGCCTCTGTGTCAGGATCGGATTTCGAAGCCAGCGAACCCGTGATGTCGCCCACGGTCTTGCAGCCGCCCAGGCCCACGGCCAGCACGGCCGCAACGGCAGCGGAACTCAGCAGTCGGGCGATGGATG
>JAHBZF010000009.1 GCA_019635575.1 Pseudolabrys sp. | reverse complement strand
TGCACCTGATCCGCGGCACACTCGCTTCCGCCGAAAGCGAGCTTGCGCGCTTCGACCTCGCCCGCATCCATCGCACCCGGCTTGCCAATCTCGCCCGCGTCACCTCCGTGCAGTCGAAACCGTCGGGCGATTTCGAGCTTACCTTCGATTCCGGGCAAACCGTTCCCGGCAGCCGGCGCTATCGAAATGCGGTTGCTGCGCTTGAGCGCAACGGCCCGTCCCCGTGAGCCGGCTGGCGCCCCCAAGCAGATGGCAATATCTCAAGTCTTCCAGTTCCTTACGGGCAGCTCATGAAGCCATTTCCCTGACCGCCGACTGCACAATTTCCTTGCTTTTTGCCCCTCGCGTCATGCTAGAACGCCGCCCACCACCGGGCCGCCCGGCGGCGCCTGCCACCCCATTCACGAGCCGCATTCCTTCGCGCAGCACGAACGGAAACCGCTCCAACCAATTGATTGATCGACTTCAATCAAGGGACGAAAATGCCTGAAGTCATCTTCACCGGCCCTGCCGGCCGCCTCGAAGGCCGCTACCATCCGGCGAAGCAGAAGAACGCGCCGATCGCCATGATCCTGCATCCGCATCCGCAGTTCCACGGCACGATGAACCACCAGATCGTCTACCAGCTCTATTATGCCTTCGCGCATCGCGGCTTCTCGGTGCTGCGCTTCAATTTCCGCGGCGTCGGCCGCAGCCAGGGGTCGTTCGACCACGGCCAGGGCGAATTGTCCGACGCCGCGTCCGCGCTCGACTGGGCGCAAGCGATCAACCCGGAGGCGCGCAGCTGCTGGATCGCCGGCTTCTCCTTCGGCGCCTGGATCGGCATGCAACTCCTGATGCGCCGCCCGGAAATCGAAGGCTTCATCTCGATTGCGCCGCCGGCCAATCTGTACGACTTCTCGTTCCTGGCGCCCTGCCCCTCCTCCGGGCTGATCGTGCACGGGGAGAAGGACGCCGTCGTCCCCTACAAGGACGTCGCGGGCCTAGTCGAGAAGCTCAAGACGCAGAAGGGCATCGTCATCGAGCAGAAGGTGATCCCCGGCGCCAACCACTTCTTCGACGGCAAGATCGACGCGCTGATGCAATCGGTGAACGGCTATCTCGACAAGCGGCTGAACACCCAGCGCAAGCCGGCGGCGTAACGCCTCTTTCCCGGAGCCCTCATGGTGAGGAGCCTCGCCATGAGCGCGTTCACGCGCGTCTTCGACACGCGATGGCGAGGCGTCTCGAACCAGAGGGCGGGCATGCGACGGTCCTCACTGACCGGCCTCTCCTTCGAGACGCGATCCTATGGATCGCTCCTCAGGATGAGGCCTTCGCAAAAACTGTTCAAAATGTTTACGGCTGCGCCACCACGCCGCCGGTGAGCGGACGCGGCGCACCGCTGGTCTTGGGGAACGTGATCGGCAGGCCCTTCACGGTGCGCGCCGCGAGGAAGGCGAACGCCTGCGCTTCCAACGCCTCGCGCGACCAGCCGACCTTGTCCGCCGTTTCCACCGTGGCCGGCGCGAGACGCTGCGCCAGCATCCGCATCAGGGTCGGATTGAACGAGCCGCCGCCGGCAACGATCCACGAACGTGGCGTCTGCGGCAGGTGCGGCACGATCCGGGCCAATGAAGCGGCGGTGAGCGCCGACAAGGTCGCCGCGCCGTTCGCCACCGTGAAATCCGGCAGTCCGATATTCGTGAAGGCAAAGGCGTTGCGGTCGAGCGATTTCGGGCATGGCGCGCCGAAGAACGGATGCTCCAGCATGCGCGCGACGAACCCTTCATCGACGACGCCGCGTGCGGCCTGATCGCCGTCGCGATCGAGCGGCGCGCCGGTGCGCGCGCGCATGAAATCGTCGATCAGCGCATTGCCCGGCCCGGTGTCGCAGGCGACCGGATCGCCGCCGTCGACGAAGGTGATGTTGGCGACGCCGCCGACATTGACGACCACGATCGGATGCGGCCGGTCGAGATCGCGGGCGATCGCCTGATGGAACACCGGCACCAGCGGCGCGCCCTGCCCGCCCGCCATGATGTCGGCCTGGCGGAAATCATAGGCGACCGGGATACCGACCTGCCGCGCGACCGCGTCGCCGCGCCCGATCTGCACCGTGAGCCGCGCCGCCGGCTTGTGCAGCACCGTCTGGCCGTGGAAGCCGACGATATCGACACTGGCGCGGTCGATGCGCTCGGCGGCGAGGAACTGCTGGATCGTCTCCACATGGGCGCGCGTGACGAAGGCTTCCGCCTCTGCGAGCACGCCGGGACGCGACGTGCGGTCGGTCAGCCCCGCGCCTTCCGCCAGCGCCTGCCGCAGCAACGCCCGCTCGTCCTCGCTATAGGCCCGGTAGCCGGTCGGCCCGAACGAGAGCACCCGCTCGCCGTCCGTCTCGATCAGCGCGATATCGACCCCGTCGAGCGAGGTGCCGCTCATCAGGCCGATGGCACGCAACACCGCGCCGCGCGTCTCTGTCATGGGCTTTTCGGGGCTTTCGGGAGGTTCAGCTTGGTTGAATCCGACGCCGGACCTGTTACACCACCGGCCAAACCGGCGACAGGACCATGAGCGCATATAAGTCCGATTTTCTTAACGTTTTGGCCACCCGTGGCTTCATCCACCAGATTTCCGACGCGGCCGGGCTCGACGCCCTCGCGGCGAAATCGGAGGCGGTGGCCTATGTGGGCTACGACTGCACGGCGGCCTCGCTGCATGTCGGACACCTGTTGTCGATCATGATGCTGCACTGGCTGCAGGCGACCGGCAACAAGCCGATCGCGCTGATGGGCGGCGGCACCACCCGCGTCGGCGATCCGTCCGGCCGCGACGAGACGCGCAAGCTCCTCACCTACGAGCAGATCGACGCCAACAAGGCATCGATCCGCACCACCTTCGACAAGTTCATCACCTTCGGCGCGGGGAAATCCGACGCGGTGATGATCGACAATGCCGAGTGGCTGACCAAGCTCAACTACATCGAGATGCTGCGCGAGGTCGGCCGGCACTTCTCGATCAACCGCATGCTGACGATGGATTCGGTGAAGCTGCGCCTCGAGCGCGAGCAGGAACTGTCGTTCATCGAATTCAACTACATGATCCTCCAGTCCTACGACTACGTCGAGCTGGCGCGCCGCTTCGGTTGCAACCTGCAGATGGGCGGCTCGGATCAGTGGGGCAACATCGTCAACGGCATCGATCTCGGCCGCCGCATGGGCACGCACCAGCTCTATGCGCTGACCTGTCCGCTGCTCACCACCGCGTCCGGCGCGAAGATGGGCAAGACCGCCGCCGGCGCCGTCTGGCTCAACGCCGACATGCTGTCGCCTTATGACTACTGGCAGTTCTGGCGCAACACCGAGGACGGCGACGTCGCGCGCTTCCTCAAGCTGTTCACCACCCTGCCGCTCGACGAGATCGAGAAGCTCGCGGCGCTCAAGGGCGCCGAGATCAACGAGGCGAAGAAGGTGCTCGCCAACGAGGCGACCGCGCTGATGCACGGCCACGCCGCTGCCGATCAGGCCGAAGGAACGGCGCGCAAGACCTTCGAGGAAGGCGCGCTCGCCGACACGTTGCCGACCATCGACATTCCGGCGAGCGCGCTCGACCAGGGTTACGGCGTGCTCACCGCAGCGGTGACGGCGGGGCTTGTGGCCTCGACCGGGGAAGCGCGCCGGCAGATCAAGTCCGGCGGCCTGCGCATCAACGACGCGGCCGTCAGCGACGAGAAGCTCGCGCTCACCCGCGCGAACCTGACGCCGGAAGGCGTGATCAAGATTTCGCTCGGCAAGAAGAAGCACGTGTTGCTGAAACCAGTCTGACACCCCGACATGGTCGGGCGGGTCTGGACCGAGGTGGAGCCCCATGTCCAAGCTCGACGGCGTTCGCGACACTCGCCTCTATCGCATGGGAGTTGCCGTCGCAGTCGCGGCCTCGCTCCTCACCCTGTGGACGACGATCGTTCGCGATGACGGAACCGGGATCGGATACATCATGCTGGTCGCAGCGGCCATCGTGACGGCCGCGTCCGTTCGGTTTCAGCCCGCCGGGATGGCGCGCGCCATGCTGGGTATAGCGATCATGCAGCTCTTGCTCACCGCGCTCATCGTGACAGCGCCATCGACTGCAAACATTCCAGATGGCGAGACAAAGGCTCTGCTGTTCGCCGCATTCTTCACGACGCTGTGGCTCATATCGGCAGGTTTATTCCGCGCCGCCGCGAAAACCCGCCGCCAAACAGCCATTACCGACCAGACGTCCGGGATCTCCGGCGCCCCATAGCAGCGTCACCGACATCGGCGACACGCCTTGCCGATCGTCCGGTCGCAGTTCCAGAACGCTCATGAAAATCGGGGTGCCGAGCCGAATTGGCCAAGCCGGACAGGTTCACCGGTTCGGATCGGCGAACGCCGGCTGGTTCGTCGTGGTGTCGCGGAATTCGAAGAACTTGCGCAGCAGGCCCGGCGCGATCACCGACAACGGATTCGGCTGAATCCGGAAATTACCCGGCTGGCCGGTGATCTCGTAGGTCACGCCGAGCAAACCCTCGTTGCTGTTCGGTCCGCCAAGGAAGAAGCCGATCAGCGGGATCTGCCCGAACATGTTGTTGAGGCCGTAGAGCGGGATGAACGTGCCGCGCATGTGGATCTCGTCGCGCGCGTAATCGATATTGCCTTCGATGGTCGCGCCGATCACCGGGCCGCGCACCACGCCGTTCTTCACCAGCATGCGCCCCGGCGCCTTCACGAACTCGGCCTGCGCCTGCTGGAATTCGACCGAACCGCGCTGGCCGTTCGGCGCGCGCGACACGACCTGATCGAGTGCCGGCTCGCCGCGAATCTGGAAATTGTTGACGCTGATGATGCCGTCCTGCGCCGTCCCGTCAGGCGTCGGCGGATCGAGCCCGATGGAAATGCGCCCGCCATACATGCGCGGATAAACGTCGGTGAAGCGGAACAGCGCACCGGCATCGCTGGTCTCGAGATAGACCACCGGCTTGCCGTTGGCGAGCCGCCGCCGCATGTCGCCGATGAACGGCGTGTCGCGGCCGATCTTGGCATTCATCGCGAAGTTGCGGATCTGGCCGCCGCGCCGCGACAGTTTCAGTTCAAGCCCGCGCAGCGCTTCGCCGTTGTGACCGAGCACCGCCGCGATCTTCACATCGACATCGAAATCCGCCGGTTTGCGCTTGGCCTTCGCCTCCAGCACCGAGCTCGACATCGACGACTTGATGAAGCCGCGCCCATCGACCACGTCGCCGCGCAGCGTCACCCGCAGCGGGCCGTCGCCGGTGCGATCCGCCTTGAGCGACAGCTTGTCGCCTTCGTTGAGGGCGAGCACCGGGAAATTCGCCGATACGATGTCGCCATCCGGATCGACATCGAGTTCGCCGCGCATGGTGATGCCCTGCCCGTCGACGACGATATCGTTGACATGCAGGCCGCTCTTGTCGGTGGCGAAGGTGAAGGTGGCGCGCGCCGCCTTGCCAGCCGGTTTCAGCCAGCCCGGAACCAGATTGTCGATCTTCACATTGGTGAGGTCGGCGTCGGCGCCGTAGCGCACCTCCTGCAACCCCGGACCGACCTTCGCCGCCATCCGCACCGGGATCGTGCCGGTAACGGCAGCGCCGAGATCGAACCCGAGCTTTGCGCGCGCAGCGTCATCAAGCGACACCGCGAGACGCATCTCGCCATCCTGCGATCCCGTCGGTTTGCGATATTCGAGCAGCGCCGGAATGCCGTTGATCTTCACGTCGCCGCGCGACTGAAATCCCTGCGGCGTGATCGTCAGCTTCATCGCCGATCCCTCGACCTTCTGCCCCGAGATCAGCTTGTCGACCGAGAAATTGGTGACGTCGGCCGTCACCGCATAAGTGATCGCCGACTTCGGCAGCGTCTTGGCGAGCGGCAGTGACAACTGCACCTGCGCGGCGATAGTGCCGCGGCTTGCCGCCGGATCGATCGGCACCCCGTTGTCGCGTAGCGGTTCGAGCGTCAGCAGTTCGGCCGCTGCCGGCAACGTACCGTCAACGCGGAAACGCGCGCGCGCCTGAGGCTCCTTCGGATGCGTGTCGGGAATTTCGAACAGGCCATTGGCGATGTTGAGCTTGCGGCCCGGCGACACTTCCATGGTGCCGCGACCGAGCGTCATCGTCGCGGTGCCGCCGGTGACGCGGATATTCACGTCGGCGTCGCGGATGGCCGGCAAACCGTCCACCGGCCGAAACGAAATGCCATTGGTGTCCACTTCCACCTGGAGGGCATCCTCCGCCATCGGCGGTCCGTGCGAACTCAGCGCCGGCGTCGTCGTGTTCATGGCGATCAGCATCCGGTCGATCCGGCCGCCGGACAGCCGTTGCTCGGCCCATTCACGCACATGCGGCGCGACGAACACCGGCCAGATGCGCAAGGCGGAATCGACCGACATGCGCGTGCCGGCAAGACCAAGCGAGATGCGCGTGTCCGCTCCCGAATAATCGAGGAAGCCGGACATGGCGATGCCGAGATTGTGTTCGGGACGCGGATCGACGCGCCCGAGGTCGAGCTGCTCGAGGTCGAGACGCCGCTTGTTGACGTCAAGCTTGGCGCGCAGCACCGCGCGATTGAGCGACAGCGGCTCCGGGCCGCCGGCCGCAACCGTGCCGAGGATCACCGGATCGATCATCGGCGTACGGTTGATGTCGAAATGCCAGATTCCCGATTGTCCCGCCTCGGCCTGAACCTGCGCCACCATGGCGATCTGGTTGTCGCTGGCGACGATACGGAAGGGCATGACGAAGGCGCGCCGCTCCGCATCCCATGAAAAACTCAGCGCCACGCGATCGATATCCACTCGTGTCGGCGGCTGTTCGTCGAGATCGGCGATATAGCCGGATTCCGCCAGCACATTGCCCTCGGCGACCTGCGGTGTGCCGTCGGCGGCGATCTCGCCACGGATGCTCATGGACAGGAGCAGGTCGGCCTCGAAAGTCCCCTCGCCGAGCCGCAGCGCCAGCAGCACATCCTTGGACGACACCTTGTGCGCGTCGAGCGCGACGATGCGGTGATTGTCCGCGGTCGGTGCCACCGCCGCGCGGATCTGCCAGGGACGTTCGGCACTCTCCGAGCCGAGCCGGAATTCGACGCCGCCGTCGGCGGGCCGGGTCAGGCTGAGATTGATCCGCGAGAACGTCCAACGTTTGCCGTTGCGCCGGTCATCGACGATCAGGTTGCCGCCCTTGAGGCCGAGTTGCGAGAGATCGTAGCCGTCGAGACCGCTGGCCCCGAGCCCGTCGACCCAGGCCAGCAGCGCCGCCAGTTCCTCGTAGCCGGAGCGTTGCGGAGACGCGGGGGTTGCGGACGTCGCGGGTGCCGGGGCGGCCGGAGTTGCGGAATCCGCGGGAGCGGGTTTTTTGGCCGGCAATGGCGGCGCCGGCGCGGTGGCGATCGGCCGGGTCTCGGCGCCGGCGAACACGGTGATGTCGCCGTTCTCCTCGATGCGCAGCTTCATCTCGGCGCCGACCAGATTGAGACTGGCGGCGCGGATGTGTCCACTGAGCAGGCTCGCGCCGGATAGCGCGACTTCGGCTTTCGGCGCGCTGGCGACGATGATGCCGTCGGCATCGCGCACGACGATATCGCGGATGCGCAAGGCCGCGCGGCCATGCTCGTCGCGCTCGATCTGCGTGCCGCCGATCTCGACCTTGTGGGTCCGGCCGAAATTCTCCTCGATCGCGCTGGCGATCCACGGCGTGACGAAGTTCATCTCGATCGGGCCGGTGGAAAGACGCCACCACAGCGCCCCGACCAGCAGGACCGCGACGCCGACCGTGCCGCCGACGCAATAGGCGATCCGGCGCACGAGCCGCGAGCGGACAACGGCCAGGAGGCGGCGGCGCACACGCAAGCGCGAGCGCCGTCCGCCGTGCCCCTTGGGCCGGTGCAAACGCCACATCGCCTTGAACCGCCGGCGGCCGCGTCTGCGACCCTGGTTGCCGTCCGTCATCTCCGTCCGGAGCGCCTCGCTACGCAGAATCGGCCCGCCTGCCCCATCCGGGACCGGGCCGATCAAAACTCCCCCTCGACTATCGCCCCCCGCGGCCGATTCGCCTATGACAGCACCGGCCCCGGCCCGGTCGTAGCCGTCTGCAAAATGCCGGCGTAAAACGACGAAAGGAAGGCGCCACCAACGACCAAGGAGAGCTTATGGCCGCGACATCCTCGACCGAGCCGGAAGTGGGCCGCCGCGCCCCCGCGTTCAAGCTGCCGCGGGACGGCGGCGCCAAGGTGTCGCTGGCCGACTACAAAGGTCGCTACCTGGTCCTCTACTTCTATCCGAAGGCGGATACCTCAGGCTGCACCAAGGAGGCCATGGACTTCTCCCGCCTCAAGCCCCGCTTCGCCAAGCTCAAGGCCGACGTGCTCGGCGTCTCGGCCGATCCGGTCCCCGCCCTCGACAAATTCCGCGACAAGCACGACCTGACGGTTCCGCTCGCCAGCGACGAGGGCAAGGCGATGCTCGCGGACTATGGCGCCTGGGGCAAGAAATCGATGTACGGCCGGACCTTCATGGGTGTGATCCGCAAGACGGTGCTGATCGGCCCGGACGGCAAGGTCATCAGGGTCTGGCCCAAGGTGAAGGTCCCCGGCCATGCCGAGGAGGTGCTGGCGGAGGTTCAGGCGGCCGCCAAAGGAGTTGCGGCGAAATAGCTGCAAACGCCGGAAAACCGTTTCCGGATTTTTAACCACGAGCGGTTGATATCGAATCGTGTCCGCCGGTGTTGTCAGTCCGGCAGGGAGCGTCGATGTCCCACCTGCCGTCCCCCTACTACTACCCTGCCCAGCCCGCTGCCGCGCCCCAGCCGCGCGCACCCCATGCAGGCGCGCCGCGCCACCGGGCGAACCATGACTACACCCTGGTCCACCACGGCCGGCAGGTCCGGATCGGACCGGTCGCGTTCTGGATCGTGGTCGGCACGCTGGTGGTGATGGGCGTCTGGACGCTCGGCACCGGCACCTATTTCGCTTTCAAGGACAATGTCCTCTCGCGCCTGATCGGCCGGCAGGCGGAGATGCAGTTCGCCTATGAGGACCGCATCGCCGAACTGCGCAGCCAGGTCGACCGCATCGCCAGCCGGCAATTGCTCGATCAGGAGCAGGTCGAGCGCAAGGTCGAAGCGCTGATGCGCCGCCAGCAGACGCTGGAACAGCGCAGCGCCGCGTTCGGCTCCGGCGATCTCGTCACCGGCTCGATCCCGCGCCGCGGCCATCCGGAACGCGCCAAGCCCTCGCCGATCTCCGACGACGACACGACCCCGGCGACGACGCCGGATCGCCGCGCCTCGCTCACCGGCAAGCTCGGCCGCGCGCTGTCCGGCGGCATCGAAGGCGCGCTGGTGCGCGCCGAAAACTCCATGGAACGCGTCGAGAAGCGCCAGATCGGCGCGCTGACCGGCATGGAAGAGAAATTCGACGCGCGCGCGCGCAACATGCGCGGTGTGCTCGCCGATCTCGGCGTCAATCCGGCCAACGCCAAGGCGGCCGAGGGAGTCGGCGGACCGTTCGTGCCGGTGAAGCCGCCGCGCGCCGGGGCCGACCAATTCAACCAGTTGGTCTATCGCGTCGCCGTCGCGCGCGCGCAGGCGGACCGCTATTCGCGCATCCTCGTGCATGTTCCGGTGCGCAAGCCGATCACCGGCGAGATCGATGTAAGCTCCTCGTTCGGCGTGCGCTCCGATCCGTTCCTCGGTCGTCCGGCGATGCACACCGGCATGGACATGCGCGGCGACACCGGCGATCCGGTGCGCGCCACCGCCGCCGGCACCGTCGTCACCGCCGGCTGGAACGGCGGCTACGGCAAGATGGTCGAGATCGACCACGGCAACCAGTTCTCGACCCGCTACGGCCATCTGTCGGCGATCGACGTGCGCGTCGGCCAGCACATCAAGATCGGCGACATCGTCGGCCGCATCGGCTCGACCGGCCGCTCCACCGGCCCGCATTTGCACTACGAAACCCGCATCAACGACGAAGCGGTCAATCCGACCCGGTTCCTGAAAGCCGGCGAACGGCTCGGCGCGCTGTAGCGCCAACTCCCTGCAAGCTCCCCATTCAAACCGACACCATATTGGTTTCGTTCGTCCCCGCGAAAGCGGGGACCCACGCTTAAGACTGGATTCCCGCTTTCGCGGGAATGAACGGGGATAGAGCACGCTTCACGCGCAGATCGCTCACGCCGCAGCCGGCTTTGCGGCTCTGCCCGGACAATGCTAGTCCGGCCGGGCCCTTTCCTGTTGCGCGGATTCCCGACATCTCACCCATGCGTACCGGTCCCCGCTTTCCCCGCTTCGGCGCCGCCGGCTTTCGCCTCGCGTTGCCGCTGTTCACGCGGTTCTACGCGAAGCGGAACATGCACCGCCTCGACAGCGACGTGGCGCGCGAAACGCTGGCGCGGCTGCGCGACAAGCTTGCGCGCGGCGAAACGCTGTATCTCGCCGGGCTCGGCACCGCCGGCTCGCATAATTCCGGCGTCGCGCTGGTGCGTGTCACCCGCGACGGCGGGCCGGAACTGATCTGCAACAACGAGGAAGAGCGTTTCTCCGGCGAGAAGCATACGACGCGGTTTCCGGAGCACGCGCTGCGGGCGCTGCACCGGCAGTTACAGGCGATGGATCTCACGCCGGAGCGGATCGATGCCTGGTTCGCGTCGTGGGATTATCCGACTCTCGGCGCGACGCTGATCAAGACCGGCTGCGAGGAAGCGCCGGCGAGCTTCGGCATGGTCTCGACCACCGAGACGCCGGCGTTCAACATGCGCCATCTCGATCAGGGTACCCGTTCCGCGCGGCGCATCGCGCAGGTGCTGGGCCTGCCCGCGCCGGTGCGGATCATCGGCGTGCCGCATCACGACAACCATGCGTGGTTCTCGTATGCCGCCTCGCCGTTCGCGCAGGCGCCGGGACCGGTGATGGTTTGCGTGCTCGACGGCCTCGGCGATATGGGCTCGATCTCGCTCTACCGCTGCGAGCGCGACGCCGGCGGCAAAGCGCGCATGGAGCGCGTGTTCGGCAACGACAGCCTGTTCGATAGCCTCGGCATCTTTTACGCGGTCATCAGCTCGACCCAGGGCGGCTGGACCTGGCTGTCGAGCGAAGGCCGCTATATGGGCGCGACCGCGTACGGCAACAGCGACCGCGCCACCAATCCATATTACGCGCAGTTGAAGGACATCTTCGTCCTCGGCCCGAACGGCGCGGTGCAACTCAACCGAACCCTCGCCAACTGGCACCGCAGCCTGTTCAACAATCCCTATACGCCCGCGCTCACACGCATCCTCGGCACGCCGATCGCGCTCAAGGACATGTGGAATCCCGACGCCGTGCTCAGCGTCGACGACATCGCTCACAGCGCGACGACGCAGGAGCGTGTCGACAAGGCAGCGGCGACGCAACTCGTGTTCGAGGATGCGCTGTTCCACGTGGTCGAACACGTCATCCGCACGACCGGTATCGACCGGTTGATCCTCACCGGCGGCATCGGGCTCAACGCGCTCGGCAATATGCGCATGCTCGACCGTTTCGACCGGCATTTCTATCGCAACGCGCTCGGCCGCGATGCGCGACTGCATCTCTGGGTGCCGCCAACGCCGAACGACGCGGGCGTCACCATCGGCGCGGCTTTCATGGGCGCGTATCTCGCCGGTGCCGGCATCGGCGCACCGGCCGAGCATGCGTTCTATTGCGGCAGCGCGCCGACCGATGCGGACATCCGCAACGCACTCGACGAGCCGGACATCGCCTGGACCACGCTCGGTGACACGTCCGATCCGGCGCAACGCGATGCGCTCGCCGATCTCATGGCCTACATCACCGAGCGCGATGCGATCTTCGCGGTGATGCAGGGCGCGGCCGAGACCGGCCCGCGCGCGCTCGGCCACCGCTCGATCCTCGCCAATCCGCGCAATCCGAAGACGCGCGAACTGCTCAACGCCCAGGTGAAATTCCGCGAGGCGATCCGCCCGCTCGCGCCGATGATGACGCGCGAAGCCGCCGAACGCTGGTTTCAACTCTCCGACGGCGCGGCGGACGGCGACTACAATGCCTACAACTACATGGTGTTGACCGCGCAGGCGAAGCCCGAAGCGCACAACGTCATCCCTTCGGTGATCCATGCCGACGGCACCGGCCGCATCCAGATCGTGCGCGAAAACGCCGATCCGCTGATCCACGCCTATCTCAAGGCGCTCGGCCGCCGCATCGGCGTCGAGATCGCGGTGAATACGTCATTCAATGTCGGCGGGCCGATCGCGCAGACGGCCGAACACGCCATTGCCACGCTGCGCCGCGCGCGCGGCCTCGATGCGGTGCTGCTGTTCTCGGCCGAAGGCCCGGTCTACGCGGCGTGGCAGAAGGACGGCACGCAGGCCGGACGGTTTGCCGGCTGGTATGCAGCGTGGAAGGCGGAGCGAAAGACCCGCTGACCGCATTTTATTTTTCCGTAGCCTCATGGTGAGGAGCGCCGCATCAGCGGCGCGTCTCGAACCATGGGGCGTGCACTCGGTGGCCGCCTCGCCCTTCGAGACGGCCCACCTTCGCTCTACGAGCTTCGGCGTGCCTCCTCAGGATGAGGCGGATCAAAAGCAGCTAATCCACGTCCTCGACGCTCTCAGGCCCGGTGCCGAACGCCTTTTGCGCCAGCGCCGCCTGCATGAACTCGTCGAGGTCGCCGTCGAGCACGCCGCCGGTGTTCGATGTCTGCACGCCGGTGCGCAGGTCCTTCACCATCTGATACGGCTGCAGGACGTAAGAGCGGATCTGGTGGCCCCAGCCGATATCGGTCTTGGCGGCCTGCGCGGCGGCGGCCGCCTCCTCGCGCTTCTTCAATTCCATCTCGTAGAGGCGCGCGCGCAGCATGTCCCACGCCTGCGCGCGGTTCTTGTGCTGCGACTTCTCGGCCTGGCACACCACGGCGATACCGGTCGGGATATGCGTCAAGCGCACAGCGGATTCGGTCTTGTTGACGTGCTGGCCGCCGGCGCCGCCGGAGCGCATCGTGTCGGTGCGCACGTCGCTTTCATTGATCTCGATCTTGATGCGGTCGTCGACCACCGGGTAGATGTCGACACTGGCAAAGGACGTATGCCGCCGCGCATTGGCGTCGAACGGCGAGATGCGCACGAGGCGGTGCACGCCGTGCTCGCTCTTGAGCCAGCCATAGGCATTGCGGCCCTTGATCTGGATCGTCGCCGACTTGATGCCGGCTTCTTCGCCCGAGGTCTCTTCGAGATATTCGATCTTGTAGCCGTGCTGCTCGGCCCAGCGCGTATACATGCGCAGCAGCAGCGAGGCCCAGTCCTGGCTCTCGGTACCGCCGGCGCCGGCATGAACTTCGAGGAACGTGTCGTTGCCGTCCGCCTCGCCCGACAGCAAGGCCTCGATCTCGCGGCGCTTCACGTCCGCGAGCATGGCCTTGAGGGCTTCCTCGCTCTCACCGACGACCTTGGCGTCGTTCTCGCTTTCGGCGAGCTCGATCATGGTCAGGTGATCGTCAAGCTCGCGCTCGATGCGGCCGATCGAGCCGAGCTGATCCTCGAGCGCATCGCGCTCGCGCATCAGCTTCTGCGCCCGCTGCGGATCGTTCCACAGCGCGGGGTCTTCGGATTCTTTATTGAGTTCGGCTAGACGTTGTTGGGCGACATCGACGTCAAAGATGCCTCCTCAGCAGTTCAATCGACTGCTTGATGTCATCGACAAGCCTGATGGTTTCCGCGCGCATGTCCAACCTTTGAGTTGGGCTGCATGTAGCCGCTTGCGGCGCGGTTCGCAACGGTCGGAATGCCGCTCCGGATGAAAACCTTGGGTAGCCACAATCGCGTGCTTGTTCGCGCACAAAGCCGCCCTATGATCGTCGCGCGTTATCAACGGACTTCGCATGCGTTCTCAGTTCAAGGCAGCCGCCCGTCGCGCGGCTGTTTCCGCTCTCCCGGCCCTCGCCCTCATCGCCGCCTGCGTTCCGCCCGCCGCCATCACGCCGGCCCTGGCCGCGACACCGGCGGAGACGGTGGCGATTCTGGAACCGCTCGGATTTTTCGGCACCTGGGCCGTGCGCTGCGACGAGCCGCCCGGCCCCCAGAATGTGTTCCGCACCGCCTATGTGTCGGCGGCCGGCGAGCCCGGCTTCAGCGAAAGCCTCGGCGCCGGCCTCGCCGACAACATCTATCGCATCCTCGACGCGCGACAGGACGGCGAGAACCAGTTGATGCTGTCGATCGAACTGAACAACGGCATCCGCCAGCAACTGACCATGGTGGTGGACCGCGAGCGCCTGCGCGTGCGCACCCTCACCAACCGCCTCGCCGACGGCAAGGAACTGGTGAAGAACGGCGCCGTCGCGGCCAATGGCGCGCGGACGCCGTGGCTGACGCGCTGCAAGGACGAAACCGACTAAGCCGGTTTCTAGCGTCCCGGCGCCCCATCGCTTTCCCGCTCCTGCGCCACCGCGCGCCGAAACAACGCGGCAAACGCTTGCAACTCTCCCGGCGGCATATCCGACACCGCGATATAGGCCCGCTCGCCGTCACCCCACCGCTCGACGGAGAAACCGTCGAGCGTCTCCCGCCGCACGGCCGACGCGGCGGACGACGCCGCCAGCTCCGTGACGCTGATGACATGCTCGCGGTGTTGATAAACGAGGGTCGGTACGGCACGGCCGGAGACGATATCGATCCGCCCGCCGGCCAGCGGATATCCTTCCAGATCGACCACCGAGGTCGCGAGCGGCGCCTTGCCGGCGAGCCACGGCTTGACCGTATGCCGGTCCGACGACGCCACATCGATGGGCCGGCCGGAAATCTGCGCCCGCTTGTAGCCCGCGACGATCGCCTGAACGGCGGCGTCCGGCTCGTTCGGCACCAGCACGGCATAGGAGCCAACCGCGATGACGAGGCAGGCGGCGAGTGCCGCCGCCCATCTGCGTGGCATTGCGCGCGGCATAGCCGGCTGTTGCCGGGGCGTCGCCCGCGCTTCGGCGGCATCCAGTCGATCCGGGGCGGCCAGCGCGGCGATGCGCGCGCGCAGCCGCTCGGGCGCCACCTCGTCCGCGGCATGCGTGGCGACGGCCGTCTTCAGGGCCCGCAGCCGCGCATATTCAGCCGCGAGCAACGGCTCTGCCGCCAGCCGCCGCTCGATCTCGATCATCGCGACGGCATCCAGTTCGCCGTCGAGCGCGGCGTTGAGCAGCAACCGGTCGTCGGACTGGGACATCATCCGACCCCTCCGAGTTCGCCGATCAGGATGGCGCGCGCCCGCGCCAGCCGCGACATCACCGTGCCGACCGGGACGCCGATCGCTTCGGCGATATCGCGATAGCTCAGGCCGTTAATCTCGCGCATCACCAGCGCCTCCCGAAACACATGCGGCAACGCGGCGATGGCGGTCCGCACCCGGTCGCGGTCGGCCGCGGCGATCAGCGCTTCTTCCGGCGTCGGCGCGCCGGACGCGACGACCTCCATGCTCCCGGCGGCTTCGGATTCGTCGTCGATCGGCTGCACCATCTTCGGTCGGTTCTTCGTGAGCCAGGTGAATGTCATGTTGCGCACGATCGTCAGCAGCCAGGGCCGCGGCCGCAGCACCGGCGTGGTTTCGAGCGCCTGCAGCGCGCGGATACACGCGTCCTGCACCACGTCCTCCGCATCGGCCGCATTGCCGGTGAGCCACCGGGCCAGCGCATAGGCTTCGTCGAGATGGGGCAACACCATCTCGGCAAAGCGTCGGCGTGCCAACTCGCTTGCCACGCGCCCTCAACTCCACAAGATCGCGGCGGATGCTACGGCGTGACCACGATCTTACCTTTCATGTGCGGATGCAGACCACAGAAATAGTTGATCTCGCCGGCTACCGCGACGGTGAGACTGAAGCTGTCGTCGGTATCCAGCGCCTTCGACCGAAACTTGCCGGCGGCATCGACCACCGAATGCGGGATATCGTCGTGATTCTCGAACTTGACCGTGGTGCCGGATTTCACCGTCAGCACGGCCGGCGCGAACGTGAAATTATCGATCTTGACGATCACGGTGTCCGCTTTCGCCGGAGCCGCCACCACGACAGCAAAACCGAGCGCAAGACACATCATCACGTCGCGGCGGCGCACGCCGCGGATGTTATCGATAGTCATTGGCGATGTCCTTTCAGCCGGCAAGCGCGGTGTCGGTGATGGCGAGTTTTTCCTGACCCGCGCGATAGACCACATCGGTGACACCGAGCAGTTTGCGCAGTTCGCCTGCCGGCACGACCTTCGGCCCCGGCGACGGCGCCGTACCGGGCGCAGGCTGCGGGAACGCGGTGGAGCGCGCGGTGTGGAACGTCACATGGCCCTCCACCTTCTGCATCAGTTGATGGATATGCCCGTTGAGCACCGTGACCGAGCCGAACCGCGCCAGCAGCGCGAGCGCACGAGCGGAATCCTGCGTGCCCCAGCCCCATTCCTCCGCCACCGTCCAGAGCGGGATATGCGCGAACACCACGATCGGCGTCGACGCGCTCTTGCCGCGCAGATCGTCGGCGAGCCAAGCCAATTGCGCGTCGCCGAGATTGCCCATGCCGCCGGCTTTCAGATCGACGACATTGACGAGGCCGATGAAATGCACCCCGGCCTGATCGAACGAATACCAGCCGGCGCCCTTGGTGCCCTTGCCGTATCGTTCCAGATACGCCTTGCCGTTGTCCTCATCGATGATGTCGTGCTCGCCCGGCACGTAGTGCACATCGAGCCGCGCCTGTCCGATCGCCTGCGCGGCGTCGTCGAATTCGCGCGGCTTGGAGAGATGCGTGATATCGCCGGTATGGATCATGAAGGCCGGCTTCACCGGCATGACGTTGACCTTGTCGATCGCCGCCACCAGCGTCGCGCGCGCATCGGGATTGGCCGCCTTATCGAAACCGACATGGCTGTCGGAAATCTGCAGGAAACTGAACCCGCTCTCCGCTGCTTCCGCGCTGCCGATCAGCCGCGACACCGGAACGCCGGCGGACAGGGTCCAGAGCACGCCGGTACCCGCCCACAACATACATTCGAGCGCGTGCCGACGATCGATCCCCGGATGCGTGTCGTCATCGTGATGAGCCATGGCCGTCTCCTCTGTGGCGCGGTGCCGGATAACGAGGAGACTCGGACTGGCGCGGATTTATTCCCGGCCGCGTGGGCGATCCCAAAACGCCGATGGCCGGGCAAGCCCGGCCATCGCGATGACATGATCTGAAACCTTCTCGAAGGCTAGTAGAGCCCGCCGGTGCCGGAGCGAACCGCCCGGTCGGCATCGGGCGGGATATAGCCGCCACCACCGCCCGGCGCGCCGGTGCCGTCGCCATAGCCGACCACCGAATAGTTGTCGGGCGGCGCGGTGCCGGGCTTGAACGCTTCGAGGATCGCCTTCGCCGTTTCCGGACCGGCGCGCATGCCGGTCTTGGCGTCGACGCGGATCAGCTTGATGCCGGCCGGCACGCGGAACGGCATCGACGGCTTGTCGGCGAGCGCGGTCTTGAGGAAGTCCTTGACGATCGGCGCCGCGAGATGGCCGCCAGTCGCACCGCGACCGAGATGGCGCGGCTTGTCGTAACCCATATAGACGCCGACGACGATGTCCGGCGTGTAGCCGATGAACCACGCATCCTTTTCGTCGTTGGTGGTGCCGGTCTTGCCGGCCACCGGCTTGCCGACCTCGCGCAGGATCGTGGCGGTGCCGCGCTGCACGACGCCTTCCATCATCGACGTCATCTGATACGCGGTCATCGGGTCGAGCACCTGCTCGCGCCGGTCGACCAGCGACGGCTCCGGCTGGTTCGCCCATTTGTCGGCGTCGCAACCGCGGCACTCGCGCTCGTCGTGCTTGTAGACGGTGTGGCCGTAGCGATCCTGGATGCGATCGACCAGCGTCGGCTTCACACGACGGCCGCCATTGTCGAGCATGGCGTAGCCCGACACCATGCGCAGCAGCGTGGTTTCGCCGGCGCCGAGCGCGAACGACAGATAAGGCGGCAGATCGTCATAGATGCCGAACCGCTTGGCGTATTCGGCGACCATCGGCATGCCGATGTCCTGCGCGAGCCGCACGGTCATCACGTTGCGCGAATGTTCGATGCCGAACCGCAAGGTCGAAGGACCATAGAACTTGCCTTCGTAGTTCTGCGGCGCCCACACGCCCTGCCCGGCGCCCTGATCGATCTCGAGCGGCGCGTCGAGCACCTGCGTCGACGGCGTATAACCGTTGTCGAGCGCGGCGGCGTAGACGAACGGCTTGAACGACGAACCCGGCTGACGCAGCGCCTGCGTCGCGCGGTTGAACTGGCTCTGGTCGAACGAGAAGCCGCCGACCATGGCGAGCACACGGCCGGTGTTCGGGTCCATGGCGACGATCGCGCCGGAGACTTCCGGCACCTGCCGCATGCGGAACGTGCCGTCGGGCTTCGCCGGCTCGACATAGATCACGTCGCCCGGATTGAGCACCTGCGTCACCTTGGTGATCGCCTTGCCGCGCTGCGGACCTTCCTTGGCCTTGGCCCATTTCACGCCATCGACGGAAATGAGGCCGATGTCGCGCGCCTTGCTGACGCCGCCGCCCGGCTCGCGCGGCGGCTGGATGCCGATACGCGCGGTCTGGTCGTTGACCTCGAGCACCACCGCGAGCTTCCACTGCACGTCGTTGAGCGCGCGCACGTCGGCGAGCTTCACGCCCCAGTCGCCGCCGATATCGATCTTGCTGACCGGACCGCGATAACCGTCCTTCTCGTCGAAATTGACGAAGCCGTTGACCAGCACCTGCCGCGCCAGTTGCTGCAACTTCGGATCGAGCGTGGTGCGAACCGACAGGCCACCCTCGTAGAGCTTCTTCTCGCCGTAGCGCTCGTTGATCTCGCGACGCACTTCCTCGGCGAAATATTCGGCGGCAAAGATATGCGCGCCGGTGCCGCGCACGGTCACGTCGAGCGGCGACTTCTTCGCCTTCTCGGCGTCGGCGGCGGTGATCTTGCCGTCCTCGCGCATGCGGTCGATGACGTAGTTGCGCCGTTCGATGGCGCGCTCGCGCGCGCGGAACGGATTGAGCAGGCTCGGCGCCTTCGGCAGCGCGGCAAGATAAGCGGCTTCCGCGATCGTCAGTTCGTGCACCGATTTGTCGAAATACAGCAGCGACGCAGCAGCGATTCCGTAGGCGCTGAAGCCGAGATAGATTTCGTTCAGATACAGTTCGAGGATCTTGTCCTTGCTGTAGGTGCGCTCGATCTTGAGCGCCAGCAGCGCTTCCTTGATCTTGCGCGTGAACGACACTTCGTTGGTGAGCAGGAAGTTCTTGGCAACCTGCTGGGTGATGGTCGAGGCGCCCTGCGGGCGGCGGCTCGACCCCATGTTCTGCACATACAGGAGACCGGCGCGGGCGATGCCGCCGAAGTCGAGGCCGCCGTGCTCATAGAAGTTCTTGTCTTCCGCCGACACGAACGCATTGATCACCAGCTTCGGCACCGCCTGGATCGGCAGATAGAGCCGGCGCTCGCGCGCATATTCGGCGAGCAGCGAGCCATCGGCCGCATGCACGCGCGTCATCACCGGCGGCTCGTAATCCTGGAGCTGCGAATAGTCCGGCAGATCCTTGGAATAGTGCCACAGCAGGCCCGCCGTCGCGGCCACGCCGACGACGAACAGGATCGTCCCGGCGGCGAACAGGAAGCCCAGAAAGCGGAAGACGAGTTTCATTCAGTGGTCCGGCCGTTCGTCCGGTTCAGTGGCTCGGGTTTCGTGGCAGAGAGCAGCGCAGCGGCAGCGATATCCGCTCTTTCATCGGGTCAACGATCATCCGGCCCGCCATCATCCCACCGGCTCTGCCGCAGGATATGCCTGCCGTTTTATGTTGAAACTGAGGCCGGTCCACCGCATCCGCTCCGTTAATTGCCGCCGTTCGCGCCCGCCAGCCGGGTCGCGAAGAACGAATCGACAGCCTGAACGATGGAATCAGCGGTGCGCGCGCGCCAGGCGTCGGACATCAGTTGCTTGAGGTCATCCTTGGTCGAGACATAGCCGAGTTCGAGCAGAACCGAGGGAACGTCCGGCGCCAGCAGGACGCGAAAGCCGGCCGACTTCAGGGGGTGTTTGTGCATCCGCGCCACCCGCTTCATGTCGTTGACCAGAGCGGCCGCGAACTTGGCCGAGAATGCCTTGGTCTCGCGCTGGGTCAGGTCGATCAGGATATCGGCGACGTCGTTGGGCTCCGCCGCGAGATCGACGCCGGAGATCACGTCGGCGCGGTTTTCCGCCTCGGCCAGCCGCGCCGCCTGGGCGTCGGAGGCTTTTTCCGAGAGCGTATAGACGGTGGCGCCTTCCGCCTCGCCCTCGCCCTTGGGCAGCGCGTCGGCATGGATGGAAATGAACAGCGCCGCCTGACGCTGCCGCGCGAACTTCACGCGGCCGGCGAGCGGGATGAAGGTGTCGTCGGTGCGGGTCATGGCGACCCGGTATTTGCCGCTCTTTTCCATGCGGTCGCGCAGCATGGTGGCGAAGTCGAGCACGATGGATTTTTCGACCACGGCGCCCGCCTTGGTGCCGGTGTCGATGCCGCCATGGCCGGGATCGATGACGATCAGCGGCCGGGGATCGCCGGCACTGCGGATGGTCGCTGGCGGCGGATCGGCTCGGCGCTGCTCGGCGCGCTGCCGGTTGGCAAGCGCGAGGTCGCGCATGAAAGCATCGCGATCGGTCGCCACCAGATCGAGCACCATCCGCGCCGGCACACCCTCGGCCGCCGGCAGCACGAAAGCCTTGTCCACGCGGACCGGCCCCTTGGTGTCGATCACGACCCGCGCCCCGCCCTGCATGACGAGGCCGTAGCGGAACGCCTTGACCAGCCCCCGGCCGGTCTCGCCGGCCTTGGCCGGGAGCCGGAAGGCGACCTGCGGCAGGTCGACGACCACCCGGTATGGCGATGCCAGAGTAAAGACGGACAGGTCGACCTTGTCGGTGAGATCGAGGATCAGGCGGGTCTGGCGATCGTCGCCGGCCAGCCGCACGTCGGTCGCCGCCGGCCGATCGGCCGCCGCCGCGGAAAATGCCAAAAACAAGGAGATCAGGGCGCCAAATAGCGCCCCGGCGGCCGCGATCGGGATTTTGCGCACGCGATGAGCCACGAATCCGCCCCCTGCTGCGCCGTCATATCGCATTAGAGCCCCGGCTGGTTAACGGAACTTGACCGGCCCTCTGGGTTCTGCGGCCGGTGTGGCCCGGCGGCTACGGTCGCCTCCGGGCCTTAAGGCCCCCCGGCTGACGGCCGGGGCGTTGGACCATTGCTATTGGGGGGGCTTGGCCGTATGTAGGGTCTGCTGACGGTTTGACTGTTCCGGTGGTACCGCGTTCGGGCTTTCCGGCTTTTTCCCAGGACCGCGCCCTCCTCGAATGAGGCGGCGGGATTTCCTCGGGTTCGCGGCCGATGCCCCTTGTAAGGACACCCGGATTGACGCTGGTCACGACGCCTTCGGGCTTGCGAGCCCTTTAGTCGCTCAAGACCTCCCCGCGTTGAGAATCGTGAGCGACAACCGCGGTATCGCCCTTTCTGGCGCGGTGCCGGACGCGCTGAAGGTCGCAAATTCATGCTGCAA
Source organism: Pseudolabrys sp. (assembly GCA_019635575.1). Lineage (GTDB taxonomy): Bacteria > Pseudomonadota > Alphaproteobacteria > Rhizobiales > Xanthobacteraceae > Pseudolabrys. Next base: position 27,974 of record JAHBZF010000009.1, on the reverse strand, counting down.
TGCTCATTGCCAGCATTTTTCTCCGCCCAAAACGGTCGACAAGACGGTTTCGTGCCGCTCCGCGCGTCGGTTTCGCCGCGCCTGGCTGCGTTTCCGCTTACATCGGCCGGTCAGCGCAACGCGCTTCCCTTCCACACCCATCGGACCGCCCGCCCCCGCCGCGATCACGCGCGCGCACGCCGGGCCTTCCCAGTGAGACTTTATGATGCCCAACAAGATGCTGGTCGATGCGACCCATCCGGAAGAAACCCGGGTCGTTGTTCTCCGCGGTAACCGGGTCGAAGAATTCGATTACGAGTCCGCCAACCGCAAACAGCTTCGCGGCAATATCTATCTCGCCAAAGTGACGCGCGTTGAGCCGTCGCTGCAAGCCGCTTTCGTCGAATATGGCGGCAACCGCCACGGCTTCCTGGCGTTCTCGGAAATCCACCCCGACTACTATCAGATCCCGACCGCCGATCGGCAGGCGCTGCTCGAAGACGAAGCGCGCGCTCATCGCGACGAGGAAGACGAGCACGAGCGCAAATCGAACCGCCGCCGCGGTCGCCACCGCGACCGGGGCGCGCGCCGTCGCGGCGATTCGACCCGCCGCAGCGAACCGGTTGCCGACAATGCGGCCGCCCCGACCGGCGGCGATGAAGCAGCCTTCGTCGCCGAGGCGACGCAGGATACGGTTCAAGACGCCGGCGCGACCACCCACGAGTTCTCCTCCGAGGTCGCGATCGAGACGAATGACGCAGCGCCGGCATTCGAGCCGCATATCGACACCGCCGCCCCTGCGGACCACGTGGATGAAGGCGCGCCGGTTGCCGAGCACTCGGCGGCTGTGACGGACGAGGTGCTGGCGGGCGATACGATTCCCGAAGCCGGCCCGCACGATGTTCCCGCCGACATGGTGTCGGATGCCGGCGAACCGGCTCACGATGTCGAAGCCGGCCACGATGAGGCCGGTCAAGAAGAAGCCGACGACGAGGAAGAAGAGGAAGAGCACGTCGAGATCGTCGGCGGCGCCGATGCGATGGAAGAAGCGGCCGCGCCGCGCGTGCGCCACCGTCGCCGCGAATACAAGATTCAGGAAGTCATCAAGCGCCGGCAGGTGATGCTGGTGCAGGTCGTCAAGGAAGAGCGCGGCACCAAGGGTGCTGCACTCACCACTTATCTCTCTCTCGCCGGCCGCTATTCGGTGCTGATGCCGAACACCGCGCGTGGCGGCGGCATCAGCCGCAAGATCACCAGCGCCGAAGACCGTCGCCGCATGAAGGAGATGGTCGAAGACCTGCAGGTGCCGGAGGGCATGGGCATCATCCTGCGCACCGCCGGCGCCCGCACCAAGACCGAGATCAAGCGCGACTTCGAATATCTGCTGCGCCTGTGGGAACAGGTGCGCGAGCTGACCCTGAAGTCGACCGCCCCCGCCCTCGTCTACGAGGAAGGCTCGCTGATCAAGCGCGCGATCCGCGATCTTTACAACAAGGACATCGACGAAGTTATCGTCGCCGGCGAACGCGGCTACCGCGAGGCCAAGGATTTCATGCGCATGCTCATGCCGAGCCATGCCAAGAACGTGAAGCCTTATCGCGATACGCTCCCGATCTTCTCCCGCTACGGCGTCGAGCACCAGCTCGACGCGATGTTCTCGCCGACCGTGCAGCTCAAGTCCGGCGGCTACATCGTCATCAACCCGACCGAGGCGCTGGTCTCGATCGACGTGAACTCGGGCCGCGCCACGCGCGAGCACAACATCGAGGACACCGCGCTCAAGACCAATCTCGAAGCGGCGGAAGAAATCGCCCGCCAGCTTCGCCTGCGCGACCTTGCCGGTCTCATCGTCATCGACTTCATCGACATGGAAGAAAACCGCAACAACCGCGCGGTCGAGCGCAAGATGAAGGACTGCCTCAAGCACGACCGCGCGCGCATCCAGGTCGGCCGCATCTCGCATTTCGGCCTGATGGAAATGTCGCGTCAGCGCATCCGCACCTCGGTGCTGGAGAGCTCGACCGAGAAGTGCCCGTATTGCGGCGGCTCCGGCCATGTCCGCTCGGTGTCCTCGGTGTGCCTGCAATTGCTGCGCGCGCTCGAGGAACAGATCATCAAGGGCGCGACCCACAATCTCGTCGTGCGCACCCGTCCCGAGGTCGCGCTCTACGCCCTCAACCACAAGCGCGCGCATCTGCGGGCGCTGGAAGACCGCTTCGAGATCGCCATCGTCGTCAATGCCGATCAGGATTTCGTCGGCCAGATGTCGTTCGAGATCACCCGCGGCGATCAGGTCCATTCGATCGAGGACGCCAAGGCGATCGCCGCGCGCACCGAGCCGCTGCCGCCGATGGTCGATGAGGATGACCTCGCGCTCGACGCGGAATATGCCGACGCGGAAGCCGAGGCGATCGCCGAGGATGAAGCTGAAGCACGTTCGGATGACACCGGCGACGAGAGCGGCGAACAGGATGGCGACGAGGCTCGCGCCGACGACCAGCAGGATGGTGGCCGGCGCCGCCGGCGCCGGCGTGGACGCCGCAGCCGGGGCCGTGATCGCGAGGACGGTGCTCCCCGCTCCGCCGATGAGTCCGAGGGGCCCGCCGAAGGGGTCGTGGCCAGCGACGAGGCCGGTGATGCCGGCGACAACGAGACCGATGGCATCGACGCTGCCCAGGGTGAAAACGGCCAGTCGAATGGCGAGCGCGACGGACAGCGCCGCCGCCGGCGTGGACGCCGCGGCGGCCGCCGCAACCGCGAGCGCCGTGACGGTCTCCCGTCCGGCGAAGGGCAGCAGGTCGACCCGTCGATGCCGGAACAGCCCGACTTCCTGTCGGCGCCGCTGCCGCCGCCCGCCGACCAGCCGACCGAGCAACCTGCGGCGGAAACGGCAGCGCCTTCCGCTCCGGCACCGTCGCCCGCGCCTGTCGCGGCCGAACCGGCGCCCGCCGTGAAGGAAGCACCGCCCCGTCGGCGCTCGACCATCCGCGAACCGGCTCCGGTCGCTGCCAGCAGCGGCATAGCCGCTGCCGCGCCGCAGCCGGTGGTGTCGACTCCCGCCGAACCGCCGGTCACCGCGCCCGCGACTGAATCACCGGCCGAGTCATCGGCCGACAACGGCGCGCCGGCCAAGCGCGGCTGGTGGGGACGACGCCTGCTCGGCAACTGATCCGCCGCGCTGCCTCGTCTGCCGAGAGCGTTTTCGAGCGAAGCGAATACCGGTTCGCGTCAAGAAAACGCGACACATCAAAAACAAGAGTCTTTCGCTGTTTGATGAAGCAGCGAAAGACTCTCACGATCAAGGAACGGGAGCTTGCTCCCGATGGGATGCGCATGAAATCGAACTGGGTCGAGCGCGACGCGCAGGACACCATCGCCCGCTACACCGATGCCGGCGTCCATCCCGACCTCGCCGCGCGCGTCTACACGACACGTCTGCTCGGCCGCGATCCGAAACTCGTCCTGCACGGCGGCGGCAACACGTCCGTCAAGACGCGGATGAAGGATCTGCTCGGCGAAGAGACCGAGGTGCTGTGCGTCAAGGGCTCCGGTTGGGACATGGCGACCATCGAGCCGGCCGGCCTGCCCGCCGTGCGGCTGCAGGCGCTGCGCAAGCTGCGTGCGCGCGACGCGCTCTCCGACGAGGACATGGTGCGCGTGCAGCGCGCCAACCTGATCGATCCGATGGCGCCGAACCCGTCGGTCGAAACGTTGCTGCATGCATTCGTTCCGCATCGCTATGTCGATCACACGCACTCGACCGCGGTCTTGAGCCTGATCGACCAGCCGAACGGCGACGAACTTGCCCGCGAGGTCTACGGCAATCGCATGGGCATCGTGCCCTACATCATGCCGGGCTTCGCGCTGGCGAAGAAAGCCGCCGAAGTGTTCGAGACCAATCCCGAATACGAAGGGCTGGTGCTGGCCAAGCACGGCATCTTCACCTTCGGCAACGATGCGCGCGAAGCCTACGAGAAGATGATCGAGATGGTGACGCGCGCCGAGGAACGGCTCGGCCAGCGCCGCACATCGGTATTCGCCACCGCGCAACTGCCGCAGCGGATCGCGGCGCGCGCGGCCGTCACGCCGATCCTGCGCGGCGCGGTCGCGCTCAAGGACGAGAAGAATGAAGGCGCGTGGCGGCGGCTGGTGTTCGACTTCCGCAGCAACGACGCGATCCTGAATTTCGTCAACGGTGCCGAGGTCGCCCGCTACAGCCAGGCCGGCGTCATCACGCCCGACCACACCATCCGCACCAAGGACTGGCCGATGGTGGTCGCCGCGCCGGCGGACGGCAAACTCGACGATGTCCGCCAGAACGCACAGGCGGCAGCCCAAGCATTCATCGACAAATACGTCGCCTATTTCGAGCGCCACAATGCGCGCTTCGACGGCGCCAAGAAGATGCTCGATCCCGCGCCGCGCGTCATCCTGGTGCCGGGCCTCGGCCTGTTCGGCCTCGGCCGCAGCAAGAAGGACGCGCGCATCGCCGCCGATCTTGCCGAGGCCGCGGTCGAGGGCATCACCGACGCGGAAGCGATCGGCCGCTTCGAGTCCATCTCAGAAGCCGACATGTTCGATTGCGAATACTGGTCGCTGGAACAGGCAAAGCTCGGTTCGGCCAAGGAGCCGCCGCTCGCCGGACAGATCGCGGTGATTACCGGCGCGGCCGGCGCGATCGGTTTTGCCACCGCCAGAGCGTTCGCGGCAGCGGGCGCCGAAGTCGCCCTGCTCGACCTCGATGCCGGCAAGGCCAAGGAGAAAGCAAAGCAGATCGGCGGCGGCGCCATCGGCGTCGGCTGCGACGTAACCGATCCGCAATCGGTGCGGGATGCGTTTGCAACGGTGGTGGAAGCGTTCGGCGGAGTCGACATCCTCGTGTCGAATGCCGGCGCCGCGTGGCAGGGCCGCATCGGCGAGGTCGACGAGGACACGCTGCGGCAGAGCTTTGAACTCAACTTCTACGGTCATCAGCGCGTCGCGCAGGCGGCGACACAGATCATGCTGGCGCAAGGCACCGGCGGCTGTCTGCTGTTCAATGTCTCGAAGCAGGCGGTCAATCCCGGTCCGAATTTCGGTCCGTATGGATTGCCGAAGGCGGCCACCCTCTTCCTCGTGCGCCAGTATGCGCTCGACTACGGCGCCGAGGGCATCCGCGCCAACGCGATCAACGCCGACCGCATCCGCTCCGGTCTGCTCACCGACGATTTCATCGCCGAGCGATCGAAAGCCCGTGGCGTCAGCGAGAAAGACTATATGAGCGGCAATCTGCTCGGTCGCGAAGTGACCGCCGACGACGTGGCGCAGGCGTTTCTCGCGCAGGCATTGGCGCTCAAGACCACCGCCGACGTCACCACCGTCGATGGCGGCAACATCGCCGCGGCGATGCGTTAGGGCGCGGTCCGGAAAAGTGTGAAGCGGCTTTCCGCACAGATCGCGCCCAAAACAGAAAAGCCTCTAGGGTAGTTTCGTTTTCCCGCGCGGGAACGCCACCGCGGTGCCGATCAGCGCCATGGTGCAACCGAGCAGCATGTCCTGCAGCCGTTCGGCGAACACCGCGCGGCCGAGCGCGCCGGCGTCGGCAAGGTCGTAAAGCAGCAGGATCATCATCGCGATCAGTGCCGTATGCGCCCAGTAGCGGTGCGGCAGATGGTGCGGGATCAGCAGCGCCACCACCAGCACGACGATGAGCAGCAGCACCGGCGTGGTGAACAGATGCGCGAGCGCATAGGCGCCGATCACGCCGATGAAAGCGCCGACGATCCGCGAGACGATACGCCGGTAACTCACCCGCGCGTCCGGCTGCATGACAACCAGCACGGTGGTCGAGACCCAGGCCGCGCGTTCCGGATCGAGCGCGATGCCGATCCACAACCCGATCGCCGCCGCCGTCGCATAGGCGAGCGCGAAGCGCAGCCAGAGCGACGGGTCCGGCGGGTCGGTGCGCGCCGGCTGGCGCAATTGCGGCAGATGGCCGAACAGCAGATGGTCGAGCGCACGCGCAATGACGACCAGCACCAGCGTGCCGGCGCTGAACATCAATTCCATCGGCTGGATCACCGGAACGCCGAATGCCACCGACAGCGCCATGCAGGCATGCCGCGCCGCCATCGCCGGGACGCGGCCGTAGCGGTTCGCCAGCCCCGCGGCGAACGCGCCGACGACGAACACGATCCAGAATGCCACCCGATAGTCGCGCAGCAGATAGCCGGCGACCGCACCGGCGATCAGCCCCGCCGCCGAAAGGAACAGGATGCGATAGCGGCCGGACAGCGGTCCGTCCTGATCGGAGAACGACAGCAGCAGGCCGAACACCGCCGCCACCACCGCCGCGGCGCTGTCGTGCAAGACCACGCCCGCGAGCGCCGGTCCGGCGATGCCGATCAGGAACAGGACGCCGCGCCGCAACGACGATTTATTGACGCTGATGGTCTGCATCGCGCGAGCTTATACATTCGCGCGCGACATATATATCTTCGTCTCAGTCGGGCCGGGCAGCGTCCGGGCGATAGCGAACGCTGACCAGCGTGCCGCGCCCTACCTCCGCATCCGTGAATGCGATGGTACCGCCGAGCTGCTGCACCAGCGTGCGGATGATGCGCATGCCGATGCCGCGCGCGGACGCCGGATCGACATGATCCGGCAAACCACGGCCTTCATCCGCGACGGTGAGCCTGTGCTCGTCGCTCGCCGCGAAGAACCCGACGGCGATCGGTCCCGCCTCGCCGTCCGCATAAGCATGCTTCACCGCATTGGTGACGAGTTCATTGACGATCAACCCCAGCGCGGTCGCGCGCCATGACGGCAAATCCACCGGATCGGCCTCGACGATGAGCACATGGCGCTGCTCCGCCGCCGACACCGCGCGGCGGATATTGGCGCAGAGGTCGTCGAGATAGGATTTGAAATCGATCATGCCCACCCCGTCGGCGAGATAGAGGCGGCGATGCACCGCCGCGACCGCCTCGATCCGCCCCGCCGCCGCGGCCAGCGAACGCCGCGCCATCTCACCCGCCGCGCGGCCCTGCAGCGACAAAAGATGCGACACCACATGCAGGCTGTTGGCGATGCGATGGTTCATCTCCTTGACGAGATAGTCCTGCCGCACCTCGCTCTGCCGGGCCATGTGCAGCAGATCGATCTGCTTCGCGAGCAAGCTTGCAAGATCGCGAAGATTGTCGATGCGTGGCGACTTCGGACGGCGCGGACGCCGGTCGAACACACAGAGCGCGCCGACGCGGGTGCCGTCGCGCAATGCCAGCGGCATTCCGGCATAGAAGCGCACGCGCGACAGCGCGATCGCGGACGGATCGCTCCGCCCCGCCGTATCCTTGCGGATGTCATAGGCCACGCGCGCCGCGTCCGGTGCGAACACGGCGTTGTAGGTATATGCCGCCTCGCCCGGAGGGTCCGGCAGTTCGATGCCGTGACAAGCGCGGAACAACGTCCGCCCATCGGCGGCGATGCTGATCGCCGCCATCGGCGCGCCGGTCAGGCGCGCGGCGAGCGCGGTCACGCGGGCAAAACCCGCATCCGTCAACAAACCCAGCAGCCAGTCGCTCTCGCCGCGTCCGGCCGTGTCGCCTTGTTCGGGCGGCGGCTGATGGCCGCTGCCGTATTGGTCGTTGCCCATATCATCTCGCAGTCTCCGCGCGAGGAATGATGAATTGCAACCTATGAGATTATACGCCCGTCACCAAAGCCTGGCCGCGATTAATGTTACCGGCCATCGCGAGCCGCGCCGGGCATTCCCCAGCCTCATGCGGCACGGCGCGTTTCGCGTACCGTGTCGCGGGCCGCTATCCCTGACAGGCCCGCCGTGGTGGCGCTAACCTCTGGCCAACGAAAACAACGGCAGCGAGCGGAGGAAGAGATGGCTTACACCCCCAACTGCGTCCACCTCGTCGGCAGCATCGGCCTCGACAGCGTCGACGATGTGTTCAAGACCGTCGGCCGCACGCTTGGCCGCCGTGTGGCTCGCGTCCCCGACGGCGAACAGGGCCCGCGCCGGCTGTGGATCAGCTTCCAGTATCCGTTCCTGCTCGCCAATCCGTTTCTGCGTCCTGATCCCGGCGGCGCGGCGCGCAAGAATTCCGGCTTCCGTCTGTTGACGCTGGCCGAAGGCGTGAAGCCGTCCGAGGTGCGTTTCGGCGAGCTTGGCTATGCGCGCGACGCGCGCGCCTCCTATCTCGATTTCGTCGCGGCGCGCGAGCGCGGCGATTTGCCGAAAAACGTTCGCTTCCAGGTCTGCCTGCCGACGCCCATGGCGGTGATCCGCGGCTTCTGCACCGGCGAACACATCGACGCGATCGAGGCGGCTTACGAGAAAGCGATGCTGCGCGAGGTGGAGACGATCTGCCGGACGATCCCGCACAAGGATCTCTGCATCCAGTGGGACGTCTGCTACGAGATGATCGGCTATGACGGCCAGCCGCAGGATTTCTTCCCGCCGATCACCGTGACGCCGCAACAGATGGTGGCGCCACTCGGCCGCCTGTCAGCGGCTGTGCCGGCCGATGTCGAACTCGGCATCCATCTCTGTTACGGCGACTTCGGCGCCAAGCACGCGATCGAGCCGCAGGACGCGGGCAAGCTCGTCGCCATCACCAACGATATCGTTTCAACCATCAAGCATCCGCTCGCTTATGTGCACATGCCGGTGCCGGTCGCGCGCAACGACGACGCCTATTTCAAGCCGCTCGCCGGCCTGAAACTCGCGCCCGGCACGGAGCTTTATCTCGGCGTGGTGCACGCCGCGGATGGCGCCGACGGCACGAAGAAACGCATCGCCGCCGCCAGCAAGTACGTAAAGGAGTTCGGCATCGCCACCGAATGCGGCATGTCGCGCCAGCGCACGCCGGAACTGGTGGAGAAGCTGCTGGCGATCCACGCCGAAGTGGCGCAGGAGCCGCGCTAGCGGCCCCGCGCCTTTTCGTCTTAGGCAGCCTCTCGTCTTAGGCAGCCTTGGGCATCGGCCGCTCGTTCGGCCGCACGTCGAAGGATTTGAGCTGACCGCGCCGCAGCGCCTCGACCGTGACGGCGCGGTCGATCCGCTCGTGACTGAGCAACCGGATCAGATCGTCGACACCCGTCACCGCTTCGCCGTCGGCACGCACGATGATGTCATAAGTCATCAACCCGGCCGATGACGCCGGGCCGCCCGGCTCCAGCGCGGTGATCATCGCGCCGGTCGCATTCCCGAGGCCGGCCAGCCGGGCATGACCGCGCGACACCGCCGCCGTCTGCGCGGCGATACCGATGAAGCCGCGCCGCACCCGGCCGTGCTGGATCAATTCGCCGAGCACGAACTGCGCGGTGTTGCTCGCGACGGCAAAGCAGATGCCCTGCGCGCCACGGATGATCGCCGTGTTGATGCCGATGACCTCGCCACGCGCATTGACGAGCGGCCCGCCGGAATTACCGGGATTCAGAGCCGCGTCGGTCTGGATCACATCCTCGATCAGCCGGCCGTTGCCGGCGCGCAGCGAGCGGCCGAGCGCCGAGACGACGCCCGCCGTCACCGTCGATTCAAAACCGAGCGGATTGCCGATCGCGACCACGAGCTGTCCGCGTTTCAGCGATTTGGAATCTCCGATCGGCGCGATGGCGAGGTTACGCGCCGAACCGGCGCGCAACAACGCGAGATCGGTGTCCGGGTCCTCGCCCAGCACCCGCGCCTCCATGGCGCGGCCCTCCGCGTCGGTGAGGCGGAAGTCGCTGGCGCCGTGCACCACATGGCTGTTGGTCAGGACAAGACCGTCCGGCGAGATCACCACGCCGGACCCGACACCGGCCGGCCGCGACGGGCCGCCCTTCTGGGCTTTCAACACTTCAACGCGCACCACCGCCGGCCCGGCGCGCTCGGCGGCGGAGATCACGGCGTTGGAATAGGCATCTTGCAGCACGTCGTCCGCCACCTCGCTGGGCAGCGGAGTCGCGTTTTCGGTCTCGCGTTCCGGACAGGAATCGAACATCGCAAACTCGGGGTTCTGTCGTGAAGATGCCCTGATATAGGCGCGCCTCCGCCGGAAAAAAGGGGCGCGTCGCCCCCCTCCGGTCAGGTGTCGGACCAGGTGGTCATCAGGATATCGAAGAACCGTTGTGCCGCCGGGGAAAGCTGCCGGCCGCGGCGGCGCACGACGCCGATGGTGCGCGACACCTGCGGATTGCCGATCGGCCGGGTGACGATGATCGGATGCTCGCCCTGCGGGGTCGCCAGTTGCGGCAGCACGGAAATACCCAGCCCGGCCTCGACCAGACCGAGCGAGGTCGACAGATGCGTCACCTCGTAGAACCAGCGCAGGTGCACGCGCGCGCGCGTCAACGTCGCTTCCAGCAATGTGCGGTTACCGCTTGCCCGGCTGACGGTGACGAGCCGATACGGCTCGATGTCCGCCCAGTCCACCGTCTTGCGTTTCGCCAGCGGATGGTCACGGCGGCAGGCGAGCACGAACGGATCCTCGATCAGCGGATCGAAGCTCAACTCCGGCTCGGCCGAGCCGAGCAGGTTGATGCCGAACTCCACCTCGCCATGCGCGACGCTACGCAACCCGTCATTCGCCGACAAATCGAGAATGCTGAAGCGCACATTCGGATATTGCTCGTTGAACCGCGCGATGACGCGCGGAAGGAAATAGAACGCCGCGGTCGGCACGCAGGCGATCGTCACCTGCCCGGCCTGGCGCTGGCCAAGCTGCCGCATCGCGAACAGCGAGTTGTCGAATTCGTCGAGCATGCGCCGCACCAGTGGCAGCAGTTCGCGACCCATGGCGGTGAGCGCCACCCGTCGCGTCGTGCGCTCCAGCAACGGCCCGCCGATCTCCGCTTCGAGCTTCTGAATGCGGCGGCTCAGGGCCGGCTGCGACAGGTTCAGCGTCGCCGCCGCCCGGCGGAAACTCTCGTGTTCAACCACCGTCAGAAAGGCACGCAGATCCAGGGATTCGTAATTGATGCTCATAACGCATCAATAGCTGACATCTTTGCATTTTACATCAGTAAATCTGCCATTAAAAACGGCACAACCAACCCACGGTGACATCTTGTCTCAACCTTCCCGAACCGAACCGCGCCGTATCCCCTGCGTCCTGATGCGCGGCGGGACGTCGCGCGGCCCCTATTTTCTGGAATCCGACCTGCCCGCGGACATCGCCAGCCGCGACCGCGTGCTGCTGGCGGCGATGGGTTCGCCGCATCCGCTGCAGGTGGACGGCATCGGCGGTTCGCACACTGTCACCAGCAAGGTCGCCATCGTCTCCAAGGCGACCCATCCGGACGCCGACGTCGATTACCTGTTCGCGCAGGTCTCGGTGGACACGGCGCTGGTCGACACCAGCCCCAACTGCGGCAACATGCTGTCCGGCGTCGGCCCGTTCGCCATCGAGGCCGGCCTGGTTTCGCCGCAGCCTGGCGAAACCACGGTCCGCATCTACAACCGCAACACGCGCAGCCTGATCGACGCGATCATCCAGACGCCGGACGGCCGCGTCACCTATGACGGCACCGCCACGATCGACGGCGTCGCCGGCACCGGCGCGCCGATCAAGCTCTCCTTCCTCGACGCGGAGGGCGGGAAGACCGGCAAGCTGCTGCCGACCGGCGCCACGCGCGACGTGATCGCCGGCATACCAGTGACGCTGATCGACTACGCCATGCCGATGATGCTGCTCGCCGCAGCCGATGTCGGCCTGCGCGGCGATGAAACGCCGGAAGAGATCGACGCCAACGCCGCGCTGCTCGCCCGTATCGAGGAGATCCGGCGCGAGGCCGGCCGCCGCATGGGCCTCGGCGACGTGTCGAAGCTGGTCGTGCCCAAGGTCGGCCTGCTGTCGGCGCCCCGTCACGGCGGCACCATCACGTCACGTTATCTGGTGCCGCATCGCTGCCACCGCAGTCACGCGGTGACGGGCGGGCTGTGCATCGCGGTCGCGTGCCGCACGCCCGGCACGGTAGCGCAGGCCATCGCGCAGGCCGAGCCGGTCTCGCCTGTGACGATCGAGCATCCGAGCGGCCGCATTCAGATCGACCTGACCTTCAAGGCCGACGGCGGCGTCGAGCGCGCCAGCGTCATCCGCACCGCACGCCGCATTTTCGAGGGCAACGTCATCGTTCCGGCCGACGCCCTCGCCTGAACACACCCCAAACCACCCCCATCGCAACAATACACAGGAGCCATTATCGATGATCACACGCCGTCTGCTTTGCGCCAGCGTTCTCGCCGCATCCGCGATCGCTTCGTCCTCGCCGCTGCTCGCTCAGGATTATCCGAGCCGTCCGGTCAAGCTGATTGTTCCGTATGCGGCCGGCGGCGGCACCGACGCGATCGCGCGGCTGGTCGCGCAGACCGCCGGCGAAAAGCTCGGCCAGACCATCGTCATTGAAAACGTCGCGACGGCGGGCGGCAATGTCGCCACGCAGACCGCAGCCAAGGCCGCGCCGGACGGTTATACGATCCTGATGGCCAATCAGGGGCCGATGGCGGTGAACCCGCACATGTTCAAGAGTCTCAAGGTCGACACGCTGACCGCCTTCACGCCGATCACGCTGATCGCCGCGGCGCCGCTCGTCGTCATCGTGACGGAGAAGTCGGAATTCCACACCTTCAAGCAGCTCATGGATTACGCCAAGGCGCATCCGGGCAAGCTCACCTACGGCTCGGCCGGCAACGGGTCGGCAAGCCATCTCGCGACGCTGCTGCTCAATTACGTGGCCAAAACCGATACCGTGCACGTGCCCTATCGCGGCGCAGGCCCGGCGATCACCGACGTGTTGAGCGGCCAGACGCAATTCATGATCACCACGATCCCGTCGGTCGCGGGCATGATCCAGACCAAGCAGATGCGCGCGCTGGCCGTTACCAGCAAGGAGCGCGTGCCGACCATGCCGGATGTCCCGACCATCGCCGAAAGCGGCTGGCCGAACTACGAATCCGCTGCCTGGTACGGCTTCGTCGCGCCGGCCGGCACGCCAGCCGATATCGTCGACAAGCTGAACAAGGCCACGGTCGCCGCGCTCAAGGACCCGACGGTCGGCAAGCGTCTCGCCCAGGAAGGCGCGAAGCCGATCGGCGACACGCCGGCGGAATTCGGCAAATTCATCGCCGCCGAACACAAGCGCTGGGGCGAAATCATCAAGGCCGCCAATCTGTCGCTGAACTGATCGCGGCCAAAGCGTTTTCGAGCGAAGTGGATACCGGTTCGCGTCACTGAAACGCGACAAATCAAAACCGCTACCGGCCGGCAGTCTCCGCTGCCGGTCGGCCCTCGCGGGTGCTCAACCACACCCACGCGGCGACCGCGTCGAGCAGCAACAGCGGCACGACCAGCGCCCACCAACCGCCATAGTGGTAGCCGAACGCGCCGGTGGTGGTCCCGACCAGAAAACCGAGCACCACCGTCAGCGTGTGACCGAGCTTGCGCCGCGACGCGGTCAGCGTCTCGCGCTCTTGCGCGCGGCGCAGCCACGCCAGCGCGGTCTGGGTGAGATCGATCGCCAGCGCCGTGGTGTTCGTGGTCATCACATTGGTCGAGCCGAAGCTCGGCAACAGCAAGCGCACCAGCGCGCTCTGCAATCCCATCGCCATCAGCCCGCACAGCGCGGCGACGAGCGCGATCGGTTCATCCGCCGAGCGCGCCACCGGCCCCATCACGCCGGCGACGAGCAGCGCCGTCAGCAGCACCTCCTCGATCGCCAGCGTCAGCAGCAGCGCGCGCCGCCGCCGCATTGTCGCGACGATCAGCGTGGCGACGACGCCGCCGAGGAGGAACACCGGAATCGCCAGCACCTTGACCAGCACGCCCGGCTCCGGCTGCGACCAGTGCGCGCCGATGGTGACGAAGCTGCCGGTCGCCTGCGCCACGTAGAGGCCGAACAGCGCGAGGAAGATCAATCCGTCGACGAAGCCCGCGGTAACACTGAGCGCAAAGGGAATGATGCGCGGGACCGGAAGGGCAACCGCTGGTTTATTCATCTGCATTTTACACGGCGCCGTACTGCGACTAACCTTTCCGGGCGGGGTCCAACAAGGGGGCAAAGGGCCATGGCCGTCGTGAAAGCACTCGGAGCTTGTATTGGGATACTAGGATTAATTTCTTCTGTCGCTCATGCTCAGGGAGAGGATGAAGATCCCTGCCGTTTCCGCCGGGATTGTCGCATATCCGGGGGCGAAACCTCCGACGGTTTTCGATCGTTTGAGCGCGCTGTCACCAAGATCAAGAAAACGCCGTTCAAGGGCGACAAAACGGCGTTGCGTCACTCCGTCAGCGTTAGCTGCAACGATGTGGTGCCGCAAGTGCTCACCGAACTCGTTCAGGACGGCGGGCCTGGATTTTTCATCGACAAGAAACGCGGCTACGTCCTGACCGCGACATTCACCGGCGAAACCGGCGTCAATACCACGACGCCCGTCGTCGTTCCGCTGGCGACATTCTCTCGCGAACCGGGGACCGAAACCTCGGAGCTGAATTGCCTGAAAACGATATTTCCGTATCTGCACCGCGACGCGAAAGTCTACGTTCAGTACGAAGTCCGCCGGACGAAGGACGACAAATTGAGCCCCGAACTCGTCGCGGGCGCTCAGATTTTCGCCGGACTGCTCGGACTGTTCGTCGGGCCGACGCTGGGGAGCGGCTTTTCCCGCATCGTCGAACGTGCGGCCACGGTCAGCACCACGCTGAAGGACAACGAGACACTCTATAACAAGTTCATCGATGGCTTCGACATGGTGCGCACGGTCAAGAGCACCGCCGCGCTGACGCCCGCCGATGGCGCGCTCATTCTCGATATCGGCTCCGGTGCGAATATTACGATCGAGCGGGCTCCGGTCGAGTCGCCTCTTCTGGACAAAACCGCCGACGGCAAACGGGTCGCGACGACGCAGGACGTCCGCGATCAACTGGCGACCTGGTACAAGATCGATTTTGCCAAGGTGTTCGAAAACCTTCAGGCGAACGTCAAGGATCAGCTTTCCAACGATGACGCGAAAATCGTGCAGGGAGCCTGCCAGGCCGTCCAGAACGCAGCCGGGGCCGTGCCGGGATTACTCGCGGAAGAAAAGCTGATCGTTCTCGTCACCTATATGCGCCAGTTCGGGCTGCCGCCAACGCCGAAATCGAACTGCCTCTACGCGGATCAGCTCACCATGGCAAAAGCGATCTCTCTGTCGCTGCCGTTCGAGACTTCGGCCCCCAAGCCGCAGGTCAAGGACCCGGACGTCAAGTTCCAGCAGGAGACTCGTCCGTTCCTCACCAACTTCTTCATTGCCTGGCAACTCGCGCAACGAGCGGCCAAAGCCGGCGATACCGCACAAGGCAGCGACATCCTCGTCGAATTTCTCGGCGATCGCGTCTCGGTCAAGCGCGACGACAGCCTCACCGCGTTCGGTCAGAATGAACTGGCGAGTTCGGACAGCGCGGCGGTACTTCTGCTCAAAAGCCCGGCGCTCAACAAATATGGCTGCTACCGCCGTTCAACCGACGAGTTGGCGACGATCGGGTATTCGGCAGAGGTCATCGCGGCATTCGGCGACAAGGACAAGCCGACCCTCGCCAATGTTGCGGTCGGATTGAAGAACACCGACAACGGAACGACGCTGAAAACGATCTATATCGAGCCCGCGCCCCGATCGGTGCGCGAAACCATCAAACAGCGTTTCAAGGACGGCTGCGCCACCGGCTGGAAACCGTTCGAATAGCGACGCGCAGGCGCGAACCGCCTGGTGTCTGTCCGGCCATCGAGAGCAATCTCTCGATGGCCGGTCGATTTTTAACGTCAACGGACAGGAAACCGGCGCGTCAGCGATTGAGCCAGTCGTGGATGCGCGTCACCGCGTCGCGCATCTCGGCGGCCGAGCCGGCATAGCTGAAGCGGATGAAGTGACGACCGTCGACCGGATCGAAATCGACACCCGGCGTCGCCGCCACATGCGCGTCCTGCAGCATGCGTGAGGCGAAGTCGAAGCTGTCGTCGGAATAGCGTGAGATGTCGGCGTAGAGATAGAACGCGCCGTCGACCGGCAGGAATTTGTCGAGACCCGCGCGCGGCAGGCCCTGCGTGAGAATGCGGCGGTTCTCCTCATAACCATGCTTCACCGCGTCCATCTCGTCGCGGCCATCGAACGCCGCCTGCGCGGCGACCTGCGACAGCGCCGGCACCGAGATCGAAAGATTTTGCTGCAGCCGCTCGACCGATCGCACCAGCGACGGCGGCAGCAGCAGCCAGCCGACGCGCCAGCCGGTCATGCAGAAGTATTTGGAGAACGAATTGATGACGGTGACGTTCTCGGAAAATGCCGCCGCGGTCTCCGCCGGGAACGCGTAATCGAGTCCGTGATAAATCTCGTCGGAAATCACGCGGATACCTTCAGCTTGCGCCACCGCGATCAGTTGCGACAGCGCATCGCCACTCATCATCGTTCCGGTCGGATTGGCCGGGCTCGCCACCAGCAACCCCTGTAGCGGCTTCTCGCGATGCGCCGCGATCAACGCCGCGCCGGTGATCGCCCAGCGCGTCGCGTCCGAGGTCGGGATCAGCACCGGCTCGCAGCCGAGCGCGGTGAGGATGTGCCGATACGGCGGATAGCCCGGATTGGCGATGGCGACGCGTGCCCCCGGCTCGAACAGCGACAGGAACGCCAGCACGAAGCCGGCGGACGAGCCGGTAGTCACCGCCACCCGCTCCGGATCGATGGCGAGGTTATGCACTTCCCCGTAGTGCCGCGCGATGCGCGCGCGCAGCGACGGCAGGCCGAGCGCCTCGGTATAGGCGATCGGCCGATCGAGCGCGGCACGCGCCGCCTCGATCGCGGTTCGCGGCGCCGGCGCCGCCGGCTGACCGACCTCCATATGAATGACATGACGCCCGGCCGCCTCGAGACGGGCCGCAGCCGCCATCACGTCCATCACCATGAACGGCGGAACATCGCTGCGGCGCGATGGCGCAAGCAGGCGTCTCGCCTGATCCAGCATCATCCGACCCGCCCCGCTCCCGCCGTATTCGGCCGGTCAGAATATGCGCTAACGCCCGACAACAACATGTGATTTCGCTCGCGTTGACCCTGTGGGGCCGCCTCTCTAGGTTGCGCGGATTCGATCCATAGGCCGACTACCGACCGATGTCCGCTGGGATAATGCCCGCCCGATTGTCCGATTTGCTGCCTGATCCGCACCACGCTGTCAAAGCGGCGCGCGGCGTGGTCGCCGTGCTGACGGCGGCTGCGGTGCTGCTGGCGACGCCCGCGGCCCGCGCGCAATCGCCGCGGATTCCGATCATTCGCGACGCCGAGACCGAGCAGTTGCTGCGCGACTACACGCAGCCGATCCTGCGCGCTGCCGGCCTCGCGCAGCAGAACATCCGCGTCGCCATCATCAACGAGAAAACCTTCAACGCCTTCGTCATGGACGGGCGCCGCATTTTCATCAATGCCGGCACGCTGATGGAATCGAAGACGCCGAACGAGGTAATCGGCGTTCTGGCGCACGAGACCGGCCACATCGCCGGCGGACATCTGGCACGGCTGCGCGAACAGCTCGCCGCGGCGCAGACCGCCTCGATCATCGCCATGCTGCTCGGCATCGGCGCGATGGTCGCCGGCGCGCGCAGCGGGTCGAACAGCGGCCTCGGCAATGCCGGCATGGCGGCGGTGCTGGCGCCGCAGGAGGCGTTGCGCCGCTCGCTCCTGTCCTACCAGCGCAGCCAGGAAGAACAGGCCGACCGCGCCGCGGTGAAATTCCTCACCGCCACCGGCCAGTCCACCAAGGGTCTGTACGATTCGTTCAAGCGGCTCAGCGACCAGATGTTGTTCTCCGCGCGCTTCGCCGACCCCTATCAGCAGTCGCATCCGATGCCGGCCGAGCGCGTCGCAGCGCTCGAAGTGCTCGCGAAAGCGAGCCCGACCTGGGACAAGAAAGATTCGCCGGAGCTGCAACTGCGCCACGATCTGGTGCGCGCGAAGCTCTACGGCTTCATCGATCGCGGCGAAAGCGTCGGCCGCCGCTATCCGTTGAGCGATACCAGCCTGCCCGCGCGCTATGCCCGCGCCATCGCCACCTATCGCCACGGCGATTTGCGCAATGCGGTGGCGCAGATCGACGCGCTGATCCGCGAAATGCCGAACAACGCCTATTTCCACGAGCTCAAGGGCCAGGCGCTGCTCGAAGGCGGCCACCCCGCGGAAGCGATCGCGCCGCTGCGTCGCGCCGCGCAACTCGCGCCGACCCCGGCGCTGATCCAGATTTTGCTGGCGCAGGCGCTCAATGCCACCGGCAACAAGGCGCATGCCGACGAGGCGGCGGGGCTGCTGCGCGTCGCGCTGAGCCGCGAGCCGGAAGTGCCGGAAGCCTATACGCAGCTCGCCATGGCCTATGGCCGCAAGGGCGATCTGGCGCAAGCCGACCTCGCCTCGGCGCAGGCCGCCTTCTATCGCGGCGACAGCCGCACCGCGCGACAGCTTGCGACGCGCGCGAAAACCAGACTGCCAATCGGCTCGCCCGCCTGGGTGCGCGCCGACGATCTCGCCAACATCAAGACCGGGCCGGGAGAAAACTGATGACCACACCGCTCGCCCGTCCGGCCCGCCCTCTCACGCAAGGAATGACATCGATGCTCACCCGCTTCCGTCTCGCCGCTGCCGCAATGGCGCTGGCCGCGACCGTGTCCGTCGTACCCGCCGCGAATGCGCAGGATCTCACCGCCGCGCAGCGCACGCAGATCGAGGGCGTGATCCGCGACTATCTCCTGAAGAATCCGGAACTGCTTCAGGAAGTCATGATGGAGCTGGAGAAGAAGCAGACCGCGGCGGAAGCCGAGCGGCACAAATCCGCGGTCTCGACCCACGCCAAGGCGCTGTACTCCTCACCCTATCAGGTGACGATCGGCAATCCGCAGGGCAATGTCACCTTCGTCGAATTCTTCGATTACAACTGCGGCTACTGCAAGCGCGCCATGAGCGACATGATGGAGCTCATGAAAGACCCGAATCTCAAGGTCGTGCTCAAGGAATTCCCCGTGCTCGGACCGGGCTCGGTGGAAGCGGCGAAGGTCGCCGTCGCCGTGCGCATGCAGGACAAGACCGGCAAGAAGTATCTCGACTTCCACCAGAAGCTGCTCGGTGGGCGCGGCCAGGCGGACAAGGCGCGCGCGATGGCCGCCGCCAAGGACGCGGGTCTCGACATGGCGCGGCTGGAAAAGGATCTCGCCAGCCCCGAGGTGAACACCTCGTTGCAGGAGAGCTTCAAACTCGCCGAGGCGCTCGGCCTCAACGGTACGCCGAGCTATGTGATCGGCGATCAGGTGGTGATCGGCGCGGTCGGGCTCGATGCGCTGAAACAGAAGGTCAACACCGCGCGCTGCGGCAAAGCCTCCTGTTAAAAAATCGTCTGCTAACCCACAGCGCGATCTGTAAAATTCTCCGATCGATTGCGGGAACTTTTGGGGCGGGATAGCGTTTTCCCGCACCCCACAGTTCCGGACCTCATGTATTCGATCGGACTCGAAGAAGAATATTTCGTATTTGACGCCCGCTCGCGGCGCGCCATCACGCGCGCCGACAGGACGTTTCTGGCCAGCATCAAGAAGCGGCTCGGCGGCAACGTGATGACCGAGATGCTGCAATCGCAGGTCGAGGCGGTGACGCCCGTCTGCGCGACGCTCGACGAAGCACGCACGCACCTCACCGGCTATCGCACGGCGCTCGCGGAGGAAGCCGCCGCACGCAAGCTCGGCATCGCCGCCATGGGCACGTTCCCGCTCGCGGTGTGGCCGGAGCAGACGGTCACGCCCGGCGACCGCTACAAGGGCATCGTCAGCGATCTCGGCATCATCGGTCTGCGCAACATGCTGTGCGGCCTGCACGTGCATGTCGGCCTGCCCGACCCGTCGATCCGCGTCGACCTGATGAAGCGGGTCATGCCCTATCTGCCGCTGCTGCTTGCCTTGTCGACCTCCTCGCCGTTCTGGCAGACGCATCGCACCGGCCTGCACGGCTATCGGCTCGCCGCCTATGACGAACTGCCGCGCACGGGACTACCCGAACTGTTTCACGAACAGGCGGATTACGACGAATTCGTCGCGGCGCTGACGCGCGCCGACATCATTCCCGATGCCAGCTACATCTGGTGGGCGATCCGGCCTTCGATGCGTTACCCGACGCTCGAACTGCGCATCGCCGATAGCTGTACGCGGCTCGAGGATGCGCTCGCGGTCGCCGCGCTGTTCCGCTGCCTGGTGCGCGCGCTCGACAACGACCGCGCGCTCAATTCCGGCTTCGACCGGGTCGGCCGCGCCATCACCGTCGAGAACAAATGGCACGCGCAGCGCTACGGCATCCACGCCGTGTTCGTCGATCCGTTCCGGCGCGTGTCGGTCACGGCGCGCGAATGGCTCGACGAGATTCTCGACTTCATCGACGAGGATATCGCCGCGCTCGGCTGCCAGCGCGAGATCGCCCGCGCCGGGGCGATCCTGCGTGACGGCACCAGCGCCGACGAACAGATCCGCATCTACCAGGCGGCGCGCGCCGCCGGGCGGCAGCGCGCCTCCGCGCTCAAGGACGTGGTGGACTGGGCCGCCGCCGAGACCGTGGCCTGCGCCGGGCCGGGCCGGGCCGCGGCCTGAAACTGTTTCAAGCGGGCGGTGGCGCCCGCCTGTCCCACCCCGGAGACGGCCTTTGGCCAAGCCCGACCAGCCTTGGCAGGGCTCGGCCGGCGACATAGACCGAGGGGCCAAGGCCCCCTATAAAGCGCCCGATCCAAAGCCCACTCCGACTGAGTCCATGGCCAAAACCGTCCACAACAGGCCCATTTACGTTCTGAATGGCCCCAATCTGAACCTGCTCGGCACGCGGGAACCCGAAAAATACGGGCATACCACCCTCGCCGACCTCGATCAGATTTGCCGCGAGGCCGGCAAGGCGCAGGGCTTCGACGTGGTCTGCCACCAGTCCAATCTGGAAGGCGAACTCGTCAACTGGATCCAGGAGGCCAAGGTCAGGGATGCGGCCGGCATCATCCTCAATGCCGGCGGTTACACCACCACCTCGGTGGCGATCCTCGATGCGCTGCTGTCGGTTCGCCTGCCGACCATCGAAGTGCACATCACCAATATTCACGCCCGCGAGGAATTTCGGCACAACTCGCTGATCTCGCGGGCCGCCACCGGCGTGATCTGCGGGCTCGGGACCGCGAGCTACACGCTGGCCATCACCGCGATCGCCGGCCTCGCCGGCGCCGCCAAACACTGAGAGTGACGAGACCGGACATGGCCGAGAAGAAAATGGCGAAAAAGTCCAAAACCAAGGCACCGAAAGCCGCACCGCAAAAGGTCGCTCCGCAAAGGACCAGCAGCAGCGGCGTGAATCGCGCGCTGATCCTTGAACTCGCCGATCTGCTCAACGAGACCGGCCTCACCGAGATCGAGATCGACGGCAGCCGCGTGCGCGTCGCGCGCACCGCCGTCGCCGTGGCGCCGGCCGCTGCCGTGGCTGCGGTCGCCCGCCCGGTGACGGCGCAACCGATCGCCGAAGCAACGGCCGGCTCCGTCGACCCAGCAAAGCATCCGGGCGTCGTCACCTCGCCGATGGTCGGCACCGCCTATGGCGCGCCCGAACCGGGCGCCAAGCCGTTCATCGAGATCGGTACTCATGTGAAAGCGGGCCAGACGCTGCTGATCGTCGAGGCGATGAAGACCATGAACCAGATTCCGGCGCCGCGCGCCGGCACCGTGACGCAGATCCTGTTCGAAGATGGCCAGCCGGTCGAGTTCGGCGAGCCCCTGCTGATCATCGAGTAAGAGTCTCAGGCGGACCAACGCATGTTCGACAAGATCCTCATCGCCAACCGCGGCGAGATCGCCATGCGGGTGATCCGCGCCTGCAAGGAACTCGGCATTCCGACGGTCGCGGTGCATTCCACCGCCGACGCGGACGCCATGCACGTTCGCTTCGCCGACGAGAGCGTGTGCATCGGCCCGCCCGCCGCGAAGGACAGCTATCTGAATATCCCGGCCGTGCTCGCCGCCTGCGAGATCACCGGCGCGGATGCGGTGCATCCGGGTTACGGCTTCCTGTCAGAGAACGCGCGCTTCGCCGAAATCCTCACCGACCACGGCATCTCCTTCATCGGGCCGAAGCCGGAACACGTCCGCATCATGGGCGACAAAATCGAGGCCAAGCGCACGGCGAAGCGCCTCGGCATTCCGGTCGTGCCCGGCTCCGAAGGCGGCATCGGCTCCGACGCCGAGGCCCTGGCGGTCGCCAACGACATCGGGTTCCCTGTGCTGGTGAAGGCCACCGCCGGCGGCGGCGGCCGCGGCATGAAGGTCGCGCTCACCCCCGAGGAACTGCCGACCGCGCTCGCCACCGCGCGCGCAGAAGCCAAGGCGGCGTTCGGTAATGACGCCGTCTATCTGGAAAAATATCTGCAGAAGCCGCGCCACATCGAGATCCAGGTGCTCGGCGACGGCCACGGCAAGGCGGTGCATCTCGGCGAACGCGACTGCTCGCTGCAGCGCCGCCACCAGAAAGTCTGGGAAGAAGCCCACTCCCCCGCGCTCAACGCGACCGAGCGTCAGCAGATCGGCGAAGTCGTCGCCAAGGCGATGCGCGAACTCAACTATCTCGGCGTCGGAACGGTCGAATTCCTGTACGAGGACGGCAAGTTCTATTTCATCGAGATGAACACCCGCATCCAGGTCGAGCATCCGGTGACCGAAGCGATCACCGGCATCGACTTGATCTTCGAGCAGATCCGCGTCGCCGCCGGCGCACGGCTATCGCTGACGCAGAAGGATGTACGGTTCCACGGTCACGCCATCGAGTGCCGCATCAATGCCGAGAACCCGGTATCGTTCCGGCCCTCGCCCGGCAAGATCCTGCACTATCACGCGCCGGGCGGGCTCGGCATCCGCGTCGATTCCGCTGTCTATCAGGGCTATACGATCCCACCCTATTACGACTCGCTCGCCGCCAAGCTGATCGTCCACGGCAACACCCGCACCGAATGCCTGATGCGGCTCAAGCGCGCGCTCGACGAACTGGTGGTCGACGGCATCGAAACCACCGCCGCGCTGCATCGCGCGCTGGTCCGGGAAACCGACATCATCGACGGCGACTATCACATCCACTGGCTGGAACAGTTCCTGGCCCGTGGTGCGGTCGGCGCGTAGAGCGCTTCTCACGCGCGGATACCGGTCGCGCCCGGAAAAACGCGATCAATAAAATCCGACGGCTTCGACCTATTATTTCCGCATTTGCCGGCTAACCGCCGGTATCATATTAATGACGCGCGCGCAGAACAGCGCGCCGTGCATCTTTCGCATGATGTGTCATTTGACATAGGTTTTATGCCCACGTCGCTTTCCACCGATCGCAACCTAACCCAACCCCTGCTGCTGCTCGCGGGGTTCGCGCTGTTGATCGGGATCAGCGTCGGCACGCTTTGGCTGGTGGATCGCGCAACCGACGACGCCCGCTCCGTCGCTCATACGCTGCGCGTTCAGGACATGATGTCCAACGTTCTCTTGAACATGCGGCGCGCCGAAGCCGGACAGCGCGGTTATCTGTTCACGAATGCAGCCCGCTATCTCGACGACTACAACGAAGCCGGCCCGCAGGCGGAAGAACAACTTCGGCTGTTGCGCGAACAGACGGCCGACAATCCGACCCGCAAAAGCGAGATCGACCTCATCGAACGGACGATGAACCAGAAATTCGCGGAGATGGATCAAACCATCGAGCTCGCCAAGGCCGGACGAATCGAAGACGCCCGCTCGGTCGTTCTGGGCGACACCGGGCGCACATTCATGAACAATCTGCGCCAGCAGATCGAGAAACTGATCGATGACGAAGGGCGGCTGCTCACCGAACGCAGCCAAGCCTCGCAACGCACCAACCGCCTGCTGCTCATTCTCACCATCCTCGGCGCCGCCCTGGTGGTCGTTGTCGGCGGCATCGCCGTGCTGCTGATGCGCCGCAACATTGCTCAGCGCGAAGCGGCGCGCCAGGAGCTGGCCGTCATCAATGCCAATCTCGAACGCATCGTCGAATTCCGCACTGCGGACCTCGTTGAAGCAAACGAGGAAATCCAGCGCTTCGCCTATATCGTCAGTCACGACCTGCGCTCCCCGCTGGTCAACATCATGGGCTTCACCAGCGAGCTCGAGGCGCTGCGCAAGGACATCTTCGAGGAAATCGGCAAGCTGCGCGCGCAACTCGACGAACTCAACGCCCATGCGGCGGCGCAGGCCGTGCCGGTCGAAACGCTCGGCAAGGATTTCGACGAAGCACTCGGCTTCATCAAGACCTCGATCGCCAAGATGGACCGCCTGATCAACGCGGTGCTCAAGCTCTCGCGCGAAGGCCGGCGCCGGTTCAATCCGGAAACGATCGACATGAACGGGATGCTCGGCTCGATCGGTCAGACGGTCGCGCATCGCGCCGCCGAACAGGGCGCGGAGGTCACGATCGGCGACCTCCCCCCGCTCGAAAGCGACACGCTGGCGATCGAGCAGATCTTCTCCAACCTGATCGACAATGCGCTGAAATACAGCCGCGCGGACGAGCCGAACCGCATCGCCGTCACCGGCCACGCCAATTCCGCCTATGTATCGTTCGACGTCACCGATCACGGCCGTGGCATCGATCCGCACGATCATCAGCGCGTGTTCGAGCTGTTCCGCCGCTCCGGCGTGCAGGACAGACCGGGCGAAGGCATCGGCCTCGCCCATGTGCGCGCGCTGGTACGCCGCATGGGCGGCACACTGAAACTCAAATCGGAACTGGGAAAAGGTAGCACCTTCACGGTGACCCTGCCCCGGCGCTGGACCGAAAACACGAGGAGCGTCGCATGAACAGCAAGATGTCGCAGGAACCCGTCGAGATCATCATGATCGAGGATGACGAGGGTCACGCGCGCCTCATCGAAAAGAACATCCGCCGCGCGGGGGTCAACAACCGAATCACGCCGTTCACCAACGGCACCGATGCAGTCTCGTTCCTGTTCGGTCCGGACGGCTCCGCCGCCACCAACAAGAACAAACCGCTCTTGATCCTGCTCGATCTCAATCTGCCGGACATGACCGGGGTCGATATCCTCGGCCGCGTCAAGAGCAACGAGCATCTCAAACGGATTCCAGTGGTGGTCCTGACCACCACCGACGACGCCACCGAGATCCAGCGTTGCTACGACCTCGGCTGCAACGTCTACATCACCAAACCGGTGGACTACGAAAACTTCGCCAACGCGATCCGTCAGCTCGGCCTGTTCTTCTCGGTCATCCAGGTCCCGGCCACAAACTGAGAAACAGCATGCCGCGTAACGTCCTTTACGTCGACGACGATCCCGGCATCTGCCGGCTGGTCTCGCGCGCGCTCGAACGCGAGGGGATCAAGGTCGTCACCGCACCGGACGGTGCAACCGGTTTGCGCGAGTTAGAGGCCGATCCGACCTTCGACGTGATCGCACTCGACCAGAACATGCCGGGGCTCGACGGCATGGCCACCCTCGCCCGCATCCACGAGAACGCGGACCATCCGCCGGTGATCTTCGTCACCGGCACGCAGGACAGCAAGCTCGCGGTCGCGGCGCTGAAAGCCGGCGCGTTCGATTTCGTCGTCAAGGATGCGACCGGCGAATTCATTCCGCTGCTGCGCGCCGCATTCTCCACCGCGGTCGAGGCGATGCGGATGCGCCGCGCCAAGGAAGCGGCGGAAGCGGAAGTGCGCGCCGCGCGCGACCGGTTCGAGGCGCTGGCGACCGAACGCGCGATGCTGTTGCGCGAGGTCAACCATCGCGTCGGCAATTCGCTGCAGCTCATCGCCTCGCTGCTGGCAATGCAAGGCAACGCCAATCCGAGCCAGGACGTGAAGGATGCGCTGATCAACGCCACCTCGCGCGTCATGGCGGTGGCGCAGGTGCACCGCCGCCTCTACACCTCCGACAACGTCAAGTCAGTCGCGGTCGATCAATATCTCACCGCGCTGGTCGAGGATCTGCGCATCTCGGCGGACAGCGACGAGCTCGCGCATCTCACCATCGCCGCCGAGCCGGTCGAAACCGATCCGGATCGCGCGGTCGCAGTCGGCGTGATCGTCAACGAACTGATCATGAATGCGCTGAAATACGCCTACCCGTCCGACAAGGGCTTGAATCGCGGTCCGATCCGCGTCGGCCTCAGGTCGCAAGGCCCCGACCACGCGGTGGTCAGCGTCGAGGACGACGGCGTCGGCATGAACACGAGCATGGGCACCGTTGCGGCGTCGCGGACGTCGAGCGGCCTCGGGCAGCGCATCGTGCGGGCGATGGCGGACAAGCTCGGCGCCAGGGTCGAGCACGATGCCAATCATCGCGGCACCCGCATCGAGATCGCGTTCGCGACTACGCGGCCGCGAGCGCCGTTGCAGCCGGTGCCGTAGCGGAAGTCAGTGCGGCGTCAGGCGATCGAGCAGCGTGCAGACGTCCTCGGGACGATACGGCTTGCTCAGGAACAGCGAACGCGACACCAGCGGCGCAATGGTCGCGGCATTGTGGCGGCCCGACGCGTAGACGATCGGCAGTTCCGGCCGCAAGGCCCGCGCGCGGCGCGCAAGTTCCGCGCCGTCCATGGCGCCTGCCAGATTGATGTCGGTGAACAGCACGTCGATGCCCATATCCGCCTCGAGGCGGGCCAGCCCCGCTTCCCCGGTGGCGACGGCGCAAACATCGAAACCGTGCTCCTCCAGAACCTCGGTCACCAGTTCGGCAATCAGGCTTTCGTCTTCGACCAGCAGGACCTTGGTCCGGTACGCAGTCCCCATAACACGCTCCATGACATGTCCGACAACCCGCTCCATGGCTCCCTCCCGATGCGACCCACAATCGTGAGGTCCCGGCCATGCAACGCGGCACCGGCAAATGCCGTTCAATGTTTCGACAATTTGCAGCGGACATGGTGAGAGATATGTTAACGCTGCGCGCCGCAAAGCCTGTGCCGACACGCAACGCGACGCTGTGATGCCCGCCGAACAAGCGCGATACGGAACCGATGGCGAACCGCAACAGCTCCACATCCTTCGAGATCACGCCGGACGTGCTGCTGAAAGCCTATGCCTGCGGCATTTTCCCGATGGCGGAGAGCGCGGACGACCCGGCGCTCTATTGGGTCGAGCCGGAACAGCGCGGCATCATCCCGCTCGACGATTTTCATATTCCCGCGCGGCTCGCGCGCACGGTGCGCGGCACCGCCTTGCGTGTTGTCACCGACCGCGACTTCCCGGCGGTGATCGATGGCTGCGCCGGCGCGGCGCGAGGCCGCGAGCGCACCTGGATCAACCAGCGCATCCGCGCGCTCTATGTCGCGCTCGCCGAACGCGGCGCCTGCCACAGCGTCGAGGTTTATGACGGCGAAACGCTGGTCGGCGGACTCTACGGTCTCGCGCTCGGCCGCGCGTTCTTCGGCGAAAGCATGTTCCACCGCGTCACCGATGCGTCGAAGATCGCGCTGGTGCATCTGGTGGCGCGGCTGATCGCCGGCGGTTTCACGTTGCTGGACACGCAGTTCATCACCAGCCACCTGCAATCGTTCGGCGCGATCGAGGTGCCACGCCGGCGCTATCAGGCGCTGCTCGCCGAGGCGCTCACCGGCGAGGCCGCGTTCGATCGTCTGCCGCCGGAGATCGGCGGCACGCAGGCGCTGGCGATCATCAGGGAATGACGGTCGATTACTGACGGAACGGCGGCGGCGATGCCGACGGCGGGAACGGTTGCTGCGCTTGCGGCGCAGGACGGCGCTGCTGCTGTTGCTGCGGCGCCGGGCGGCGCGTCTGCGGCGCGGCCGGCTTCGGCGCCGCCTCCGGCGGTGCCTCGGCGGTCACGTCGGGCTTGGCGCCTTTGCAATCGGTCAGCCACACGTCGTAGATCGGGTGCTCGACCGCATGCAGACCGGGCGAACTCGCGAACATCCAGCCGGTGAAGATGCGCCGCGTCTCGCCCTGCAACGTCACCTCGTCCACTTCGACGAAGCCGTCGGTA
>JAHBZF010000089.1 GCA_019635575.1 Pseudolabrys sp. | reverse complement strand
CTTCGACATCTTCTCGCCCTCGACCTGCAGGAAGCCGTTGTGCATCCAGGTGTGCGCCATGAATGGCGTATGGAACGAGCAGCGCGACTGCGCGATTTCGTTCTCGTGGTGCGGAAACACGAGGTCGATGCCGCCGCCATGGATGTCGAAAGTCTCGCCGAGATGCTTCCACGACATGGCGGAGCATTCGATGTGCCAGCCGGGACGCCCCTGCTCGGCGATGCCACAGGGCGACGGCCAGGACGGCTCACCCGGTTTCGACGGCTTCCACAGCACGAAGTCCTGCGGATCGCGCTTGTAGGGGGCGACCTCGACCCGCGCGCCGGCGATCATCTCATCAAGCGAGCGGTTCGACAGACGGCCATAGTCCGGCATCGACGGCACATCGAACAGGACGTGTCCGTCGGCGACATAAGCATGCCCAGACGCGACCAGGCGCTCGATCAGCGTCTTCATCTCGGCGATGTGCTCGGTCGCGCGCGGCTCCACGGTCGGCGGCAGACAGCCGAGCGCCTTCACGTCGTTCTTGAAATTCTCGTAGGTGGTCCGCGTCAGCTCGCCGATGGAAATGCCGCGCTCGGCGGCGCGCGCGTTGATCTTGTCGTCCACGTCGGTGATGTTGCGGACATAGATGACATGATCGGCGCCGTAGATGTGCCGCAGCATCCGGTAGAGCACGTCGAAGACGATGACCGGCCGGGCATTGCCGATATGGGCATAGTCATAGACCGTCGGGCCGCAGACATACATCCGCACCCGCGCCGGATCGATCGGCTGGAACACCCGCTTTTCGCGCGACAGCGTATCGTAGAGCTTCAAATCCATCGGATAACCTGAGCCCTGCCGGCCCGGCGTCCGTTTTAACTCGATTCGAGAAAAGACGGCCGCAGCCAGCGATGGCGCTAGCTGATAATCAGCGGGCAAATGCCGCAAATGAGGTCGGGGCCGTTCACGGGCGGGAGAATGGGCAAGCCGGCGCACGACGTCAAGGGATATGCCGCCGAGCGTCACGGCCTGCCCTGGCAGCCCGATTGCCGGTCGCCCAAACCACCAGGGAAAAAGGGGTTAACGCGACCTTAGCCTTTGTCCCGCATGATCCGTCCCCGGTCGGCCTTTCCGTTCAGCCAGTGGGTGCTCCATGCGCGGTGTGTTTGCAGTCGCGTCGGCGTTGATGGTGTTGGTGT
The DNA here is from genome assembly GCA_019635575.1 of Pseudolabrys sp. Taxonomy (GTDB): domain Bacteria; phylum Pseudomonadota; class Alphaproteobacteria; order Rhizobiales; family Xanthobacteraceae; genus Pseudolabrys. The sequence continues at coordinate 14,905 of JAHBZF010000089.1, read as the reverse complement.
TCGCATTCCCGGCCGAGGCTGACCGTCGCCTGTTCATCGTCGCCAACAATGCGGACGGCTACGGCGTCGACCGGTGCCTCGCCAGCGGCGAATCATGCGGCACCGCCGTTGCGACCTCGTTCTGTCGCGCGCGCGATTACAAGACGGCCCAGTCGTTCCGGAAAGTCGACCGCGACGACATCACCGGCGCGATCCCCACAGAAGGCACCACCGGGACCTGCAGGGCGGGCCTTTGCGACAATTTCGTCGCTATCGAGTGCACCCGCTAAGGTTCTCCCGTCACTCGTCTTGGTTGAGTTGAACACCGCTTACCGGTACCAATAAGCGTGGCCTGCAGAAGGCGGCGCCTGGCCGCTCGACGTTTCGCCAGGAAATCACTGACATGCCGCCCGCCGACATGCCAATGCCGCGTCTCCTCGACCGCATCCGTACCTGGCTCGGTCTCGCACCCAACGATCCGCAACGCCCGCTGCGGCTGCTCCTGATCGGATCGGCCGTACTTCCCGCGGCCCTGTTCGCTTTCATCGCCTGGCAGTTCTATCAACAGCAGCAGGTCGATGCCCGCGACCGGCTCGAGCGCACGCTCGGCATGATACAGGAACATGCCGTCAAGGTGTTCGAGACCTTCGCCATCAGCGAGCGCTATCTGGAGGAAGTGTTCCGTCACGTCAGCGATGACGACATTCAGGCGAACGAAGCGGCTTTCAGCGCGCGCATCCGCAGCATGCTGCAGGGCATCCCCCAAATTCGCGATCTTTGGGTGATCGACGCCCATGGCCACCCGCTCGTTTCCGGAACGATCTATCCGATGCCGCGCAACCTGGAGCTGGCCGACCGCGACTACTTCAAGGCCCATCTCGGCGGAAACGAGGTGGAAAACTACGTCAGCGAGCCTGTCGTCGCACGTCTTGCGCAATTCAGCTTCTTCGCGGTGACGCGCAAGCGCCTCACGGAAGATGGGCGCTTCAATGGCGTCTATCTCGTTTCGATATCACCCGACTATTTCGTCGATTTCTATTCGCGCCTGCCGCGCGCCCAGAGCAGCGTGGCGGCCCTCGTGCGCGGCGACGGGACAATTCTGGCGCGCTACCCGGATATCAGCAAAAGCGTCGAACGGTTGTCGCCCAATTCGCCGGTTCTTCAGGCTCTGCGGGCAGGCGCGACCGAAGGCGTCGTCGAGGGCATCTCGTCATTCGACAAAGCCCAGCGGGTCTTCGCCTTCAAGAAGCTTCCGAATATGGACGTGATGGTCATCACCGGCATCGAGCAGTCGCAAATTCGTGCCGACTGGGTGCGGTCGATATCGGCGCATCTTCTCTTCGGAATTCCCGCGACCATTGCCATGTTCGCGCTCGGCATGATCGCGCTGCGCCGCTCACAGCGGGAAGCCAGCGCCCACGCGCAATTGCGCGCCGAAACGGCGCGGCGCCAGATCACCGAACAAGCTTTGCAACAGGCGCAGAAGATGGAGGCAGTCGGCCGCCTTACCGGCGGCATCGCCCATGACTTCAACAACCTGCTGACCGCGATCGGCGGCAATATCGATCTCGCGGCCCGCCGGCTCAATCCTCCAGACGAACGCATCATCCGCACGCTGAACGCCGCGCGGCAAGCCTCGCAGCGGGCGGCAACGCTGGTGCAGCGCCTGCTGGCGTTCTCGCGTCAGCATCCCCAGGAGGTGCGCGCCGTCGACATCAATCGGCTGGTGCAGGGCATGTCCGAACTGCTGCACCGGACGCTGAGTGAGGGCGTGACCATCGAAACGGTGCTCGGTAGCGGTTTGTGGAAATGCGCCATCGATCCAAACCAGCTCGAAAACGCCATTATCAATCTCGCGGTCAACGCGCGCGATGCCATGCCCAACGGCGGGCGGCTAACCATCGAAACCGCGAACGCGTTTCTCGACGACGCCTATGCAGTGCGCGCCGGCGGTGATTTCAAGCCTGGTCAATTTATCATGGTTGCGGTGAGCGACACCGGGACCGGCATCACGCCGGAGGTGCGCGACAAGATCTTCGAACCGTTCTTCACCACCAAGGCGGTCGGCTCGGGCTCCGGTCTCGGCCTGTCGATGGTTTACGGCTTCGTCAAACAGTCGGGCGGCCACGTTCAGGTTTACACCGAACCGGGGGAAGGCACGTCATTCAAGCTGTATTTCCCGCGACTTCCCGACGACACGACGGTTCCCGCGTGGGAGGCACCGGCGGATTCCCTGGTCACGGCCGCGCAGCCCGTCAGCCAGCGCGAGCGGATCCTGCTGGTCGAGGACGACGAGGACGTCCGCCGCTATGTGGCCGAAGCGTTGCGCGATCTCGGCTATCGTGTTGAAACCGCGCCGCAGGCATCGACCGCGCTGACCCTGCTTGAAACCGACACGCCGTTCGACCTGCTGTTCACCGATGTGGTCCTGCCCGGCGGCATGAACGGACGGCAACTCGCCGAACGTGCCAGGGAACTTCGCCCTCACCTGCGGGTGCTGTTCGCGACCGGCTATACGCGAAACGCGATCATCCATCACGGTCGGCTCGATGCCGACGTAAACCTGCTGGTGAAACCGTTCACGCCGGACGCGCTGGAACGCAAGCTGCGGCAGATCTTCGAAGCCTGAGGACCAGTTAGCCGGACGGCGGCAGCGCTTGTTTCGCCAGCGCGAGGGCGTCCTGCAGCACATCCACATCGCCGATATGGTTGGCGAGGATCATGACCAGACGTGTGTCCAGCGCCGCGGCTTGCTCCTGCGACAACCCCCGCCGCGCTTCGACCAGCGCCAGATAAGCTGCATCGGGATTGGCAAACCGTGTCTCGGTCAGCAGCCGCGCCATCTCGTTATCCTTTGCTTGAGGGAACCCGTTGCCGCCCGGTCAAAGTCCACGCTCCATCGTCCGGGAATGTACAAACAGACTTCAGGAAATGGAACCGCGCGGATCATTTGACGTCCATCATCTTGTCGCGGGAACGTTTGAGAACGTCGTGTGTTGGCACCGGAAACCAAATCTCTTTTTCATCGGGAGGCTTTGATGACGGCTGCCGCTGTTCGGACGATGTACCGCACACATCCGGACCACCCGCCCCATACCGACGCCATCAGTCGCTGTATCGATGCCTGCTTCACCTGCGTTCAAGCCTGCTCGGCCTGCGCTGACGCGTGCCTGTCGGAACGGAACCTCGCCCCCCTCGTAACCTGCATCCGGCTCGATCTGGACTGCGCCGCGGCCTGCGCCGCCACCGGCAGCATCGTCACCCGCGCCAACAAGGCCGGGAACCGGCAGCCGCTCGAAGCCCAACTCACCACGTGCATCGCCTTCTGCCGGGCCTGCGCGCGCGAATGTTCCAACCACGCCGCGATGCACAAACATTGCAAGGTTTGCATGGATGCCTGCAACGCCTGCATCGAAGCCTGCGACGCAATGCTGAACGCGCTGCGGATGCCGGCGTAAGGTTTCGCGAAATGCCGGCTTGCTAGACCAGGGCCAGCGCCCGGTCATGGGCAGCCCTGATCTTGTTGGCGTCCGCATTGCGCCAGCGTGCGGTGAGATGCTGATCCGGCCGGATCAGATAAGCAGCGCCCGGCGTCGCGTCGAACCGTTCACGGAACAGACCGTCGGCATCCTCAAGATCACGGCCCATCACAACCGCCGTGACGCCGGGGGGCAAATCGCGCGGCTCCTCGCCGGCGACAAGCAAAACAAACCCGGCAGGCAACTGACGCAACAGGAAGTCCGAACCACCGGCCCTCCTCGCGACCGGCGTATCGGGAATTGGCATTCCGAGTCGCGCCGATCCGCCGAAAGGCGTTTCATCGGGCGTGCTCAACGCCGTGTCATAGACCGTAGCCACCGACAGGCGGCCGGAATTGACCATGCGGCGCGCGAAATCGGCGTGCGGCGCGAGACTGAGGATCGTGTTGCGCAGATCTCGCTCCGCAGGCGAGCGCGGCGCAATGAAATCGGTGGAGCGTGTCGAGTGGCCGATATTCTCGTCCGCCGCCTGCGTGCGCTCATCATTGTAGCTGTCGAGCAGGCGCGCATCGGCAGTCCTCGCTAGCACAGCCGCCAGCTTCCAGCCGAGATTGTCAGCATCCTGAATGCCCGAATTGGCGCCGCGCGCACCGAACGGCGAGAGCTGATGCGCGCTGTCGCCGACGAAGATCACCCGATCATGGACGAACCGGTCGATGCGGCGGCAATTGAACCGGTAGATGGAAATCCAGTCGACGTCGAAGTCACGGCCGTCCAGCATTCGCCGGATGCGCGGCAGATAGCGCTCCGGCTTGAGTTCCTCCTCAATGTCGGCATCGGCACCGAGTTGCAGATCGACACGCCAGCAATCGTCCGGCTGGCGATGCAAGAGCGCTGATTGTCCGCTGTGGAACGGCGGGTCGAACCAGAATCGCCGCTCGGTCGGGATGTCGTCGGCATGCATATGCACGTCGACAATCAGGAATTTCTCTTCGAACGTATGGCCGGCGAACGTCAGCCCCAGCATGTCGCGCAGCGCCGAGCGCGCGCCATCGGCTGCGATCACCCAGTCCGCATCGATGTTGTAGACGCCATCGGGCGTCTCCACGGTCAACCGCACGCCATCGTTACGACGGTCCAGTGCCGTGACCCTGTTCTTCCAGCGCAGATCGATCGCCGCGTTCTGCTGCGCACGCTCGACCAGAATGTGTTCGACGTGGAACTGCTGGAGATTGATGAAGGCCGGCATCTTGTGACCGGCTTCCGGCAGCAGATCGAAGGAATAGACCTGTTCGTCGCCGAGAAAGACCTTGCCGAGCTTCCAGGTGACGCCGCGCGCGACCATCTCTTCGCCGACGCCGAGACGATCCCAGACTTCAAGCGTGCGTTTTGCCCAGCAAATCCCGCGCGATCCATCGCCGATCCGGTCGGAATCGTCGAGCACCACCACCGCCACGCCGCGCGATGCGAGATCGAGCGCGGCGGTGAGGCCGACCGGCCCAGCCCCGACGATCACCACGGGATGCCGCGCCGCCGTCCGCGCGTCCTGATCGCGCGAACGGCGATAGCGATAGGTGTAGAGCGCTTTGCGTTGCGACCCGGTCATGATGGCCCGTGCAGGCGTCGACGACGACCGGGCCGCGGCCCGGTCAGAACTCCTTGCTCATCCGCTGGTCGATCGAATAGTCCCCCGCACCGCGGATCAGGAACACGAAGCTGACCGCGAGCAGCAGCCAGGAATATTCCGAACCACCGGCGGTCCAGAAGAACCCCTTGGCGGACGTGAACCAGACGGCGTTGACCATGAAGATGAACACGAAGAACGACGCCGCGCGTGTGAACAATCCCAACACGAGGCAGATGCCGCCGACGATTTCTGTCAGCGCGACGATCGTCACCCACATCGCGCCCGGCCGATAGCCGATGCTCTCGAAGATCTGGGTGAAGCGCGCAAAGCCGGCGCCGCCGAACCAGCCGAACAGCTTCTGGCAGCCGTGCGGAATGAGGATGATGCCGAGTGCTACCCGCAGCAGCGGTAGCGCGATGGGTGAAAGCGCCGCATAGAGCGGCGCCAACGCGGGAATGAAAAGCCGAGACCGTTCCGTAGCCATCCTTGCCCCCTTTGAAGCCGCTCTTCCGGCGGCCATGGCTCAAGGCTAGCACAGGGACAACCCTCCGCAATTCCGGACCGGCGCGGGATGCACCGGTTTTATGAGATGCCTAACCCTGCAGCGCCGCCCACATCTCGCGGTCGCGTTGGGCCGTCCAGATTTGCGGCCACTCGATGCCCCGCGCTTCATCATAAGCGCGTGACACATTGAACGGCATGGAGTGCTCATAGATCGCGTAGGACGAGAACTTCGGGTCCATCGCCGCCTTGGTGGCGTCGAAAGTCTCTTTCAACGAACGCCCTTTGGCCACCTGCGCGCTGACGATCCCGTAAAGCGTCGTCAGGAATTCGCTGGTCGAGGCAATTCCGTCCGCCACCTGCGCCGCATTAGTGAGCGCCGCGCCGCGTCCGGGAACCAGCGCCCGCGGCTTCATCTCCGCCAAGATATCAAGCGTGCCCGGCCAGTCGTTGAAATGCGCGTCGCCGCAATAGCAGGCGGAATGGTATTCGACGAGATCGCCGGAAAAGACCACATTAGCATCCGGAACATAGGCGATCACATCGCCGGCCGTGTGTCCGCGGCCGATATGCATGATGCGCACTTCCCGCTTGCCGAGCCAGACCGACATCTGATCGGGAAAGGTGATGGTCGGCCAGGTCAGTCCTGGAACGGTCTCGACCGCGCGAAACAACCGCGGAAAGCGGCCGATCTCGGAATCCATGTCCTGCTGACCGCGCTCGACGATCATGGCACGCGCCGTATCGGAGCAGATGATATCCGCCCCCGTATAGGCCGAAGCGCCCAGCACGCGGACCGCATGGTAGTGCGAGAGCAACACATATTTGATCGGCTTGTCGGTGACTTTGGCGACACGCGCGATCACGTCCTGCGCCATCGCCGGAGTCGCCTGCGCATCGACAACCATCACGCCATCGTCCCCGACGATGATGCCGGAATTTGGGTCGCCTTCCGCCGTATAGGCGTACAACCCCTCCCCAAGCTGATCGAACGAAACCTTCTTCTCGGTCAGATCGGAGGTTGAAGCGAAACCTTTTGCGGCCATGACGTCACTCCAAACAATAGAACCTGTTCAACCGCGCCGATATGGCACCACTGTCTGCTCGATCGCACCGAAGATCGAGCGGCCCTGATCGTCCTGCATGTCGATCGTCACACGGTCGCCGAATTTCAGAAACTCGGTCGACGGCTTGCCGTTCCGGATCGTTTCGACGGTGCGCTGTTCGGCGATGCAGGAATAGCCGAGACCGCCCTGCGCCACCGGCAGGCCGGGACCGCCATCGGCTGCGCGGTTGGAAATGGTGCCGGCACCGAGGATCGTTCCCGCCGACAGCGCGCGCGTACGCGCCGCGTGCATCACCAATGTCGGGAAATCGAACGTCATGTCGTCGCTCGCCACCGGCTTGCCGAACGGCTGCCCATTGATGAAGGTGAGGATCGGCCGGTGCACCTTGGCCCCATCGAAGAACGCTCCGAGTTCGTCGGGCGTCACCGCCGTCGGCGTGAATGCCGATGACGGCTTCGACTGAAGGAAGCCGAAACCCTTGGCGATCTCGCCCGGAATGACGTTGCGCAGCGATACGTCGTTGACCAGCATGATCAGGCGGATGGCGCGGGTCGCTTCCTCGCGGGTCGGCGCCATCGGCACGTCGCCGAGCACCACGACCAATTCGCCTTCGAGATCGACGCCCCATGCCTCGTCGGCAATTGCAATCGGATCGCGCGCACCGAGCATCACGTCCGACCCGCCCTGATACATCAGCGGGTCGGTCCAGAACGACGCCGGAACCTCCGCGCCACGCGCCTTGCGCACCAGCGCGACGTGATTGACGTAAGCTGACCCGTCGAGCCACGCAAAAGCACGCGGCAGCGGCGCGGCGCATTGCGCGGGATCGAAGGCGGAGGCGGCAACTTTTCCGACTTCCAGTTGCTGCGACAACTCCGCCAGCCGCGGTGCCGCGCTATCCCAGTCATCGAGCGCGGCCTGCAAGGTCGGAGCAACAGACGCCGCAGACGTGCACTGCGTGAGATCGCGCGAGACGACCACAAGGCGTCCGTCACGGCCGCCTTTGAGAGATGCGAGTTTCATGCGTACCCTTTGTTATCGCGGCTCGCGCCGGTTCGGATCGAAATGCTTTTTCAGCCCGGTCCAGCAATCGATGTAATTGTCCTGCCGGCTTTCGAGGTCTTCCGCCCACCGGGTCACCCGCTGCCGGAACCGGGTCTCGAACATGAAGGCGAGCGTATTGGTCAGCTTCACCGGTTTCAATTCGCCATTGCTGGCATGCTCGAACGCATCGGCGTCCGGGCCATGCGGCAGCATGGTGTTGTGCAGGCTGAAACCGCCGGGCACGAACCCTTCGGGTTTGGCGTCATAGACGCCATACACCAGCCCCATGAACTCGGACATGATGTTGCGATGATACCAGGGCGGCCGGAAGGTGTTTTCCGCCACCATCCAGCGCTCCGGGAAAATCACGAAGTCGACATTCGCGGTGCCGGGCGTCTCCGATGGCGACGTCAACACCGTGAAGATCGACGGATCGGGATGATCGAACGCGATCGCGCCAACCGGCGAGAACCGCCGCAGATCGTATTTGTACGGATAATAGTTTCCATGCCAGGCGACCACATCGAGCGGCGACTGCGCGAGTTCGGTGCGGTGCAGTTCCCCTCCCCACTTCACCGTCAGCGTGCCCGGCTCCTCGCGATCCTCATACGCCGCCACCGGCGTCAGGAAATCGCGCGGATTGGCGAGGCAGTTGGCGCCGATCGGCCCACGATCCGGCAGAATGAATCCGCCGCCGTAGTTCTCGCAGACATAGCCGCGCGCCGGCCCGTCGATCAGCTCGACGCGGATGATCACACCGCGCGGAATCACGCAAATCTCGCCGGGTTCGATCTCGATCACGCCGAACTCGGTGCGGAAGCGCAGCCTGCCCTGCTCCGCGACCACCAGCATCTCGCCATCAGCGTTGCAGAAATAATCGTGCGTCATCGACGCGGTGATGAGCACGACGTGCACCGCCATGCCGGCCATGCTCTCGCAGTCGCCCGCCGTGGTTGCCGTGCACATGCCGCTGATGAAGTCGCGCTTTTCGGACGGCATCGGCGTCGGACCCCAGCGCCGTTGCCCAAGGGGGATTTCGCCATCCTCGCGCTCGGGTGCCGAGCGCCAAAAACCCCGGTCGAGACGCTGGAACCGGCCGCCATGCCGCACGGTCGGCCTGATCCGATAGAGCCAGGACCGCTGGTTCGACGCTTGCGGTGCGGTAAACGGCGAGCCTGACAACTGCTCGGCGTAGAGCCCGTAATTGATCTTTTGCGGGGAATTGCGGCCGACCGGCAAAGCGCCGGGCAACGCCTCGGTCTCGAAGCTGTTGCCGAAGCCGGACATGTAGCGGGTCAGATCGCCGGACATCGTGTCCTCCCGTCGGGCCGTTAACGGCTTTTTAAGGCTATTTGGTTACGCCTGAAACTAATCTTCCACTTTCGCGCCGCCGCCGCAAGCGGGGCCACGACTGATTTTGGGACGTGCGTATGAAACTGCTGCTTCTATTCGCCCTGCTCGCCACGATGACCGTCCTCTGGCATCGCAGCAGCCCGCATGCGGTGCCCGGCAGCGAGGAACCCCGCCCGTCCTGACAAGGGGGCGCCACCAGCCGCCCGCGTTGCGGAGCCACACGACTTCCGCCATGGTCCCTCGTCGCGGCTGGCTTCAGCCTGCCGTATTCGAACGACGGCATCGTAGGACGGGCTCGTCGAAATGGGCTTGGCGGACATGACCGAAGGGACATCCGAAACGGCTGAGCTGAAACTGGAGGACTTCCTCCCGTACCGGCTCAATGTCGCCGCGGCGCTGTCCTCGCAGGCACTCTCGGAAACCTATGCGCCGCGCTACGGGATCAGCGTTCCGGAATGGCGGGTGTTGGTCACGCTCGGGCAATACGGCGAAATGACCGGCAAAGCCGTTGGCGAACACAGCCACATGCACAAGACCAAGGTGTCCCGCGCGGTCGCCTTGCTGCAGGAACGCAAACTCGTCGCCCGCAAGGCCAACCGGCAGGATTTGCGCGAGGCGCTGTTGTCGCTGACACCGACCGGACGCCGCGTTTATCAGGATCTGGTCCCTGCCGCGCTGAATTTCTCGCGTGCGCTGCTCGATGCGCTCGAACCCACGGAGCGAGCGGCATTCGACCGCGCCTTGCGCAAGCTCACCGAGCGGTCGCGTGCCTTGGCTGGAAACGGTCGCGCGAAAAACGAATAGCTCCCCTCGCTACAACCGAGGGTGACGCCCGGCGCCAGCGCTGGTAAGCAATCGATCCTTCTCACCGATCTTTTGCCGGGACCGTCGCGAAGTGGCCACCAATCCGATCGTGCGCGTCGTTTTGTGGATGACCGGCGGCTTGTTGTCGTTCTCGGCGATGGCGATCTCGATCCGCCTGTTGAGCGCGAACCTCAATCTGTTCGAAGTGCTGACGGTCCGCAGCCTGCTCGGCCTGATAATCATGCTCACGCTGCTGGCGGTGCACCCGCCGTTCCGAACACAAATCCGTCCGCAACGGATGCGATTGACGCTCTTCCGCAACGGCATCCACTTTGTCGCGCAGTATCTGTGGGCGACCGGGTTGACCCTGCTGCCGTTCGCCACCGTGTTCGCGCTGGAATTCATCGCACCGGCCTGGACGGCGCTGCTCGCGGTGTGGATTCTCGGCGAGAAGCTGACCAAGAGCCGGATCGGCGTCATCGTGCTCGGCCTTCTTGGCGTGCTGATCATCCTGCGTCCGGGCATCGAGGCATTCAACCCGGCGGCGCTGTTCGTTCTCCTCGCGTCGCTCGGCTATGCCTGCGTCTACATCTCGACCAAGATGCTGACAAAAACACAGACGACATTCGCGATCATCTTCTGGATGATGGTGATCCAGTTTCCGATCGGGATGCTGGGCAGCGATCCGTTGTTCCTGTTGCGGCTTCCAGCTTCCGACATTCCGGCGGCCATCGCGCTCGGCGTCAGCGGCGCGACGTCGCATCTGTGTCTCAGCAACGCGTTCCGCGCCGGCGATGCCACGCTGGTGGTACCGCTCGATTTCCTGCGCGTTCCACTGATCGCGGTAGTCGGCTGGATGTTCTTCAATGAACGGCTCGACGTCTGGGTTTTTGTCGGCGTCCTCGTGATCCTGGCCGGGATTCTGTGGAACCTGCGGGCGGAATCACGCCGAATTTCCTGAACCGCGTGTGGCGCTGACGGGGGATTGCCGCTAGATTGCCGGCGCATTGGGATCCCCGCTATCAATGAATCGTCTTGTCCGACTGACCGCTGCCGCCATCTGCCTGCTCACCGCGGCAGACGCCGCCGCACAAGCACCCAATCCATTCTGTCAGCGGCTTGAAGCGCAGCTGGCCGCCATCGATCGCGGTGGCGCGGACCCGGCGCGCGCCGAGCAACTGCGCCGCTATGACGAGACGCTCAACCGGCAACAGTTCGAACTCGACCGGCTGACGGCGCAGGCACGCCGCCTCGATTGCGGCAGTTCCGGCCTGTTCTCGATCTTCCAGACGCCGGCGCCGCAATGCGACGGCCTCAACCGGCAGATCGAGCAGACGCGCGGCCAGATCACCCGCATGCGCGGCGAGATGCAGCAGTTCGACGGCAATCTCGACCGCGCGGAACAACGCCGCAATGTGCTGATGGCGCTCGGCGACAACAATTGCGGCCCGCAATATCGTAGTGCCGCCGCGCCGCGGAATTTCCTCGATAGCCTGTTCGGTGGAAATTCAGGAGGCAGCGGCGGTTACTCGACGGCGGACGGTGCCAGCGGCACGTTCCGAACCATCTGCGTGCGTACCTGCGATGGCTATTATTATCCGATCTCGTATGCCACCAGCCCGGCGCGCTTCCGCGACGACGAACAGACCTGCCAGCGGACCTGTCCCGCGGCACAGGTGTCGCTCTACACCTATCGCAATCCCGGAGAAGACGTGGCGCAGGCGGTGTCGCTGAGTGGCGCGCCTTACAGCAGTTTGCCGACCGCATTCCGCTATCGCCAGCAATATGACAAGGCCTGCAGTTGTCGTCAGGCCGGCCAGAGCTGGGCCGATGCGCTGAAGCAGACCGGCGACGCGCTCGAACAAGGCGACGTGGTGGTCACCCAGGAGCGCGCGAAACAGATGGCGCTGCCGCGGGATTCGCGTGGGCGCCCGATCCGCGCGCCGGCAGGACGCGCGGCACAGGCCGACGCGACGCCGGCTACTGCCGAACCAAGCCGGGACGATTCCGGCGACAATGGTCGTTCAGGAGTTCGCTCGGTCGGCCCGCAGTTCATGCCGACGCGGTAGCCGGAAGGTTCAGCTAGACATCGACGCCGGCGGCGGTTGACGGCTGCGCAACCAGAACAGTCTCATCCGGCTGCGGCAACGGCGCGCCTGTGTCGCGATAGCGGTTGGTGATCGGATAGCGGCGATCGCGGCCGAAATTCTTCAGCGTCACTTTCACACCCGGCGCCGCCTGCCGCCGCTTGTATTCCGCGATATTCAATAGGCGATCGACGCGCAGCACGGTGTCGCGGTCATAGCCCGTGCCAACGATCGCGGCGACCGGCTCCTCACCCTCCACGAGACGCCGCAGGATCGCATCGAGAACGTCATAAGGCGGAAGCGAGTCCTCGTCCTTCTGGTTCTCGCGCAGTTCCGCGCTCGGCGGGCGCACCAGGATATTCTCCGGGATCACCACGCCGTCCGGGCCGCGTGCACCGTCGGGCTTCCACGCATTGCGCAGCCGCGACAACCGGAACACCTCGGTCTTGTAGAGATCCTTGATCGGGTTGAAGCCGCCATTCATGTCGCCGTAGAGCGTGGCGTAACCGACCGACATTTCCGATTTGTTGCCGGTCGTCACCACCATCAGGCCGAATTTGTTGGAGATGGCCATCAGCATGGTGCCGCGTGCGCGCGACTGCAGATTCTCCTCGGTGACATCACGCTGAGTACCAGCCAACATCGGCGCTAGCGATGCCGTCAAACCTTCGACAGCGTCCGCGATCGGCACCACGTCGTATGTCACGCCGAGCGCCCTGGCGCAGGCCGCCGCGTCGGTGAGCGATTCCGTCGCCGTATATTTGTACGGCAGCATCACGCAGCGCACACGCTCCGCTCCGAGTGCATCGACGGCGATTGCCGCGCACAACGCGGAATCGATGCCGCCGGACAGACCGAGCACCACGCCCTTGAAACCGTTCTTGCCGACATAGTCGCGCAGGCCGAGCACGCAGGCGGCGTAATCGACCTTGTCGCCCTCGTCCATCGCCGCGAGCGGCTGCGGCTCACATCGCCAGCCGTCCGGCGTGCGGCGCCACTGCGTCGTCACCACGCATTCGCGGAACGCCGGCAGTTGAATGGCAAACGACTTGTCGGCGTTGAGAACAAACGAAGCGCCCTCGAACACCAGTTCGTCCTGGCCGCCCATCTGATTGACGTAAAGCAGCGGCAGACCGGACTCGACGACGCGCGAGACGGCAACATTCAGGCGCTCGTCGACGACGCCGCGTCGATACGGCGAGCCATTCGGCACCAGCAGGATTTCCCCGCCCGTTTCGGCAATACATTCGACCGGATCGGGACCCCAGATATCCTCGCAGATCGGCATACCGATCCGCACGCCGCGAAACCCGACAGGGCCGGGCAGCGGCCCCGCCGAGAATATGCGCTTCTCGTCGAACACGCCGTAATTGGGCAGATCGACCTTGAACCGCAGCGCGGTGATCTTGCCGCCGTCGATTAAGGCGACCGCATTGTAGAGCTTGCCGTCCTGCCGCCACGGCAGGCCAACCAGCGCCGCCGGACCGCCATCAGCGGTCTCGCGCGCCAGGGTTTCGATGGTTTCGCGACAAGCGGCTTGAAACGCCGGCTTGAGCACCAGGTCTTCCGGCGGATAGCCCGACAGGAACAGTTCCGGAAACACGATCAGGTCGGCGTCGCGAGCCTCGCGGCGCGCGGCGCGGACCTTGTCGGCGTTGCCGGCGATATCGCCAACCGTCGCATTGAGTTGCGCGATGGCGATCGCAAGGCGGTCGGAGGGGCGGCTGCTCATGCCCTCCTCCTACCGTTCCCCGCGCAACGCCGCAATCGGCCGAACGGCCACGGCTACAGCGAGGACGCCGCGGGGATCGGATGCGCGACGCGGGTCCGCTCCGCCTTGAGATGCTCGGCGATCAGGAACGCCATATCGATCGCCTGCTCGGCGTTGAGCCGCGGATCGCAGACGGTGTGATAACGGTCGTTCAGATCGGCATCGGTGATGGCACGGGCGCCGCCGGTGCACTCCGTGACGTTCTGACCGGTCATCTCCAGATGCACGCCACCGGCATAAGTCCCTTCCGCCGCATGCACAGCGAAGAAGTTCTTCACTTCCTTCAGGATGAGATCGAACGGCCGCGTCTTGTAACCGGACGCCGCGGTGATGGTGTTGCCGTGCATCGGGTCGCACGACCAGATGACGGCCCGTCCTTCCCGCTTCACCGCGCGCACCAGCGTCGGCAGATGATCGCCAACCTTGTCAGCGCCGAACCGGCTGATCAGCGTCAGGCGGCCCGGCTCGTTCTCCGGATTGAGGATGTCGATCAGCCGCAACAGTTCGTCCGGCTTCGACGACGGACCGCATTTGAGACCGAGCGGATTCTTCACGCCGCGGCAGAACTCGATATGCGCGTGATCCGGCTGACGGGTGCGGTCGCCGATCCAGAGCATATGGCCCGACGTGTCGTACCAGTCGCCCGAGGTGGAATCGATGCGCGTCATCGCCTGCTCGTAACCGAGCAGCAGCGCCTCATGGCTCGTGTAGAAGTCGGTGGTCTTGAGCTCCGGATGCCGCTCGAGATCGAGGCCGCAAGCCTGCATGAAGGCCAGCGCCTCGGAGATGCGATCGGTAAGCTCGACATAGCGCCGCGACTGCGGCGAGTCCTTGATGAAGCCGAGCATCCACTGCCGCACGCTGTCGAGATTGGCGTAACCGCCGCTCGCGAACGCACGCAGCAGGTTCAGCGTCGCCGCCGACTGGCGGTACGCCTGCAACTGCCGGCGCGGATCGGGAATGCGCGCCTCCGGCGTGAAAGCATTGTCGTTGATGATGTCGCCGCGATAGCTCGGCAGTTCAATGCCGTCGCGCTTCTCCATCGGCGAGGAGCGCGGCTTGGCGAACTGCCCGGCGATGCGGCCGACCTTCACCACCGGCGAGGACGCCGCATAGGTCAACACCACCGCCATCTGCAGGAACATGCGGAAGAAGTCGCGGATATTGTTGGCGCCGTGCTCGGCGAAGCTCTC
>JAHBZF010000088.1 GCA_019635575.1 Pseudolabrys sp. | reverse complement strand
GAGGACCATCTCGCGCATTATCCGCGCACCGTGATCGTCATCAGCCACGACCGCGACCTGCTCGACACCTCGGTCGACCAGATCCTGCATCTCGATCGCGGCAAGCTCACCCTCTACAAGGGCGGCTATTCGGCGTTCGAGGAAGCGCGCGCCGCGCGCGAGATGCTGGACGCCAAGCACGCCAGGCGGCAGGAGGCCGAGCGCAAGCGGCTGCAGGCCTTCGTCGACCGCTTCAAGGCCAAGGCGTCGAAGGCGCGCCAGGCGCAGTCGCGCGTCAAGATGCTGGAGAAGATGAAGCCGGTCACCGCGCTGGTGACGCAGGACGTGCGCGAGATCGCCTTCCCTGTCCCCGAGAAGATGCTGTCGCCGCCGATCATCGCGCTCGACGACGTCGCGGTCGGCTACGATCCGGCGCAGCCGGTGCTCGACCGCGTGACGCTGCGCATCGACACCGACGACCGCATCGCGCTGCTGGGGTCCAACGGCAACGGCAAGTCGACGCTGGTGAAGCTGATCGCCGGCAAGCTCGCGCCGTTTTCCGGCAAGGTGGTGCGCGCCGACAAGCTGTCGGTCGGCTACTTCGCCCAGCACCAGACCGACGAGCTCGACCTCGACGGCTCGCCCTACGATCACCTGCGCCGGCTGATGAAGGATGCGCCGGAATCGAAAGTGCGCGCCCGCGTCGGCGCCATCGGCTTCTCCGGCAAGGCCGGCGACACGCTGGTGAAAAGCCTGTCGGGCGGCGAGAAAGCGCGGCTGCTGCTCGGGCTCGCCACCTTCCACGCGCCGAACCTGATCATCCTCGACGAGCCGACCAACCATCTCGATATCGACAGCCGCGCGGCGCTGGCGGAAGCGATCAACGATTTTCCCGGTGCGGTCATCATGGTCTCGCACGACCGCTATCTGATCGAGGCCTGCGCCGAGCAGCTCTGGGTGGTCGCCGACCGCACCGTGACGCCGTATGACGGCGACCTCGACGATTATCGCCGCTCGGTCCTGACCACGCGCGGCATCAGGAGCTCGGCGCGCGAGCGCGACGAGGCGCCGCGCGACAAGCCCGCGCGCGCGAAATCGCCCAGGCACAAGCCGCTGCGGCAGAAAGTCACCGACGCCGAGAACGAGATCGCGCGCATCACCGGCATCATCGCCAAGATCGATACGGCGCTGGCGCTGCCGGATATATTCACCCGCGATCCGGCGCAGGCCGCGCAGCTTGCCAAGGCGCGCGCCGGCGCGGCCAATGCCCTCGCCCGTGCCGAGGACGAATGGCTCGCGGCGAGCGCGGCTTACGACGAAGCGGGATGACGCCGCGCGTCGTTGCGGCACGGCGATGCAATTCTGCAAGGATTGATCGGGACCGGGCCGGCGGCTGACGCTTCAGCCCTGCGACCGCTTCTTCTTCGCCCCGCGCGCGGGCTTCTCCGGCGGCGGCACGTCGACACGCTCGATGGAGGTCAGCCGCCCGGAGGTGAAGGTGTAGGCGCCCGGCCGCGGACCGTGACGCCAGGTGATGAGCGCGACGCGGTCGCCGCGCTCGTTGCTGGAGAGATTGACATCGTCCGGCGCAGCAGCGATCGCGCGCACCACATCGCATTCGGTGTGGCCGAGCGCGACCGGCGCCGTCACCGCCGGCGGCGCGGCGGGTGAAGCCTCGGACGATGCGCCGGCATCGGCGTCGGCCGGCGCCGGCATGCCGGCGCACGAGCCGTCGGCGCCGATCAGATCGTTGGCGGTAACTTCCTTGGTCGGCGTCAGCGGCGGCGTCTCGATCGAGGTGTTGCCGGCCTTGAAGATGCGCCCGGGGCGCGCGAACCATTCCTGGTCCTTGAGCGAGAAATCGGACAGCCCGCCGCACGCGGCGAGCATGGGAGCCGCCGCCAGCAGGATCGCGATGTGTTTCGCGGCGATGCCGTTGCGCCGGGCGCCCAGATTCGTTCTCACACCAACTCCGGAAGTTCTGAACCCGGCCGCCGCACCTGCCGACGTCGGAAGACCGTTCAGGCGGCCGTCCGAAACCAATCGCTGCGCAGAGCGGCCGCAGGCAATGTCCTTCGCCCGCGCGAGCGTCTTCCACCACCCCTTTGCGGCACCATGGTGGCTAACCGGCGGTCCGGTCAACGAAAAAAGACCGTATCATTAACGCGCGGAGTGCCCGGCCGGCGGTCAGGCGCGCCGCTGCCATCGGCCGTGCGCGTCGGTCTGCCAGTAGGTGATCTCGAAGCCGCGCCCCTTGCCGTCCGTCCACGCCGCGCGCGCGACGCCGAGCGCCTCGTCGTCGTCGCCGTCGAAGACCATCACCACGCGCGCATAGCTCGCGCAGTCGGCCGGCAGCCCGGCGGTATCGACGATGAAACGGACATCGGCGCGGTTCGGATTGGACTCGTCCGTCACCAGCACCACCGGAAGCTCCGCGGCGTCGGCGTCGCGCCAGGTGCCGTGCGGCAGGAACGAATCCTCGCGCCAGGTCCACAGATGCGCGTCGATCGCCTCGGCGCGCTCCTCCGAGCCAGTCTGCACCGCGACCCGCCAGCCGCGCGCCAGCGACTTCTCCAGCAGCGGCGGCAGCACGCGCTCCAGCGTGGTGTCCTGCAGATGATAGAATAAAACTTCAGTCATCCTGCGCGCACTCCCCTTGCATCGCGTCATTGCGAGGAGCGTCAGCGACGAAGCAATCCAGTCTTCTTTCAGTAGTTTCTGGATTGCTTCGCTTCGCTCGCAATGACGCGGAGTGGTGACTTACGCTATTCGCCCCCTTTACCGCTTCGCCTCGTAGTGATCGGCGACCAGCCGGTTCAGCAGCCGCACGCCGTAGCCCGAGCCCCAGCTCCGGTTGAGGTCGGAGGCCGGCACGCCCATCGCCGTGCCGGCGATGTCGAGATGCGCCCACGACGTGTCGTCGACGAAACGCTGCAGGAACTGCGCCGCGGTGATCGAGCCGCCGTTGCGGCCGCCGGTGTTCTTCATGTCGGCGAACTGGGAATCGATCTGCTTGTCGTATTCCGGACCCAGCGGCATGCGCCAGACGCGCTCGCCGGTCACCTGCCCCGCCGCCGTCAGCCGCTCGGCGAGCCGGTCGTCGTTGGAGAACATGCCGGCATATTCGACGCCGAGCGCGACCAGGATCGCGCCGGTCAGCGTCGCGAGATCCACCATGAATTTCGGCTTGTGCTTCTTCGCCACGTACCACAGCACGTCCGCCAGCACGAGGCGGCCCTCGGCGTCGGTGTTGATGATCTCGATGGTCTGCCCCGACATCGAGGTGACGATGTCGCCGGGCCGCTGGGCGTTGCCGTCGGGCATGTTCTCGACGAGGCCGATGGCGCCGACCACGTTGACCTTCGCCTTACGCGCGGCGAGCGCATGCATCAGGCCGACGACGCAGGCGGCGCCCGCCATGTCGCCCTTCATGTCCTCCATGCCGCCGGCCGGCTTGATGGAGATGCCGCCGGTGTCGAAGCACACGCCCTTGCCGATGAAAGCAACCGGCTTCTCGCCCTTCTTGCCGCCGTTCCAGCGCATCACCACGAGCCGGCTATCGCGCACCGAGCCCTGCCCGACGCCGAGCAACGCGTTCATGCCGAGCTTGCGCATCTGCTTCACGTCGAGCACGTCGACATCGACGCCGACCTTGCGCAATTTGCTGGCGCGGCGCGCGAACTCCTCCGGATAGAGCACGTTCGCCGGTTCGTTGACGAGATCACGCGCGATCACGACGCCTTCGGCGATCGCCGCGTTCGGCGCCAGCGCCTTGTTCGCCGCCGCGACGTCGCTCACCGCGACGGTCAGCGTCGCGCCGGCCGGCCGCTTGTCGTCATCCTTCTTTTTCGTCTTGTAGCGGTCGAACGCATAAGCGCGCAGCCGCGCGCCGGTCGCGACATCAGCCGCCTGCTGCGCGGTCATGGCGCCCGCCGCCGTTTCCGCGAACACCGTCGCCTGCGCTTCCGCGACCGGCACCTTCGACAGCGCGGTTCCGCCGAGCTTGAGGAAGTCCTGCGGCGTCAGCTTCGCCGGCTTGCCGGTGCCGATGACGACGAGCCGCGTCACCTTCAGACCCGCCGGGACCGGCAGCGTCAGCGACGAGCCGCTCTTGCCGGTGAACCGCTCGGCCTTCGCCGCGCGCGCCACCAGATCGCCGCTCGGCGCCAGCGCCTTGCGGGTCTGCGGCCCGAAGGTCAGCGCATCGTCGCAGAACACTACCAGCGCACCCTTCGCGGGCGCGGCAAAGGGAGCAAAACCGATCTTGGGCGCGTCAGTCATCGTCAGCGATCCTTTGGAACGTGAGCAGAGCCGGGACACGGCAGGCGGGAACAGGACGCCGTCCGGCGGATTCGGAGGATAGCGCCTGATATGGCGCGCCGCACCGCGCGGGGGAAGCGGATCAGGGTTTCCGGCCGGCTGATTCCCGAAAAAAGCCGGGTGAACGGCGCGACTCGGCCACCGGCCGACCGGACGGCCCGGAACCCGCCCCGCCGCGTTTACTTTTTGTTATGTATAATCAATGGCTTTGCCATGGGGCAGACATTTTCTGACGGGATCGTTTAAAGGCTTCTGCGAATTTGCTTTACCTTGAGGGGACAAGGCGGGAATCCGCCGCAGGCTCAGGGGATTAGCCTGGTTTTGATGGGGGATGGCTGACCGCGTATGGGGTCACTTAGCCGGTATATTTTCCGCACCACCTTCGGTGCGTTCTCGATCGTGCTCGTCAGCCTGACCGCCGTCATCTGGGTCACGCAGGCGTTGCGCGATATCGACCTGTTGACCAGTCAGGGTCAGACCGTCCTCGTCTTCATCGGCATCACCGGCATGATCGTGCCGCTCCTGGTGATGATCATCGCGCCGATCGCGCTGCTGATCGCCGTGGTGCACACGCTCAACAAGATGAGCACCGACTCCGAACTGATCGTCATCAGCGGTGCCGGCGTCTCGCCGTGGGTACTGTTCCGCGCCTTCCTCAATGTCGCGGTGGTCGTCGCCGTGCTGGTCGCGCTGCTGTCCGCCTATGTCGCGCCGCAGGGTCTGCGCAAATTGCGCGACTGGCTCACCGCGGTGAGCGCCGACCTCGTCAGCAATGTGGTGCAGCCCGGCCGCTTCACCACCGTCGAAGGCGGCCTCACCATCCACATCCGCGAACGCAACGCCGGCGGGCAGTTGCTCGGCGTGTTCGTCGACGATCAGCGCAACCCGCAGGAGCGCGTCACCGTCCTCGCCGAGAAGGGCGAGATGCTGGAGAACGACAACGGCAAGTTCCTGCTGCTGCAGAACGGCAGCGTGCAACGCCAGGAAGCCAAGCAGCGCGACCCCGCCGTGGTGGTGTTCGACCGCTATGCGTTCGATCTGTCGCGCTTTACCGGCGCGACCGGCACGATCAAATATTCGGTGCGCGAGCGCTATATCTGGCAGCTGATGTTCCCGGATCGCTCCGACACGCTGTACCAGGAGCAACCCGCGCAATTCCGCGCCGAACTGCACGATCGTCTGGTCGCGCCGCTGTATCCGATCGCATTCGTCATCATCGCCTTCGCCTATCTCGGCCCGGCGCAGACGACGCGGCAGAGCCGCAGCATGTCGGTGCTCGGCGCGATCGGCGCGGTCGCGACGCTCCGCCTGCTCGGCTTCGCCGCCACCGTGTTCGGCGTGCAGACTCCGGCCGCGCTGGCGATCCCTTACGTCACCATCGCCGCGACCATCGGCTTCGGTCTCTACGCGATCTCGCGTGGCCTCATCATCGAGCCGCCGGCGTTCGTGACCAATGCCATGAACGCGCTCACCGAACGTTTCAGCAAGGCGCTGGCCCCATCGTGACCAACGCCCCGTACCATCGCGCGCGGCCCCGCATCCTCCGGCTCACGGAGGTCGCGTCATGATTCCGCTGCTCGGCGGCCGGCTCGCGCGCTATTTCGGCCTGCGCTTTCTCGGCGCGGTGCTCGGCGTGTTCTTCAGCCTGTTCGTGCTGGTGGCGTTGCTCGACTACATCGAACTGATGCGCCGCGCCGCCGACGCGCCGAACGCCTCCGCGCTGCTGGTGGCGAAGGCGTCGTTCTTCCGCGTGCCGCAGGTGACCGAGCGCATCATGTCGTTCTGCGTGCTGATCGGCGCGATGGCCTGCTACCTCAGCCTGTCGCGACGGCTGGAACTGGTGGTCGCCCGCTCCGCCGGCATGTCCGCCTGGCAGTTCCTGATGCCGTCGGTGGTTCTGGCGTTTCTGCTGGGGGTTGTCGCAACCACCATCTACAATCCGATCTCCGCGACGTTGCAGGAACGCTCCAAGATCATCGAGGCGGAAATCTTCAACCAGGCCCCGGCCGGCCAGCGGATCGAGGGGGCTGCCTTCTGGGTCCGGCAGCGGACCGCGGAGGGTCAGGCGATCATCAACGCCAAGACCAGCCGCAACCAGGGCAGCGAGCTTGGCACCGTAACGGTGTTCACCTTCAACACCGCCGGCCAGTATCTGGAACGGATCGATGCCGGCCGCGCGGTGCTCGGCAGCGGCGTCTGGCACCTCTCCGACGTACGGATCTATGCCCCCGGTAACCCGCCGGTGACACAGGCCAACTATACGCTCAAGACCAACCTCACCCCGGAACAGGTCCGGGAAAGCTTTGCGACCCCCGAGACCGTCCCATTTTGGCAACTCCCCCAGTATATCCAGCTCGCCGACTCGGCTGGACTGGTCGCGGCCGGGTATCGACTCCAGTATCAGAAGCTGCTGGCCCGGCCGTTTCTGCTGGCGGCGATGGTTTTCCTCGCGGCAGCCGTGAGTTTACGCTTTTTCCGCTTCGGCGGCGTGCAAAAGATGGTTTTAAGTGGCGTTGGCGCCGGGTTTTTGCTTTATGTGTTCTCCAAAGTAACCGAAGACTTCAGCAAGGCCCAACTGATGCACCCGGCCGCGGCTGCGTGGCTCCCGGTGCTGATGGCGGGTCTGGCTGGATGTGTAACCCTATTGTACCAAGAGGACGGGTGATGGCTGCGCCGCTGCACGCTCGTCCCGTCTTGTTGCGATCCGTCTTGCGACGGTTGGGGTCGCGGCGGTCGCTGACCGCCGCGTCGGCCGTCATGTCGGCCGCGCTGGCGCTGTTTGCCGTCTGCGCGCCCTTCGCCCCGGCTTCGGCCCAAGCCGTCCTGACTTTCCCGCAGCGCCCGCCGCCGCTGAAGAAACCCGAACGCCCTGCCGGCTCGGGCGATCAGATGCTGCTTCAGGCGCGCGAGATCGACTACGACTACACCAACAACCGGGTGTCGGCGGTCGGCAACGTCCAGATGTATTACGGCGGCTCCTCGCTGCAGGCCGACCGCGTCATCTACGACCAGAAGACCAAGCGGCTGCATGCCGAGGGCAACGTCCAGCTCACCGAGCCGGACGGCAAGGTCACTTACGGCAACGTCATCGATCTCTCGGACGACTACCGCAACGGCTTCGTCGACTCGCTGCGTCTCGAAGCCGAGGATCAGACGCGGCTGGCGGCCGAGCGCGCCGAGCGCAGCGCCGGCAACTTCACCACGTTCCAGAACGGCGTCTACACCGCCTGCGAGCCGTGCCGCGACGACCCGAAGAAACCGCCGCTGTGGCAGGTCAAGGCGGCGCGCATCATCCACGACCAGGGCGAACGGATGATCTATTTCGAGGATGCGCACCTCGAATTCTTCGGCAAGCCGATCGCCTACCTGCCCTATCTCTCGGCGCCCGATCCGACGGTCAAGCGCAAGACCGGCGTGCTGATTCCGATGGCCATGTCGTCGAACAAATACGGCGTCGCGGTCGAGGTTCCGTATTACTGGGCGCTGGCGCCTAATTACGACGCCACCATCGCGCCGATGATCACGACCAAGCAGGGGCCGATGCTGCAGGGCGAATACCGCCAGCGCTTCGACAGCGGCTCGCTGGCATTCCGCGCCGCCGGCATCTATCAGCTCAATCTCAATCCGTTCCAGCGCGCCGACGGCACGACCACGCCCGGCTATCGCAATTTCCGCGGCAGCGTCGAATCGTCGGGCCAGTTCGCCATCAACGACAAATGGGTCTGGGGCTGGGACGCGATCGCCGTCACCGACAAGACCTTCATGCAGGATTACCGGCCGAGCCTGTCGCGCTATCGCAGCAGCAGCAGCTTCAACATCCTGCAATCCAGCCTGACCGAGGGCGTGTCGCAGGCTTATCTGTCCGGACGCGGCGAGCGCAGCTATTTCGACGTCCGCTCGATCTACTATTACGGCTTCTCCGAATACGACAATCAGAGCCAGTTGCCGGTCGTGCATCCGGTGCTCGACTACGATTACAAGTTCAAGAATCCGGTGCTCGGCGGCGAACTCGGCTACCGCGTCAACTTCACCAGCCTGAGCCGCAACGGCGCCGACTTCGACGCCATCAGTCCGACGGCGATCGCCAACGGCACCTGTCTCGCCAGTGCCGACCCACGCGCCAAGACGGCGGCCAACTGCCTGCTGCGCGGCGTGCCCGGCAACTACACA
Organism: Pseudolabrys sp.; assembly: GCA_019635575.1. Taxonomy (GTDB): domain Bacteria; phylum Pseudomonadota; class Alphaproteobacteria; order Rhizobiales; family Xanthobacteraceae; genus Pseudolabrys. The sequence goes on along the minus strand of JAHBZF010000088.1, from coordinate 7,742 downwards.
CGGCTCTCGGCGGAAGCCAACTGGAAGCGCAGCATCACCGACTCGTTCGGACAGGTGTGGACGCCGTTCATGACGCTGCGTGCCGACGCGGCCCAGAGCTCGATCCGCAACGAGCCCGGCGTCTCCAACTACCTGCCGACCGGCGAGAACTCGCTGTTCCGGGCGATGCCGACGATCGGCCTCGAATACCGCTATCCCTTCATCAACGTGCAGTCGTGGGGCACGCAGACCTTCGAGCCGATCGCGCAGATCATCGCGCGGCCGAACGAGACCGGCGCCGGGCGCTTCATCAACGAAGACTCGCAAAGCCTGACCTTCGATGACAGCAACCTGTTCCGCGTCGACAAATATACCGGCTGGGATCGCGCCGAAGGCGGCGGCCGCGCCAATGTCGGCGTGCAATACACCGCGCAGTTCAATCAGGCCGGCTATCTCAACGCCCTGTTCGGCCAATCGTATCACCTGTTCGGCCAGAACTCGTTCAGCTATGGCGGCATCACCAATACCGGCATCCAGAGCGGTCTCGACACCCGCGCGTCCGATTACGTTGCCCGCGTCACCTATCAGCCCAACAGCATCTACGCGTTCACCACGCGCGGCCGCTTCGACGAAAGTACCTTTGCGGTCCGCCGGTTCGAAACCGAGGCGCGCGCCAATCTCGGCCGCTGGAACGCCACCGTTCTCTACGGCAGCTATGATGCGCAGCCCGCGCTCGGCTTCCTGCAGCGCCGTCAGGGCATTCTCGGCAGCGCCTCCTACAAGATCGACGCCAACTGGGTGATCAGCGGCGCAGCACGCTACGACCTCAACGCCAACAAGGTGAGCCAGACGCAGATCGGCCTCGGCTATGTCGATGACTGCTTCATCCTCGCCCTGAACTACATCACCGACTATACTTACAGCGGCAACGCCACCGCCGATCACCGCATCATGTTCCAGATCGGGCTGCGGACACTCGGCGGCACGTCCGTCAGCCAGGCCGTCAGCCCATAAATTTGTCCAAGAGTTTCGCCACCGGTATCGGTATGAAGATCTTGTCCGCATCGACCTGCCCCGGAAATGCCGCCACGCTGCGCCGCTTCGTCATGGCTGCGGCCATCGCCGGCGTCGCATTCGGCGCGAGCCTCGTGGGCACGCGGCCGGCCGCCGCCCAGGTGGTGGTGGTGGTCAACGGCCTGCCGATCACCGAACTCGACATCGGACAGCGCGAAAAGCTGGAGCGCCTCTCGGGTGGCAAGGCGGTGTCGCGTGACGCGGCGCTCAAGGCGCTGATCGACGACAAGCTCAAGATCACCATCTCCAAGCGTTATGGTCTCGATCTCTCCGAGGCCGAGGTGCAGCAGAGCTTCAATCAGATCGCCGCCCGCACCCGCCAGTCGCCCGAGCAATTCTCGCAGGCGCTGACACGCGCCGGCATCTCGCCGAACGCGCTGAAGGACCGCATCCGTGCCGACGTGCTGTGGAATCAATTGGTCCGCGGCAAGTTCAGCTCCTCGCTCAATGTCAGCGACGGCGAACTCGCCGGCATGATGCGCGACAACAACGCCAAGGAGCAGGACGAAACCGGCTACATCTACACGTTGCGGCCGATCATGGTGGTGATCCCGCAAGGATCGAGCCCTGCCGTGATCGACGGCAAGCGGCGCGAGGCCGAGGCGATCCGCGCGCGCTTCCAGGATTGCACCCGTGGCGTCGCCATGGCGCGCGGCCTGCGCGACGTCGCGGTGCGCGAACCGGTGCGGCGCAGCTCCGCCGACCTGCCGGAGCAGTTGCGCAACATTCTCGCCAAGCTCGAAGTCGGCCAGGTGAGCACGCCGGACGCCACGCCGCAGGGCCTGGAAATGTTCGCGCTGTGCGAAAAGAAAGCGACCAAGACCGAGACGGCGGAAAAGCGCCAGCTCAAGGAAAAAGTGTTCAGCGAGCGCTTCGACAAGGAAGCCAAGAAGTTCCTCGAGGAAACGCGGCGCTCGGCCATCATCGAATACCGCCGGTAACCGGCCGTGCCGTCCGCTCCGCTCGCAGTTACCTTCGGCGAACCGGCCGGGATCGGTCCCGATATCACCCTGCTCGGCTGGCGCGCGCGCGCCCAAACTGCCCTGTCGCCGTTCTATGTGATCGCCGATCCGGATGCGCTGGCGCGCCGCGCCGCGGCGCTCGGCCTGTCGGTCCCGATCGCGGAAGCAACGCCGGAGAATGCCGCAAGCCGATTCAACACCGCATTGCCGGTGGTGCCGCTCGGTCTGCCGGCGACCGCCGAACCCGGCAAGCCCGACGACAGCAGCGCGCCCGCCGCGATCTTGTCGATCCGCCGTGCGGTCGACGACGTGATCGCCGGACGCGCCAGCGCCGTCGTCACCAATCCCGTCGCCAAGAACGTGCTCTACCGCGCCGGCTTTCCCCATCCCGGCCACACGGAATTTCTCGAGCAACTGGCCAAGGAGAAAGCCGCCGGTCCCGCCCGCTCGGTGATGATGATCTGGTCGCCCGAACTGGCGGTCGTACCGGTGACGATCCATCAGCCGCTGCGCGACGTCGCGGAAACGCTGACGACGCCGATGATCGTCGAGATCGGCCGCATCGTCGCCCGCGATCTGCGTCAGCGCTTCGGCATCGCCCGGCCGCGGCTGTGGGTCGCCGGCCTCAATCCGCATGCGGGCGAGGACGGCACCATCGGCGGCGACGATCTCGCCGTGATCGCGCCCGCCGTACGGCAACTGGTGAAGGATGGCATCGACGCGCGTGGGCCGCTGCCGGCCGACACCATGTTCCACGCGCCTGCCCGCGCGCAATATGACGCGGCGCTGTGCATGTATCACGATCAGGCGCTGATCCCGGTGAAGACGCTGGCGTTCGATCATGCGGTCAACGTCACGCTCGGCCTGCCGTTCGTGCGCACCTCGCCGGATCACGGCACCGCATTCGCCGTCGCCGGCTCCGGCCGCGCCAATCCGACCAGCTTCATCGAGGCGGTCAAGCTCGCCGAGCGGCTGGCGCAGCACGCGCCGCAACGCGCCGTCTCCGCGTGAGCAGGCCATTATGAGCCAGATCGACGATCTCCCCGCGCTGCGCGAGGTGATCCGCCGCCACGATCTGCGTGCCAAGAAATCGCTCGGCCAGAACTTCCTGCTCGATCTCAATCTCACCGCGCGGATCGCGCGCGCCGCCGAGCCGCTCGACGAGGCGACCATCGTCGAGGTCGGTCCGGGACCGGGCGGCCTCACCCGCGCGCTGCTGGCGCTCGGCGCGCGCCGCGTCATCGCCATCGAGCGCGACGAACGCGCGCTCGGCGCGCTCGCCGAGGTCGCCGCGCATTATCCGGGCCGGCTCGACACCATCGCCGGCGACGCGCTTGAGGTTGACATGCGCGCGCTGGTCGGCGGCGGACCGGCGCGGATCGTCGCCAATCTGCCGTACAATATCGCGACGCCGCTGCTGGTCGGCTGGCTCACCACCGAGCCGTGGCCGCCGTGGTTCGATATGCTGGTGCTGATGTTCCAGCGCGAGGTGGCGGAGCGCATCGTTGCCGCACCCGGCGGCAAGAACTACGGCCGCCTCGCGGTGCTCGCCGGCTGGCGCTGCGAGAGCAAGATCCTGTTCGACATCGCGCCGAGCGCGTTCGTGCCGCCGCCGAAAGTCACCTCATCGGTGGTGCGGCTCGTGCCGCGCGCGGCGCCGCTGCCCTGCGACGTGAAGCTGCTGGCGCAGGTGACCGCCGCCGCCTTCGGTCAGCGCCGCAAGATGCTGCGGCAGAGCCTCAAATCGCTCGGCACCGACCCGCTGCCGCTGCTGGATGCGGCAAAGCTGCCGGAGACCGCGCGCGCCGAGGAGATCCCGGTCGAGGGGTTCGTCGCGCTGGCGAATGCGCTCAGCCGCCGGTGATGGATTTCAGATCGGCGAGCAGCTTCGCCGTCGCCTTGACGAATTTGCGCCGCCGCACGCGCTTGGCGCGCTCCGAACGCAGGATGTTGCGCAGTTCGCCATAGGCTTCGTTGAGATCGCGATTGACCACGAGGTGGTCGTACTCCACCCAGTGCAGGATTTCCTGCGCGGCATTCTTGAGCCGCCGCGCGATCACGTCGGCGCTGTCTTCCGCGCGGCGCTCGAGCCGCGCCTTCAACTCCTTCGCCGATGGCGGCAGCACGAATACGCTGACCACGTCGGTGCGCATCTTTTCGTAAAGCTGCTTGGCGCCCTGCCAGTCGATGTCGAACAGCACGTCCTTGCCGGCCGCGAGCGCGTGCTCCACCGGGCCGCGCGGCGTGCCATAGAAATTGCCGTGCACCTTGGCGAACTCGAGGAGTTCGTTGGCGCGGCGCATCTCCGCGAATTTCTGCTTGGTGATGAAATGATAATGCACGCCGTCGACCTCGCTCGGCCGGCGCGGGCGCGTCGTCACCGAGATCGACAGTTCGAGATTGCCGTCGGAGTTGACCAGATTGCGCGTCAGCGTCGTCTTGCCGGCGCCCGATGGCGACGACACGACGAACATGATGCCGCGCCGGGGAATTCGCTTGGCGGAATCCTGCGATCCGGCCTTGGGTTTCAGCGGGCGCCTGGACTTGCGTCGTTTGCTCATTCGAGATTCTGAACCTGCTCGCGGAACTGCTCGACCAGGCTTTTCAACTCCAGCCCGATATTGGTCAGCTCGATGTCGTTCGACTTCGAGCACAGCGTATTGGATTCGCGGTTGAGCTCCTGCGACAGGAAATCGAGCTTGCGGCCGGCCGGCCCGCCCGCAGCAAGCAGTTTCTCCGCCTGCGCCACATGCGCGTAGAGCCGGTCGATCTCCTCGCGGATATCCGCCTTCGAGGCGAGCAGCAACGCCTCCTGATGCAACCGGTCGGCATCGAACCGCTCCGACTGGTCAAGCAGCGCGCGCACCTGTTCGGCGAGCCGTGCCTTCACCGCCTCGACACCGCGCCCCGGCGCGTTTTCCGCCGCCTTGGTCGAGGCGGCGATGCCGGCAAGCTTGTCCGTCAGAATCCTGTAGAGCGCCGCGCCCTCCTCGCGCCGCATCGCCACCAGCGCGTCGAGCGCCTGATGAAATCCCGCCTGCATGGAAGCCTCCGCCGCGGCGCGCGCTTCCTCGCTCTCGTCTTCCTCGCTGACCTCGATCACGCCCTTGAGGCCGAGAATGCCGTCGAGCCGCGGCGCCGCCGCGTCGATCTTGCCGTCGAGGCTTTTCAGCGCGGCGAGCACCGCCGCCAGCACCGGCTCGTTGATACGCACGGTCGGCGCGCCGCCTTTACGCTCGATGGTCAGATTGGCGTAGACGGTGCCGCGTGCCAGCGCCTCGGTGGCGCGCTTGCGGCACGGTCCTTCGAGCGCGTCCCAGCCCGGCGGAATCCGCAGCCGCACGTCGAGGCCCTTGCCGTTGACGGATTTCAGTTCCCACGCCCAGCTATAGGCTCCGCTCGCGCCATGGCTGCGTGCGAAGCCGGTCATGCTCGACACCGCCATCATCGCGTCCCGTGTCTTGATCCTGAGTCCCGGCCAAAAGTGGCCGGACCATAATCCATGATTCCGCGGGGGGAAACCGGATTTCCGGTTCAGCGCGAGCCGCGCAGGCCGTTGCCCGGCGTCGCGGGCGCCGTCGCGGCGGGGGCCGCCTCGCGCTCCAGCGCGCGCAGCTTGGCGACGTTCTTCTGGTGCTGGTCGTAGTTCTCGGAGAACACATGGCCGCCGCTGCCGTCGGCGACGAAATACAGTTCCTTGGTGCGCGCCGGATTGGCCGCCGCTTCGAGCGAGGCTCGGCCCGGATTGGCGATCGGTCCCGGCGGCAGGCCGTCGATCACATAAGTGTTGTACGGCGTCGGCTGGTCGATCTCGCTGCGCAGGATCGGCCGGCCCAGCGTCCCTTTGCCGCCCGACAGTCCGTAGATGATCGTCGGATCGGATTGCAGCCGCATCCTGTTCTTCAACCGGTTGACGAACACCGAAGCAACGCGGCTGCGTTCATCGGCGCGGCCGGTTTCCTTCTCGATGATCGAGGCGAGAATGACGAGCTGTTCCGGCGTCTTCACCGGCAGATCGGGGCTGCGCCGCTCCCACACTTCCTGGAGCACACGGCGGTGCGCCTGCTGCATGCGCTGGATGATCTGGTCACGCGGCGTGCCGCGATTGATCTTGTAGGTCTCCGGCAACAGCGTGCCTTCGCGCGGAATTTCCTTGATGTTGCCGGTCAACAAATCGCTTTCGAGCAGGCGCGCGACGATCTGTTCGGAGGTCAGCCCCTCCGGCACCGAGAACGTGTGCTGGACGATCTTGCCTTCGGAAATGGTGTCGAGCACGTCACCGAGGCTCGCCTGCTTCTGGAATTCGTATTCGCCGAACTTCAACCCTTCGCCACGCAGCTTGAGCAGCATCGCGCCGCCGACGAACACCGCCGGCTGGTCGATCACACCCTCGCGCGCCAGCAGGTCGGAGATGTCCTTGATGCCAAGGCCGCGCGAGATCGTCACGGTCTTGGTCTCGGTGAGCGGACCCGGCTCCTCCATCTTCTGCTTGCCGTAAAACACGGCACCGCCGGCGGCGAGCGCCACCACGGCGAGGATCGAGAAAATGGCATTGCCCGCGACGATCAGCGGATGCTTGGCACGTTGCGAGCGGCGGATCACCGGTTCAGGCACGCGTTCCGGCTCCAAAGCGGTTCGGGGACTGCGCAGCAGATTGCCGAGCGGGCGATGGCCATCGGGACCGGGTGGCGTATTGATATTCACCGGGGCTGACCCGCTAAGGACGCTGGCATCATTGGACCTTGGTTCGGTCCCCTGACATCGCGACGATATCAGGCGAACCGCAGAGGCAGCCTACAGGGGATTATGGCGAAAGGTGGAGTTGAACACCACCACCCTCACCACGCCGGCCGGTTATCCATTGTAACGACGGAAAACGAGCGAGGCATTGGTCCCGCCGAATCCGAACGAGTTGGACAAGGCCAGGTTGATCTCGCGCTTGCGGGCCGTATGCGGCACCAGGTCGATCGGCGTTTCCACCGACGGATTGTCGAGATTGATGGTGGGCGGAGCCACCCCGTCGCGAATCGCCAGGATCGAGAAGATCGCCTCGACCGCGCCGGCGGCGCCGAGCAGATGGCCGACGCAGGACTTGGTCGAGGACATCGACACCTTGGCGGCGGCGTTGCCGATCAGCCGCTGCACCGCGCCGAGTTCGATCTCGTCGCCCATCGGCGTCGAGGTGCCGTGCGCGTTGAGATATTGCACCGCATCGGCGTTGACGCCGGCATTGCGCAACGCGGCGCGCATCGCCCGCTTCGGGCCATCGACGTTCGGCGCCGTCATGTGGAAGGCGTCGGCCCCCATCCCGAAGCCGATCAGTTCGCAGTAGATCTTGGCGCCGCGACGGCGCGCATGCTCGTATTCCTCGAGCACCATCACGCCGGCGCCTTCGCCGAGCACGAAGCCGTCGCGATCCTTGTCCCACGGGCGCGACGCCGTTTGCGGATCGTCGTTGCGCAGCGAAAGCGCGCGCGCGGCGGCGAATCCACCGACACCGAGGGGCGAGACGGTCGCCTCGGCGCCGCCCGCGACCATGACGTCGGCATCGCCGTCCACGATCAGCCGGCCGGCCAGGCCGATCGAATGCAGCCCCGTCGTGCAGGCGGTGGCGATCGCCAGGTTCGGCCCCTGGAAGCCGAACTTGATCGACAGGTGGCCCGAGATCATGTTGACGATCGAAGCCGGCACGAAGAACGGCGATATGCGACGCGGGCCGCGCGCAAC
>JAHBZF010000087.1 GCA_019635575.1 Pseudolabrys sp. | reverse complement strand
GACCACGTCTCGATGGCCACCCATGGCGCCTACCGGCTGCTCAAAATGGCCAGGAACACGGCGGCGATCATCGGGATCGAGCTCCTGGTTGCAGCCCAGGCTTGCGAGTTCCACGCACCGCTCCGCACCAGCGACCCGCTCGAAAGGGCTCGCGCCCGACTTCGCGAGTTCGTTGCCCCACTGGCCGATGACCGATTCCTCTCGCCGGACCTCGATATGGCAGCCCACCTGGTGCAATCCGGTCTCCTGGCCGAGGCCGTCGGCACCGACATGCTCCCGGATGTCGCGCCATGACCAGCCGATCCTGCGCCTTCCGTCCCCGTTCGAGGTCCCTCCGATGACAACACGGAACAGCGCCAGCGCACGCCTGGTCCGCAGCCCGCGAGGCCGGCACCGATCCGCGAAGACCTGGCTGACTGAAGCCCCCCTTCGGATGCTGATGAACAATCTCGATCCGGACGTAGCAGAACGCCCCGAAGACCTGGTCGTGTACGGCGGCATCGGCAAAGCTGCAAGGAACTGGGCAGCGTTCGATGAGATCGTCGATGCGTTGCGTGCGCTCGAGGCGGATCAGACGCTGCTGATTCAGTCGGGCAAACCGGTGGGGGTCTTCACGACCCACCCTGATGCGCCACGCGTCCTGCTGGCCAACTCGAACCTGGTGCCGCGCTGGGCAACCTGGGAGCACTTCAACGAGTTGGATCGCAAAGGGCTGATGATGTACGGCCAGATGACGGCCGGCTCGTGGATCTATATCGGCTCGCAGGGCATCGTTCAGGGCACCTACGAGACGTTCTCGGAAATCGGCCGCCGGCATTTCGGCGGCAGCCTCGCCGGCCGCTGGGTGCTCACCGCCGGCCTCGGCGGCATGGGCGGCGCGCAACCGCTGGCCGCGACCATGGCGGGCGCATCGATCCTGGTGGTCGAATGCCAGCCGAGCCGCATCGAATTCCGCAAGCGCACCGGCTATCTGCAAACATCGTGCGACAATCTCGATCAGGCGCTCGCGATGATCGCCGACGCGACCAAGAACAAGAAGGCCGTGTCGATCGGTCTCGTCGGCAACGCCGCCGACGTCTATCGCGAAATCCTCAAGCGCGGCATCGTGCCGGATGTGGTCACCGACCAGACCTCGGCGCACGATCCGGTGAACGGCTATCTCCCCTCCGGCTGGACCGTCGAGCAATGGCGCGAGCGGCAGGAACGCGATCCGAACGGCACCGCGGACGCCGCCAAGGCGACCATGGCCGAACAGGTCAAGTCGATGCTGGCGTTTAAGGAGAAGGGCGCGATCACCCTCGACTACGGCAACAATCTCCGCGCGATGGCGAAGGAAAAGGGCGTCACCAACGCGTTCGATTATCCGGGTTTCGTCGAAGCCTATGTGCGGCCGCTGTTCTGTCTCGGCAAGGGTCCGTTCCGCTGGGTCGCGCTGTCCGGCGATCCGGAAGACATCTACAAGACCGACGCCAAGGTGCGCGAACTCGTTCCCGATGACGCATTCCTCGGCAACTGGCTCGATCAGGCGCGCGCTCACATCAAATTCCAGGGGCTGCCGGCGCGTATCTGCTGGCTCGGTCTCGGCGACCGGCATCGCGTCGGCCTCGCCTTCAACGAGATGGTGGCGCGCGGTGAGCTCAAGGCGCCGGTGGTGATCGGCCGCGACCATATGGACTCCGGCTCCGTCGCCTCGCCGATGCGCGAAACAGAGGCGATGCTCGACGGCTCCGACGCGGTGTCGGACTGGCCGATCCTCAATGCGCTGCTCAACTCCGCCTGCGGCGCGACTTGGGTCTCATTCCATCACGGCGGCGGCGTCGGCATGGGTTATTCGCAGCATTCCGGCATCGCGCTGATCGCTGATGGCACGCCAGAAGCCTCCGAGAAGATCGGCCGCGTGTTGTGGAACGATCCGGCGACCGGCGTGATGCGCCACGCCGACGCGGGTTACGAAATCGCCATCGACTGCGCGCGCCGTAACGGCCTCGATCTGCTCGACATCACGCGGTAATCGCGTGGCGCTGGTCAACGCGGACGACGCCCGCCGCCGCGCCCGGCGCCGGCTGCCGCGCATGCTGTTCGATTATATCGATGGCGGCGCCTTCGCCGAGACGACGCTGCGCGCCAACCGCCGCGATTTCGACGATGTGCCGCTGCGCCAGACCGTGTTGACCGGGATCCACACGCCGGACCTCTCGGCACAATATCTCGGGCAACAATACGCTCTGCCCTTCATGCTCGGGCCGGTTGGCTTTCTCGGACTTTATACGAGCCAGGGCGAGCAGAAAGCCGCGCGTGCGGCCCACGCTGCCGGCATTCCGCTCTGCCTCTCGACGTTCTCGATCGCCTCGCTCGGCGATGTGCGCACCGCGACGAACGGGCCGCTGCAATTCCAGCTCTATGTGATGAAGGATCGCGGCCTCACCGCCGAACTGATCGCCGCCGCGAAAGCCGCGAAAGCGGATGCGCTGGTCGTCACCGTGGATTGCGCGGTGACGTCCGTGCGCGAGCGCGACCTCATCAACGGCTTTCGCATCAGCAAGCGCCTCACGCCGGGAATGCTACTCAACTTCGCAACGAAGCCGCGCTGGCTCACCGACCAGATCCTGCGCGGCGGCAGGAGCGTGCGCGCGCTGGCGGATCGTCCGGAATTCGGCAGCAGCATTCTCGAACAGGCGGTCAATCTCTCGCAGGGCATCGACCCATCGCTGAACTGGAACGACATTGGGTGGATCCGCACGCAATGGGACGGCACGCTGGTGATCAAGGGCATCCTTGCGCCGGACGATGCGGTGCGCGCCAAGGCCGCTGGGGCCGATGCCGTGGTGGTGTCCAATCACGGTGGGAGGCAACTCGACGGCGCATCGAGCACGATCCGTGCATTGCCCGCGATCCGCGAGGCTGTAGGCAACGAATTTTGCCTGATGCTGGACGGCGGTGTTCGCCGCGGCAGCGATATCGCCAAAGCCATCGCCGGCGGCGCCGATGGCGTGATGCTCGGCCGCGCCTATGCCTTTGCGCTTGCAGCGGCCGGCGAGCGCGGCATCACCGACATTCTCGACGCGATCCGGACCGAGCTTCGCATCACGCTCGCTTTGATGGGCGTCCCGTCGATCGCAGCGCTCCGGCGGGACGGCGGTCGAGGCGGTCAACAGATTATAGGCCGCTAACCGCGCTCGTCCTCATTCCGGCTGTGGACGTGCACAAAACCGAACCTGCCCTTGATGCAGAGGTTACCGTGGCCAATCGAGTGATCGTGAGGCGAGGTCACCTTGACGATCTTGTTGTCCTGGACGTGCAGGTTCAGATTGCAGCCGACACCGCAGTACGTGCAGACCGTGGTGGTCTCGGTCTGCTGCGATTCATCCCAGGTGCCTGCGGCGCGCATGTCGTATTCGGACTTGAACGACAACGCCCCGGTCGGACAAACCTCCACGCAATTGCCGCAGAAGACGCATGCCGAGTCGGGAAGTTCTGCGGCGTACTCGGTCGATATCTGGGAATCGAACCCGCGCCCCGCGATCTGAATCGCGAAGCTGTTCTGCCACTGGGTTCCGCAGGCATCCACGCACTTGTAGCAGAGGATGCATTTGCTGTAGTCGCGGACATAGAGATCGTTGTCGATCTTGTCCGGCTGGCTCATCGTCGCCGCGACGTAGCCGTTCCCGGCGTGGTGTTCGCCCGGCTCGTGGATATCGCGCGTGAGGCTCTCGCCGGATCTTTCGCCATAACGATCCGGGTCGGCGTCGTATCGCTGCATCCACTCGGGGATTCGCGGCGTGGTGGACAGATCGACCGAAGAACCGAGCAATTCCAGCACGAGGCGGCGGCTGTGGCGCACGCGCTCGGTGTCGGTCATGACCTCCATGCCGGGCGAGACCTTGCGGGAGCAGGACGGCACGAGGACGCGCGAGCCTTTCAGCTCGACCATGCAGACCCGGCAGGCATTCTTGGGCGTAAGGGTGTCGCCGTAGCATAGCGTCGGCGTGTCTCTCCCCGCCGCATTGCAGGCGGTCAGGATTGTGCTTCCCTCCGGGACGCTTACCTCCTCGCCGTCGATTTTGATCGTGACCTGCTGGACCGGCGTCACCGGGTAAGGCGCGTTCATGTGCTCTTCTCCAGGACGCCGAGGCGATCGATGGCCGACTCGACGGCGTTCCAGGCGGCCTGACCGAGGCCGCAGATCGAGGAATCCTTCATCGCCAGGCCGACATCGCGCAGCAGGCCGATGTCACGGCCCTTCGCAGCGGCGTCGCGACGATTGTTCGCGATGCGCAGCAACGCCTCTTCCTGACGCACCGTGCCCACCCGGCACGGTACGCACTGTCCGCAGGACTCGTCGCGGAAGAAGCGCGCGATGCGCAGCAGAATGGCGGGCAGTTCGACGGTATCATCGAACGCCAACACCACGCCCGAGCCCAACGTCGTGTTGTTGGCGCGCGCGCCCTCGAAGGTGAGAGGAATATCGAGTTCGTCAGCGCGCACGAAACCGCCTGCCGCGCCGCCGAGCAGCACCGCCTGCAGTTTTCGGCCCTGCGGAACCCCGCCGGCGAGCGCGAGAATGTCGCCGAGGGTGGCGCCGAACGGCACTTCGTAGACGCCGGGGCGCACGAGATTGCCCGACACGCAGAACAGCTTCGGCCCGGTGGAGCCCTCGGTCCCGATCCTGGCGTACTGCGCGCCGCCCATCCGCATGATCAGCGGCACGTTGCACAACGTCTCGACGTTGTTGACCACCGTCGGCTTGCCGAACAGCCCGGCCTCGAACGGAAACGGCGGCTTGGAGCGCGGCTCACCGCGATAGCCCTCGATCGAGTTGAAGATCGCGGTCTCTTCGCCGCAGATATAGGCGCCGGCGCCGCGCCGGATCTCCAGCTCGAAGCTCCAGCCCTTGCCCAGGATATTGTGACCCAGCAAGCCGCGCTCGCGCGCCTTGTCGATGGCGTTGTGCAGCATGCGATGTGCACGCGGATATTCGCCACGCAGATAGATGAAGCCCCGCTCCGCGCCGATGGCGTAGCCGGCAATGGTCATCGACTCGATCAGCGCAAACGGATCGCCCTCGAGGATGGCGCGATCCTTGAACGTGCCGGGCTCGCTCTCATCGGCGTTGCAAACGAGATAGCGCGGCGTCGCAGGCTGCTTGGCGGTGCTCTCCCACTTGATGCCGGCCGGGAACGCCGCACCGCCGCGACCCATCAGCCGGGAATCCTTGACCTCGCTGATGACCTGCCCCGGCTGTATCTCGAATGCCCGCCGCAATCCGGCGTAGCCGTCGGTCGCGAGGTAGTCGTCGATGCTGTCCGGATCGACCCGGCCGACGCGCTTAAGCAGCATCAGGCCGTCCTGGCCGGCCTGTGGAACGGCCATGACCGGCGGCGCCTCGGCGGCAAGTGCCGCAGGACCGTCTTCGAGCGCGAGGGCAATCGCGTCGATGGTGGCGGGCCCGATCAGGTGCTCATGCGGCGGGTCGCCGGCCTCCACCGCCATGGCGGCAGGAGCGCGCTCACAGACGCCGAGACAAGGACTGTGCTTCCAGCCGTTGTCAGCCGAAGCGGGACCGAGGCGCTTCTCGAGATCGGCGCAGACGTCCTTGGAGCCGCGCGCCATGCAGGCAATGTCGGTGCAGACATGGACGATGCGCTTCGGCCGCGGATGGGTGGAGAACAGCGCGTAAAACGTCGCGACGCTGTAGACGTCGGCCGGCGCGACACTCAGCCGTTTGCCGACATAGTTCAGCGCGCCGGGACTGATCCAGCCGACCCGGTCGTTCACCGCGTGCAGCGCTTCCATGACAAAATGCCGGCGGGACCGTGCCGCGTGGCCGGTGTGCGCGCGCCGATGGTCCTGCTCGTCGCGCTCGCCCCCGTGCCAGCCACCCTCGCCGGCTCCAAGCAGCCGATCGACCGCATCCCGCTCTTCTGTGGACGCTTCGGCGTTCGAGAACTTCAAATCCACAACGAGTCCACCCTATTCCGCCGGCACCAAATCTTGTTTCTCGCGACCGAGCTTGGTGAAGACATTTCTCTCCCACGTTGGGACTTCGTTGGTCTTCTCCACCTTGACCGCCGTCGCCTTGAACTCCGCCGTTCCGGAGATCGGATCGTTCGCCTCGATGGTGAGCGCGTTGACATCCACTTCGTCGGGGAAATTGCAGGCCATGAAGAGCAATCCGGGACGCAGCCCCGGCTCCCGGCGCACAGGCGCCAGCACGGAGCCGCGGCGCGAACTGATCCGCACCCACTCGCCCTCGTTGACATCAAGCCGGGCCATGTCCTCCGGCGAGAGATCGACGCAGGCGCCAAATCGGATCGGCGAATTGAAGCCGCCGGATTGCACGCCGGTGTTGTAGTCGGTCAGCCGCCGCCCTGTCGTCAGGCGCAGCGGGAATTCGTCGTCGAGCTTGTCCACCGGCAAGCTGTGTTTCGGCGTGCCGAACGGCGCCAGTTGTCCGCGCTTCTCGGCATCCTTCTCCCAGAGCCGGCCGTGCAGGAACGGCGACTCGGGCCCGTTCTCGTCGGGGAAAGGCCATTGCAACCCGCCCCGCTCCGCGAGCAGCCGATAGGACATTCCGTGATGCCGCGGCGACACCGCGCGTAACTCATCCCAGATCTGCTCGGCAGTTTGCTGTGGCCAACCTCGCCCAAGACGCTCCGCGATCAAACGCATGATCTCGATGTCGTCCTTCGCGCTTCCCGGCGGTTCCAGCGCCTTGCGCACGAGCTGAACCCGCCGTTCGCTGTTGGTGAAAGTACCTTCGCTTTCGCACCACGCCGCCGTGGAAGGCAGCACCACGTCGGCATAGGACGCGGTCTTGGTCAGGAAGATATCCTGCACGACCACGTGGTCCAGGTTCTCCAGACGCTTGCCGACCGCGTTGGAGTCGGCGTCGGACTGCACCGGGTTCTCACCGATGATGTAGAGGTTGGTGAGATGTCCCTCGTCCATCGCGTGCATCATTTCCGAAAGCGTCATGCCGTACTTCGGCGGCATCGTGACGTTCCACAGACGCTCGAACTTCGCGCGATGATCGGCATTACCGACGTCCTGGAATCCCGGCAGGTTCTTGGGGATAGCCCCCATGTCGCCGCCGCCCTGGACATTGTTCTGGCCACGCAACGGAACGAGACCCGAGCCCCAGCGGCCGACATGGCCCGTGAGCAGCGCGAGATTGCACAAGGCCCGCACGTTGTCGGTGCCGTTGTGATGCTCCGTGATGCCGAGCGTCCAGCACAGTTGCGCGCGCTCCGCCTTCGCATAGTCATGTGCAAGCGAACGGATCAGTTCAGCGGGAACGCCCGTCTCGCGTGCCGTGACTTCCAGAGTCCAAGGTTCGCATTTCTTAACGTAATCATCGAAGCCGGAAGTCGCGTTCGCGACGAATTCCTCGTTGACCAAGCCTGCGTGGATAATTTCGCGGCCGATACCGTAGGCCAACGCGACGTCTGTGCCGACGTCGAGACCAAGCCAGGCATCAGCCCACTCGGCCGTCTTCGATCGACGCGGATCGACCGCGTAGACCTTGGCGCCTTTGTGGATCGCCTTGAGTGCGTGATGGAAGAAAATCGGATGCGCTTCCCGGGCGTTCGAGCCCCAGAAAACGAGCAGATCTGCGTCCTCAGCTTCGCGATAGGACGAGGTCCCACCGCCTGCTCCGAATACGTGCACCAGACCGGCGACACTGGGAGCGTGTCAGGTTCTATTACAGGAATCGATGTTGTTGGTGCCAATCACCACGCGGGCGAACTTCTGGGCGATGAAGTTCATCTCGTTGGTCGCACGCGAGCACGAGAACATGCCGAACGCATCAGGACCGTGAAGGTCGCGATTACGACGGAAGCCCTCGGCTGCGCGATCGAGC
Organism: Pseudolabrys sp.; assembly: GCA_019635575.1. GTDB lineage: Bacteria > Pseudomonadota > Alphaproteobacteria > Rhizobiales > Xanthobacteraceae > Pseudolabrys. The sequence continues at coordinate 8,392 of JAHBZF010000087.1, read as the reverse complement.
GCCTCATCCCATGAGGCCGGCCGCAATACGCCGTTGTCGCGCACGAGCGGCTCGGTCAGCCGGGTGTAATTCTGCTTCCCTTGTCTACCCATGATGATCTCCCGCTTTTTGATCAAACTATTCTTTCGAATCCGTCAGGCCGTCAGGACGCATGTGCGATTTCACATTTGCGACGTGTGCTTACGCGACGTGCGCTCGTCATGCAGCGCATGACGAATGTCGTTAGCCAGCGGCGACATGAAGACTCCGGCCCCGCTTGATACGGTCAGGATGCGTGAAAATCTCGAACCCGTCGCTGCGGGCAACGGCGATCAGAGTCAAACCGGCGCTTTCGGCGACGCGCACCGCCAGCGCGGTCGGTGCTGAAATGGCGACGATGACGGGAACGCCGATCGCAGCGGCCTTCTGGACCATCTCGATCGACAGCCGGCTGCTGACGATACAGAAGCCATCGTTGGATTTTTCACCCGCGCGGACGAGCGCGCCGGCGAGCTTGTCGAGCGCGTTATGGCGGCCGACATCTTCACGCAACGCGACCAGTCCCTGACCCGGCCGGAAAAACGCAGCGGCGTGAACCGCGCGCGTCGCGTGATTGATCGTCTGCTTGACGTTCAGCGCATCGAGCGCCGTCATGATATCTTTCGGCGCAAAGGCGATCTCGTCACTCACCGTGGACGGCGTGCGCATTGCCTCGGTGAGCGACTCGATACCGCAAAGACCGCAGCCGGTCGGGCCGGCGAGATAGCGCCGGCGATCGCGGAACGCGGTGGCATGCGGCTCGGCGAGCCGCATCTGCAACTCGATGCCGATATCCTGCTCGATGATGTCGAGCCGCTCGATTTCGGCCGGGGACTCGATGATCCCCTCGGTCAGGCTGAAACCGTATGCGAAATCCTCAAGATCCTGCGGCGTCGCCATCATCACGGCGTAAGACGAGCCGTTGTAGGTGAAGGCGATGGCGGCCTCTTCCGGAATCATGCGTTCGCCGCCGGCGAGCCCCTCGGCCCGCCACGCTGTACGTTCGACACGACGGATCGGATCGAGCACCGGTTACTCCGCCGCTTCCGCGCCCGGCATGGCCTGTTGTTCGGCGATGACGGTGCATGCTGTGACAGCATTCCGAACGGCAGTCTGGTGGCTCACGACGCCTTCCTCCGACCTGCCGCTCTCTTGATTTTTAAATATGTCTATTTAGACATATCTCTGCGGCTTTGGTATTAAGAGCTATACGAGAGCCATCGGCCGACCTTCAATATGTTCTGATGTGCATAAATGACTGCACCGCGCCCCTCCCTCGACCTGGATTTGATCTGGAAGGCCGGTCAGGGGCCGCAGAAGGCCATCGACCCTGAATTGTTCGGCTTGCTCGACGCGATCCAGCGCACCGGCAAGCTCACCCAGGCGACCAAGGACGTCGGCATTCCCTACCGGCAAGCCTGGGGGCTGATCACCGCATGGTCCGAGCGCATGGGCCAGCCGCTCGTCATCAAGGAACAGGGCCGCGGCACGACACTGACCGCGCTCGGCCAGCGCCTGCTCTGGATTCGCGAGCGGATCAACGCGCGACTGTCACCGCATCTGGAAAGCGCCGCGTCCGAGATCGAACAGGAGCTCAACGAGATTCTCAACGCGCCGACCCCGGCGCTGACCATGTATGCAAGCCACGATCTCATTCTCGCGGAGCTGCGCGAGTTCCTGCGCGCACGGCCCGGGCCAAAGCTCGATGTACGGTTCGTCGGCAGCCTCGATAGCGTTGTCGCGCTCTGCAAGGGACGTTGCGAAATCGCCGGCTTCCATATTCCGGAAGGCCCGCTCGGCCGCGAGGTGCTGCGCAAATACGAGCCATGGCTCAAACCGCGCGCGCAACGGCTCGTGCATTTCGTCAGACGCAGCCAGGGTTTGATCGTCGCGGCCGGCAATCCGCTCGGCATCAAAACCTTAAAGGACATTGCAACCAAGAAAGCCCGTTTCATCAACCGGCAACGCGGCTCCGGAACGCATCTCGCGTTCGATCGGATGTTGCAGGACGCGCAGATCGATCGCGCGGCGATCAACGGTTACTATACGGAAGAGTTCACGCATCTTGCGGTCGCTGCTGCCATTGCCGGCGGCGTCGCTGACGCTGGCATCGGTATCGAAGCTGCCGCGCGCAAACTGAAGATGGATTTCATTCCGCTGTTTGCGGAAAACTACTACCTGCTGGCCAAGCGCGAGACCGTCGAGCGCGCCGATCTGCAGGACATCGTCGGCGTGTTGCGTTCCGACACCTTCAAGCAGATGGCCGCCGGCATTCCGGGCTATGATGCTTCGCGCTCCGGAGAAATTTCCAGCGTCAGCGACGTTACCGGCGGCGTTCAGGCGTGACGGCAGAAACGTTTAATGTGTGGCGATCGCTATCGCGACAATCTCGACTTCCTGCTGACCAGTTCCGGTAGTTTCGCCGACCGATTTTCCCATCATCATTCGCACAATTGGAGAGGTATGCGAGACGGTGCCCGAAGACGGATCGGCTTCATCTTCGCCAACAACGCGGTATGTTTGCACACGACCGTCCTTACGCTGAAACGTGACCGTTGCGCCAAATGACACAATGTCATTGCGCGCGGGAGCCTCGACAATCCGGGCGGATCGCACCCTCGCGGCGAAATAACGAGCATCGCGCAACGGCAGAGCAGATTGGCGCCGTCGCTCATTGATGTCTTCGATTTTTTCCGCAGCTTCGCAGGCAGCAAGAGCCGCCTGGAGGTTGCTCTCCAATTGGCGAAATCCGGCCTCAGTCACCAGATTTGGGTACGGCGAGATTGGCCTCTCCCCAATCACCGTTTCCGAAGCTGCTTCAGCACTCTCTTCTTTGACGAACGCGACGCTCATTCCCGCCTCTATCGCATAGACGCGCCACCGGACTCTGCAGCACGCACCTTTTCTCTAACACACATGCGAACCAATTCGTCAGCATATTCAAGATGAAACGTAGACAGGCAACGCTCATCAAGGAAACCGCGCAGGTAAGATTGCGCTAATCGTAACAGTGCGGATAGCCCAAACGGCTGTTGAAACGCCGCGCTTGATCTACATCGAGGTCACACGAGTTCCTGGGCGTTTGCCTGTCGGAAGAGCCGCTTTCACCAGTATGCGACGATTTTGCGATACCGCCCCAATCAAAAACCACAAGAGCGCGCCCGTCTTGATCGTGAACGGTGAATTGCTGATACAAAGCAAAATCGCGAAATAGGCCGCACCCAGATCGCGGATCAGATAGAACGAACCGTTTCGGCCCTTGAGCAGCATTAGCGCCGTCCAGAACAACCCGATGCCGACGATGCCGAAGCCGGCTAAAGTATAGGCATAGCCTGAATCCGACGTGACAAATTCCGGCGTGCTGAGCCCCAGCCACTGCAGCGTCGTAAACTTGTCGAGGATACTCCCGGACAAGATGATCCGGCCAATAAAGCCGTTATCGATCCTGAAATAATTTGACAGAACATCCGGCAGCAGCAGCAAGCCGAGAATTGCCAGGACCGGCAACATGACGACAACGAGTTTTCTGATCGCCGGTGGGAGGAATGCCAAAACAAGCATCAAAGCGCAGAAATTGGCTCCGAACCGGCTGTCGGCCATCACGATAATGATCCCGGCACAGACAAACAAACCCCAGAAGATCCGCCGCTCCATCAGCGAGCGCGTCAACGCCCAAATAAACACCACGATCCCAAAATTCCCCGCCGATATCGGCTCGAGAAAAATCGACGACACACGATGATTTCCAAGAAACGGAAACAGACCGCGGCCGCCGGCCGCACCTTCCGGCCGCATGCCGCTGACAAACAAATCGGACGATTGCTGGGCTTGCGTCAGCGCCATCGCGCCACGTTCGATATAAAATCCGGCAACATTGAAAATGCGCGTGAACACCTCGGGAAACAAATATTCAAAGACGCCGACCGCGATGACGATCGCGACGATCGCCCTGACGATCCGATCCGCCTGACGGAGATCGGGCGCGGCAACGCCTAACAGGAAGAACGCAATGGGGATCAGAAGATCGCGCACCGGCTTGACATCGATTCCGCCGCTGATCACGGCGCGCGCGCCTGCCAATGCGGTCAGAAAGAGAATGGCTGCTCCGATCGCCAGAAACCGCGGATAGGTGATCGTCGGGAACACATAGATCAGCACCGCGACGATAAGGATAACCTCGCATCCGATCACCGCACTGTTGCCGACACCGCCGGCCATGGTGTTCACGAAGCAGAGCGCGGCGTTAAAGAGTGTCGCGACGAAAATTGCGAGGGTTTGCGGCTGCAGCCAGAATGACCGCCGGGCCACGATATGACGTCCGCTCGTGACGCCAACGGCACTCATCGCGCCGCCCCGGCTTTCGCCCCTCGCGGTCTGCGTCCGAGGTGCTGCAGCAAGATTGACATCTGCGGCCGATCGACACCATTCACCGGCTGAACACTGGTGAAATAGCTCGGCGGCCAGGCGCCCGCGGCCCAATAACTCCAGCCGACCCAGACATCCCTGTTCTCGTCGATGAAGGTCAGCATCGCATTCAGCGCACCGAGGCAGACAGGGTCCGCACCGGCACCGAACTCACCGAGATAGGCGCGCTTCCCGTTTTGACGCGCCCACTGCGTGAAAAGCTGCAGCGTATCGACGCCCACCGTTTCGCTGCGGCAAGCCGCATGGGTCCCGGAATAATTCGAATCCAGGTACTGATGCACTTCGTAGACGTAATTGTTGGCCGGATCGACCACGCCAAGCATCACGTCGCCATTCGGAGCGCCGTAGCGACTGCTGAGCCAGCTATGCGCACCGGTCCAGCCGTTTCCGGGCACGAAGATCGTGTTGCCGGCGTCTGCACCGCGAATTGCCGCAATCGCGGCATTGGCGGCGGACAGCCACGTTTCCGTCAGCAGCCCCTTCGGCTCGTTCATCAGGCCGAACCCGACGAGCGGATTGTCTTTAAAATGTGCAGCCAAACGCCGCCAGATATCGGCGAGCACAGAGGGCGGAACATCGGGACTACCGATCACCTTTTGCCGGTAATAAGCGTAGTTGTGCAGATCGAGAACCACATAAAGCCGCTTGCCGGTGGCATAACGAACGACGTCATCGAGACGCCGCACCTCTTCCGCGTCCAGCGGACCATTCAACTGCGGCTGCATCCGTTCCCATAGAAAGGGAACACGAATACTGGTCATGCCTTTTGATGCGACATAGTCGATCGTTGTTTTCGCGGGATAGAAATAGTCGCGATTTGGAACTCCCGGAACCTTGCGTCCGTTAAATTCCGCACCGGCGATATTGACGCCTGTCAGATAGGGCGGTCCGGATTGCGCGAACGATCCGGATGACAACATCGCGAGCGCAAGCGCGCCGACTATCGGCGCAACAACACGCGTAAGAATGGACCGTCTTTCCTCAACAACCTCGCGATGCATTCCGCAACGATGATGCCGGGCGACGTTTCGATGCCGTTGTCGGATGCGACCTGACAGTGCACCACTCCCTCAATCGTCTGCATGGGCTGCACAAATAATGCGCAAGCAGCCGAGCACATTCACGCCAAGATTAGACATCACAGTTCGCACATCGCGATCATGCAGCATCGGGATTTATGCGACGTTTTCATGGCGCAGAGTGCAGCGGGAGTTCCGTCGCCGTCGCACAATGGAACGCAGCGCACGTCAACCCTCACAGATACATCGGACATCACCATGCATATCGTCCATGTCGTGCGTCAGTTCCATCCTGCGGTGGGAGGTCTTGAAGGCGTTGTCGATTCGCTGTCCGCGGAGCAGGTCGCCAACGGCCATCGAGTCCGCGTCGTCACGCTCGATCGGTTGTTCAATGCGCCGGATGGGTCTCGCCTACGTCCACACGAACAGCGCAACGGCGTCGACATCGTCAGAATTCCGTTTTTGGGGTCGAAACGCTATCCGATCGCATTCTCCGTTATCCGGCATATTCGCGATGCCGACATCGTCCATGTGCACGGCGTCGATTTCTTTTGCGATTATCTCGCTTGGACCGCGCTCCTGCATCGGCGCAAACTGGTGCTCTCGACCCATGGCGGATTTTTCCACACCGACTTCGCCGCCCGGCTAAAGAAGCTCTATTTCAACACCGTCACGCGGCTGTCGCTCCGCGGATATTCAGGCATCGCCGCCGTCAGCGTATCGGACAAGCGACTGTTCAAAACGATTCGCTCCCGCGGCTTATGCGTGATCGAGAATGGCGTCGACATCGACAAATATGCCGACGCATCGGCATCGATGCCGACAAAGACAATGATCACCGTCGGCCGCTTTTCCAGCAACAAACGCATCGACCACGCGATCCGGTTTCTTGCCGCGATCAATCGCCACGACCCGGACTGGTCATTGACCATTGCCGGGCGCCCCTGGGATGTCTCGCCGGAAAGCCTGCAACATCTTGCGAACGAACTTGGCGTTGGCAGCAGAATTCGCATGGTTCTGAATCCATCCGATGCCGCCGTGCGCGAGGCAATGGCGCGGGCCTCCGTCTTCCTGAGCGCATCGGACTACGAAGGCTTCGGCCTTGTCGCGATCGAAGGTCTGTCGGCCGGCCTCTGGCCCGTGCTGAGCGCGATCCCGCCCTATGTTCACCTGGTCCAGCGCACCGGGCTTGGCACCCTGGTGGATTTTACGGATGTCGATGCGGCCGCTCGCCAGTTTTTGTCGGACTGGGAGACCGTGTCCGACGCCCATACCGATCATCGCAGAAGAGCCATGGACGCCGCGGCGGGGTTCAATTGGCCAGCGGCCAACGCGCGTTACGAGCAATTCTATCGAACTGTTAGCGGACAACACGTCCGGACCATTCTCGACGTCCCTATTCTCGTCAAAACCGCCGAACAAGCCGTCGATCTTCTCGATCGGCAATACGAGCGCCAGACTCCGGCCGTTGTCGCTTTCGCCAACGCCCATACGCTGAATTCGACAGTCTCCCATCGCGACATGCAGTCGGCGCTCGACCGCGCCATCGTTTTCAATGACGGAATCGGCGTCGACCTCGCCAGCCGGCTGCTGTTCGGCACGAAATTTCCGGAAAATCTGAACGGGACCGATTTCATCCCGCACTATCTCCAGTCCAGCCGCTACCGTCATCGCGTGTTCCTGCTCGGCGGCAAGCCCGGCGTTGCGGTCAAGGCCGCGCAACGACTCGCATGTCTTGCGCCACAACACGATTTCGTCGGGACATGTCACGGCTACTATCAGCCGTGCGATCTGCCGCGTGTGCTCGCGCAGATCAGACACAGCGGCGCCGACATCCTGCTCGTTGCCATGGGCAACCCGCATCAGGAGGCGTGGCTCAACCAATATCTCGAACAGACTGGCTGCCACCTCGGCTTCGGCGTCGGCGGTCTGTTCGACTTCATGGCTGGTATCGTGCCGCGCGCGCCGAACTGGGTTCAGCAGGCACGGCTCGAATGGGCCTATCGCCTGTTGCAAGAACCGACCCGTCTGTGGCGACGTTATCTTGTCCAGATGCCGCTGTTTCTGTTGCGCGTCGCGCAGCAATGGCTGACGGGCGTTCGCGTGCCCAATGTGATCCCGCGGTGAGCAACAGCTCGCAACCTTCCGCGACCGCGCTCGCCTCACCGCCGGGGCGGATTTCTGCCGCATGGGCAACCATGCGGCGCTGGAAGATGCGCCTCGTGTTCGCATTCGCGGATCAAGGGCTATACAGCGCGACCAATTTCGCCCTCACCATTCTCTACGCCGTCTCGCTGCCAATCGACGATTTTGGCCGTTATGTCGTCGTCTGGACCGCAGCCCTGTTCATCGAAGCCATCCAGACCTCGCTGATCATCGACGCTCTGCCGGCGATCGTCAGCCGCTACAGCCGCCGCAACCGCCAGCGCCTCGACCGCGCGGCGATCTGGGTGGTGGCCGCATTCAGCCTCGGGAGCAGCGCCCTGCTCGCCGTCGCCGCGCTGATTCTGTCACAGACATTCCCGACCTATGCGTGGCCGGCGGTCGTCCTCGCACTGATCAATCCGTTGCAACGGTTCTATCTGTTCTTTCGTCGTCTTTGTTACATCAGGGACCGTCAATCGGTCGCCGCCGCCGCGGCAGTCGCATATGCGGCGACGTCGCTGGGCGGCGCCGTGGTGTTGACCACCCTGCAGCTTCTGACGGTTCCCGTGGCGGTCGCGCTGTCGGGCCTCGGCGCGGCCACAGCGATCGTCGTGGTTTTGGGTCTGGACATCGGCCGCTCCGTCCGCAGCCGTCCCGCACATGTCATCTGGCTCGCCGCCAGGATCTGGAAAGCCAGCCGCTGGCTGACCCCTGCGGCGGCGATGTCCTGGCTGATCACCTGGGGTATTTTTCCGCTCATCGCCGCGCTCAGCGGCCCGGCCACC
>JAHBZF010000086.1 GCA_019635575.1 Pseudolabrys sp. | reverse complement strand
TTTGTGTCGGTGTGAGAGACGATCCGGGAGCAGGGCGTCAGATTGGGCGCAGGCGTTAAGCGCCGGCGTCGCAGCGCCGGGCGAAGGCCGCGATCCGGGCGATCACGTCCGGCTCGCGCAAGAGTGGCGGATGGCCCTGATCCGCGACCACGAGGGTGTCGAGATCGGGCCGGCGCCGGCGCATCTCGTCCACGGTCGCGGCCGAGAGAATGTCCGACAGCGCGCCACGGATCACCATCAGCGGCTTGCCGCGCAGGGCATCGAATTCATTCCACAGCGCCGGCAAGGGCGTCTCCGGCGTGAGACCATCCAACCCACGGGCCAGTTCGACATCGTAGGTCGGGACCAGATGATCGCCGTCGGGCCGGAAGCCGCGTTGCGCCGCCGCGTGCCAGTCGGCGTCGGTGAGGTTGGGGAATTGATCGGCGAACAGACGCTTCAGGGTCGCAGCCGCCTCGTCATGGCTTCGCGGTACGCCCATGTGGCCGACATAGGATTTGATCCGCAACAGGCCGTCGCGCTCGATCACCGGGCCGATATCGTTGAACACGACGCCGGCAATCAGTTCCGGCCGGATTGCCGCCAGCACCATGGCGATCAGCCCGCCGCGCGATGTGCCGACGATGATCGCCGGCGCGGCGTCGAGCCCCTGCAGCACGCCGATCACATCGCCGGCCTCGACCGGCACGGTATAGTTCGCGGGATTGGCGTCGTAATCCGATTGGCCGCGGCCGCGGTAGTCGAGCGTGAGAACCCGGCGTGGCCGCTGTGGATCGGTGGCCAGCGCCTGTGCCAACGGCGCGAAATCGGCGCCGGTGCGCGTCAGGCCGGGCAAGCACAGAACAGTGCGTGCACCCGGATGCTCGCTGCCGTAACAGGCGACATGCAGGCGCAGTCCATCGTGGGTGAGGACGGTTTCGCTGCGCGGAGGAGAGGACACAGGCGGCGTGTCAGACGCGGTCGTCACGCTCAGTTGGTCTCGCCGCCGCGCCGCAGGTCGGCATCGATCTGCAGCCGCGTTCCGCCGCCGAACCGCACGCGATAGACCTGCAGGTTTTCCAGGATGCGCGGCACGTAGTTGCGCGTCTCGGAGATCGGAATGCGCTCCACCCAGTCGACCGGATCGACATTCGGGTCGCGCGGATCGCCATAAGCGGCGACCCACTGCTTCACGCGGCCCTGACCGGCGTTATAGCCGGCGAAGGTCATGATGTAGGAGCCGCGGTAGATGCTGATCAGGTTGCCGAGCTCGGCCGCGCCCATCTGCATGTTGTAGATGGGATCCTTGAGCAGACGCATCTTGTCGTAGACGACCTTGAACTTCTTGGCGATGTACTGGCCTGCGGCCGGCGTCACCTGCATGAAGCCCATGGCGTTCGCCGGTGACACGACCTTCTGGTTGAAGTGGCTTTCCTGGCGCGCGATCGAATAGGTCACCGCCGGCTCAACCGCCGGGCCGACATTGGTGTAGGACGGCAGACCGACGGTCGGGAATGCATAGTGCTCGAACGGCAAGCCGCGCCCGTGCGCCGCTTTGCCCATCAGCACCAGCGCGCGGCCGTCCTTGTGCCGTTCGGCGAGTTCGCCGAGCGCGGCGAGGCCGTTGGCGTCGGTGGCGCGGCCACCGAGTTCGGCCATGATCGATGCGATCAGATCCCGCTCGTCGAGCGTGTAGAGAATATCGACGGCGCGAACGACCTCGAGCCGATTATTGGCGGCGCGCTCCTGCGCGGAGAATTGCGGCGCCGGCCGCAGCCCCACTTCGGGGAGACCGAGCTTGGCACGGGCGAGTTGGCCGTAATAGGTCGCCGAATGCACGGCCGCCGCTTCGTAGAACGCGCGGGCCTGCGCTTTCTGGCCCATCGCCTCGGCGGCGCGGCCTTCCCAGTAGCCGGCGCGCGACAGCGCGTGCGGGTTGTCGGTGCCGTCCGGAATCCGCGCGAAATGCTTGGCGGCGGTGACCGGATCGTTGAGGAAGCGCAGCGCCAGCCAGCCGCAGGTGAAATGCTGATCGGCGCGGTAATTGCCGCGCGGCGGCGAGGGGACGTTCACGGCCAGACGATAGGCGGTGCGAGCATCGCCGGCATCGAGCACCTTGCGCACCAGCAGCCGCCGCTCCACCCACCATTGATCCGCGTCGTAGATCTGGTTGATGTCGGTGGGCGCGTCGAGCATCAGCTTGGCGGCCGCCTCGGCTTCGTCTTTCTTGCGCAGATATTGCGAGCGGGCGAACAGATAGCCGGGGTCGTGCCGCGCCGCGCTCGGCACGGCTTCGAGCGCCGTTTTCGCGTCGACGCCCTTCTTGCCGACGGCGATGCGGGCTTTGGCGATCAGCACGTCGTTGTGGCCGAGCCGCTGCGCGGCGCGCAGGCCGCCTTCGCTGTCGCCGGCATAGAGACGGAGATTCATTCGCGCGCGATGATCGCCGGCGGTGAGGAGTGCCCCGAACATGTCGAGCGCGCGGCTTTCGACCTCTCCCGACATTTCATCGTTGCGCCAGGCATCGCGGACCAGCGCGGTCGCCCGCGCGCGGTCGCCCTGCGCCAGCACCGCGCGGGCGAGCACCAGCTTGCCCTTGCCGCTGGTCGGCTCGCGGTCGGCGAAGAAGGCGCGGACCGTGGCGTCGTCACGCTTGTCATCCCACAGCGCGTTTTCCGCGCGGCGGGTCAGCAGCGGGATATGTGGCCAGCTCGGATTGTCGGCGACGAAGGCCTCGAACCGCTCGAAGCTCGGATTGGTGCGGTCGCTGCGGAGGTAGAGATATTCCGCGAGCTTGCGCGCGACCGGGTCGAGAATCCCGTTCATGGTCGACAGCGCGTCGGCATCCTTGCCTTTGCGGGCAAATTCCAGAACGCGGCGCACGGCGGCGACATCGGAATCCGAGGTCGTCGCGGTCGCGCCGGCGGCGAATTTCAGGCTGGCTTGCCGGAAGGCGCGCGGCAGGACCGAGCGTTGCAGCTGCGCCGGGGTGCCGACCGCGGCATAAGCTTCGAGGCCGCGCTGCTTGGCGGACCGTTGCTCCGCCGCGGATTGGGGCGCGTGCAGCGTGAGCGGCGCATTCGGGATCGCGGCAGGGCGGGGTCGTGGCACCGGGACCGGTCCCTTGAGCGGCGCCGCAAAGGCCGCGCCCGTCGCGCCGATGAGCGCGACAGTTCCCAGGAAGCCGATCGTTTTCAGTGCGTTACCGCCAGTCACCCCGTGATGCCCCGTTCCGCCAGACCATAGCCGGATTCGCCCGGCCAGTGGGTACCTTGACCGACAACACTAACGACTTGGTTACCTTGAGCCGTTGCCGGCAGCCCAAGGCGCCCATAGCCCGAATCCGCGGCAAAAACGGGGCAGCTTCCAGCGTGGGCGATTCCCGATCCGGGTTCCGTAAAGTGTGGTTACTCCCATCAAACCCATTGATCCCTTTCATCAATGGCTGCTTACCGGTATTGATGCCGAATAGCTGGGCGGCGCGCCGTCCGGCCTCAGCGAAGGAACGCAGGAACGCAGCTATGTCCGGCCAAACCATCAACGCGAAGTCGAATTTCCGGGGGTCATTTACCGCGCTGGTGACGCCGTTCAAAAACGGGGCGCTCGACGAGCGCGCGTTCCGGGATCTGGTGGACTGGCAGATCGCCGAGGGAACCAATGGCCTGGTGCCGGTGGGAACCACCGGCGAAAGTCCGACGCTCTCCCATGACGAGCACCGCAAGGTGGTCGAATGGTGCATCGATCAGGCCAAGCGGCGCGTCCCGGTGATTGCCGGAGCCGGCTCCAACTCGACCGAGGAGGCGATCGAGCTGTCGCGCCATGCCGAGCAGGCGGGCGCCGACGGCGTGCTGATCGTCACGCCGTACTACAACAAGCCGACCCAGGAAGGCATGTATCGCCACTTCAAGGCGATCAACGACGCCATCAATATTCCGATCATCATCTACAATATTCCGGGACGCTCGGTGGTCGACATGTCGGTCGACACCATGGCGCGGCTCTACGAACTCAAGAACATTACCGGCGTGAAGGATGCGACCGCGAATGTGCTGCGCGTGTCACAGCAGCGCGCGGCGATGGGGCCGGGCTTCAACCAGCTCTCGGGCGAGGACGGGACGGCGCTCGGGTTCATGGCGCATGGCGGCCATGGCTGCATTTCGGTGACGTCGAATGTCGCGCCGCGGCTGTGCTCGGAATTCCAGAGCGCCTGCCTGCGCGGCGACTATGTCACGGCGGTAGCGTTGCAGGACAAGCTGCTGCCGCTGCACCAGCATCTGTTCATCGAGACCAACCCGTCGCCGGCCAAGTATGCGTTGTCGCTGCTCGGCAAGTGCAGCGACGACGTGCGGTTACCGATGGTTCCGCTCGCGGATGCGTCGAAGGCGGCGGTCCGCAGCGCGATGGTACATGCCGGGCTCATCAACTGAGGGACTGAGGGACACTGCACATGCTTGATGAATTCAAGAAATTTGCGCTCCGTGGCAACGTCGTCGATCTCGCGGTCGGCGTCATCATCGGCGCCGCGTTCGGCGCGATCGTTAACTCGTTGGTTGCCGATGTGATCATGCCGGTCATCGGCGCGGTCACCGGTGGTCTCGATTTCTCCAACTACTTCATCGCGCTGTCGAAGAACGTCACCGCGGCCTCGCTGGTCGAAGCCAAGAAGCAGGGTGCGGTGCTGGCCTGGGGCAGCTTCCTGACGCTGGTGATCAATTTCGCGATCATCGCCTGGGTGCTGTTCATGATCATCCGCGGCATGAACAAGATGTTGAAGAAGGAAAAGGCGGAGGAGCCGCCGCCGGCGCCCTCCAAGGAAGAAGTGCTGCTCACCGAAATCCGCGACATCCTGAAAGCAAAGTAAGCGAGACATCGCCGGCGCGCGCTCGCATGCGCGCGCCGGCTTTTTATTCATGGCCAGTTCCCCCTCCAAAGCGCTGAAACCGAAGGTCGTTGCCGATAATCGCAAGGCCCGGTTCAACTATGCGATCGGCGACGTGGTGGAGGCGGGGATCGCTCTGACCGGCAGCGAAGTGAAGTCGATGCGCTCCGGCAAGGCGACGATTTCCGAATCCTATGCCGACGCGCGCGGCGGCGAGATCTGGCTGGTGAATGCCAATATTCCGGAATATCTGCAGGCCGGCCGGTTCAATCATGCGCCGAAACGCCCGCGCAAGCTGCTGCTGCATGCGCGCCAGATCAGCAAACTGATCGGCGCGATCGAGCGCGACGGCATGACCATCGTGCCGCTGAAGCTCTATTTCAACGACAAGGGCCGCGCCAAGGTCGAGATCGCGCTCGCCAAAGGCAAGAAAGCCTACGACAAGCGCGCGACCGAGAAGAAGCGGAGCTGGGATCGCGAGCGCGGCCGGCTGATGCGCGACCGCGGCTAGTCGCGGTTTCTCCTGCCGCTAACCCAGATCGCCGGCGATCGCCTGCGCAGCATTGACGACATGCGGCGCGAACTCGCGCAGCTTCGCCGGCGTGACCCGCGCCGATAATCCCGAGACGCCGACGGCGGCAACAGCCAGATGCTCCTGCGCGAGAATGGGGGCGGCGATGCCGGACACGGCCTCGTGCCACTCGCCGCGGGTGGTGGCGAAACCGTTCTTGCGGATGGTCTGCAATTCGCGCTCGAGCCTGGCCGGCTCGACGATGGTGCGGGCGGTGAAGCGGCGCAGCGACGCCGCGATCCGCTGCCGTGTCTCGTTGTTGGCGAACGCCAGCAGGGCCTTGCCCGTGGCGCTGCAATGCGCAGGTCCGCCGCCGCCGAGCCGCGAATAGGCAGCGACGGGATGCGGGCTGTCGATCTTCTCGAGATAGGTGACTTCGCCGTTTTCGAGGACGGACAGATGCACGGTCTCGCCGGTGCGTTCCGACAGCTTGCGGAGATGCGGGCGGGCGATCCCGCGGATATCCATCTGCTCGGAGATGCGGCTGCCGAGTTTCCACATCTTCAGCGTGGCGCGATAGCGCCCGTCGCTGTCCTGCCGCGCGTAGCCGCAATGGATCAGCGTCTTCAGCGCGCGATGCGCATTGCTCTTGATCAGGCCGGCGGCGGCAGCGACTTCCGCGAGCGCCATCGCGTCCCTGCCGGTGACCAGCGTCTCCAGAACGTGCAGTCCCTTGATCAGTGTCGTGTCCATCGGCCGCCCCGGACAAATCCGTTCCACAGAGCCGGTTGACAGCGCGGCGGCGCCGTCGTTACCGTCAATAATAATAGAAATACATTCTGAATAATGGAATGTAAAATGCCGTCTTCACCGGGACGGCGAGGGAGACAGGGATGGCGGGTTCGAGGACGCGCGGCGCCGCCGCGCGGGGCGCGAAACGCGCGACGGCTAAAAACAATGGAGCCCGAAACAAGGGCACCAAAAACAACGGTGCCAAAAACAACGGTGCATTGTCGTCCTTGCGATTGAAACGGCCGGTCAGGGTCGCCGCCAAGGTCAAGGCGCTGCAGGACGATTCGCAGCGCCGCCTCGGCTTCGTCCGCAATTTTCTCCAACTGCCGATCGAGGCCGACCGTCTGACGCTGTTGCAGGGCTATCTCGACCGGTTGATGCGCAGCGACGACGCGACGCTGCCGCCGCAGGAGCGGGAACTGCTCGCTTTGGTGGTCAGCGTCGAGAATCGCTGCGACGTCTGCGTGATGTCGCATGCGGTCGCATTGCAGCGGCACGGCCTCGATAAATCGCTGGTCGACACGCTGACCATCAACTGGCGCAGCGCCGCGCTCACCGGACGGCAGCGGGCGCTGGCTGAATTCGCCTGGCGGCTCACCGCGCGTCCGACCGAGGCTGACGAGAGCTATCTCGATCTGTTGCGCCGCGCCGGTTTGCGCGAGGAGCAGATCCTCGAAGCGGCGCAGATCGTCGCGATCTACAACGCCAACAATCGGTTCAACACGGTGATCGGTCTCAGGGTCAATCCGGAGGCGCATGCGGCGTTCCGTAAAGCCTGAGACTGATCGACATCACATTCACCGACAGGGAGAGACGTCATGGCGAAGCTGCGGCACATCGCGATCGCGGTCGAGGACGTGAAGGCAACGGCGGAGTTCTACAAGAAGGCGTTCGATCTCGAAGAGGTCAATGTGTTCCCGAACAGCATTCTGCTGTCGGACGGCACGGTGAGCCTTGCGATCCTCGACGTGAACCGCAACAAGAACGCGCCGAACGCGCAGGTCGGCCTGCATCACATCGGCTTCCAGATCAAGGATATCGACGCAGCGAGCAAGCAGGTCGAAGCCTGCGGCGGCAAGTTCCTCGGATCGATCGTCGACAGCCGTGCGGCGAGCGGCGGCAAGACCGAGCGCAAATACTACGACCCGAACGGCATCCGTCTCGACGTCTCGAACGAGGACCACGCGCGTAACGTCTGGCGCATTCCGGTCTGACACCAGAAGCCGTCGCGAAACGGCCGATCCAACAGGGGGATGAAGATCATGTGGCGTATCATCGGGCTCGTGCTGGCGCTGATCGCGCCGGGGCTTATGTCGCAGGCATTCGCGTCGGACGACTATCCGTCGAAGCCGGTGCGGATCATCGTGCCGTATGCGGCGGGTGGTCCGGCCGACATTCTCGCCCGCCTGATCGGGCAGAAGATGTCGGACGATCTCGGCCAGCAGTTCATCGTCGACAACCGTCCGGGGGCGGGCGGCTCGATCGGCGCGACGCAGGTGGCGCGCTCCCCGGCGGACGGCTACACGCTGCTGGTGGCCCCGGTCGGCGTCATCGCCATCAATCCGTGGATCTACGCCAATCTGTCCTACGATCCGTTGCGCGATTTCGAGCCGGTGACGCTGCTCGCGAAATCGCCGTTCGTGCTCGCGGTCAATCCGGCGCTGCCGATCAACACGCTGGCCGATTTCGTCGCCTATGCGAAGAAGAATCCCGGCCACGTGAAGGTCGCCAATCCGGGCACCGGCACGGGCCAGCATTTAAGCTCGGTCTATTTCTCGTCGGAGGCCGGCATCGAGACGGTGCAGGTGCCGTATCGCGGCAGCGCGCCCGGCACCAACGATCTGCTCGCCGGCACGGTCGATGCGCAGTTCGATCTCGCGCCGCTGTTGCCGCATATCGCCGCCGGCAAGCTCCGGGCGATTGCGGTGACGGCCGACCACCGTCTGCCGTCGCTACCGAACGTGCCGACCATCGCCGAATCCGGCTATCCGACGTTCGCGATGGAAGCCTGGAACAGCCTGGTGGCGCCGGCCGGCACGCCGAAGGCGATCGTCGACAAGCTGCAGCAGGCGGTTGCCAAGGCGGTGAGCGATCCGTCCGTGCGCGGCAAGCTCACCGGGCAGGGGTATGAGCCCGGCGGCGGCAAGGCCGAGGCGACGCGCGCGTTCTTCAAGGCCGAACTCGACAAATACAAACCGGTGGTGAAAGCTGCCAACGTCCCGGTGAATTGACCCGCGCGATTTGGACGTATTGGGCCGACACGTCCGTCGCGCCATGCGCGGCGACGTGAGGCAGTCTGATGAGCGATATCGCGACCGACCCGAACCGTTTGCCGGAGGATCTGCCGGTCCCCGTCGATGACGGGTCGGCGGATCATCTCACCGGCGCGCGCGTCGCGTCGGTCACGCTTGCCGCGACCGACGGCACGTCGGTCGATCTTGCGACGCTGCCGGGCCGCACAGTCGTCTATCTTTATCCGCGCACCGGCGTTCCCGGCGTCCCCAATCCCACCGGCTGGGACGCGATCCCCGGCGCGCGGGGCTGCACGCCGCAGTCCTGCGGCTTCCGTGACCATCATGCCGAACTGCGTCAACTCGGCGTGCGGCATCTGTTCGGCCTGTCGACGCAGGACACCGCCTATCAGCGCGAGGCGGCGCAGCGTCTGCATCTGCCGTTCGCGCTGTTGTCGGACGAGCATTTGGTGCTGACGAAAGCGATGCGGCTGCCGACCTTCGTGGCCGATGGCATGACGCTGATGCGCCGCATGGCGCTCGTCATCGACGACGGCGTGATCGGCAAGGTGTTCTATCCGGTGTTTCCGCCGGACCGGAACGCGGGCGACGTGATCGCCTGGCTCAAGGCGCATCCGCGCCGCTGACCGAACCGGTCAGCCGTCGAGGAAATCCCGCACCGACTTGAACACGGCGCGAAACATCTTCGGCGTCAGCACGCCGGTATTGGTGTTGTAGCGCGAGCAGTGATAGCTGGAAAACACCGCGACCTTGCCGATCTCGGCGCGCCCGCCATGGGTGAACGGCGCGGCCTTGCGCGCGGCGCCGAGCGCCAGCACCGTGCTTTCGTGGCCGATACGGCCGAGCGTGACGATGGCGCGCAGCTTCTTCATCTCGGTGATGGTCGGCGTCAGGAACTCGCGACAGGTTTTGATCTCGGCGGTGGTCGGCTTGTTCTCCGGCGGTACGCAGCGCACCGCATTGGTGATGCGGGCATCGACCAGCTTCAGGCCATCGTCCGGCCGCTCGTCATAGACGCCGGTGGCGAAGCCGTATTCGATCAGCGTCGCGTAAAGAAGATCGCCGGCCCAGTCGCCGGTGAACGGCCGGCCGGTACGGTTCGCGCCTTGGAGGCCGGGTGCCAGCCCGACGATCAGCAGCCGTGCATCGCGCGGTCCGAACGAGGCGACCGGTGCGTTGTGCCAGTCCGGCTGGCGCGCGCGCCATTGCTCCCGGAATGCGACCAGGCGAGGGCAGCGCGGACAGTCCGGACCCGGTTTTCCGCTGATGCGAGACGGCGACGGCACGATGGAAAGACTATCAGTCCTCGTAGTCGTCGTCGTCAGCAGTCGGGGCCGTGCTGCGCTGGGTCGGCCGCTGCAGGAATTGCGGTGTGTGCTGGCGCGGATCGCGTGAGCCTTCGCGCGGCGGCGGGCGGTCGCCGGGATCGCGGCCGATCTTGCCCTGCAGCTCGACGATATCGAGGAAGATGTCGCACTGCCGGCGCAACTCGTCGGCGATCATGGGCGGCTGGGTCGAGATCGACGACACCACCGTGACGCGCACGCCGTGCCGCTGCACCGCCTCGACCAGCGAGCGGAAGTCGCCGTCCCCGGAAAACAGCACCATGTGGTCGATCTTGGGGGCGAGCTCCATCGCGTCGACCGCCAGCTCGATGTCCATATTGCCCTTGATCTTGCGGCGGCCGGTCTGGTCGACGAATTCCTTGGTCGCCTTGGTGACAACGCTGTAGCCGTTGTAGTCGAGCCAGTCGATCAGCGGACGGATCGAGGAGTATTCCTGATCCTCGATCACCGTCGTGTAATAGAACGCGCGCAGCAGATAGCCGCGCGACTGGAATTCCCGCAGCAGGCGCTTGTAATCGATATCGAAGCCGACCGCCTTGGCTGTCGCGTAAAGATTGGCGCCATCAATAAACAAAGCGATCTTTTCGCCGGGGACTGTCATCGATCGTCTCTTTCGTCGGTTGGGCGGGCAATGGGATGCGCGGCGCGGGGGCGCCGTGAGCTCGCTGGGTTGTGGTCGGTGCCGGCGGTCTGTTCAAAACGAACAAGCCCGCGTGGCGGAATCAGCAATGGTCCTTGGCCAATGATCGTCGGCAATGCGTCTGCGAGGATACCGCCCCCGGATCCTCGAAACCATGCGATATCAGAGGGTTGGCGGCAGGCCAACCGAGCTTTGGTTGCACGGGGAGGGAATTTCGCCCTTGCACTTTGCCGGGGGTGGGGATACGTAACGCCAAAATCCACGCAAATCGTCCCATTCAGGAGCACCCGAGCCGATGGCCCGTGTCACCGTCGAAGACTGCATTGACAAGGTCGAGAACCGTTTCGACCTCGTGCTGCTCGCCAGCCACCGCGCCCGCATGATTTCGTCGGGCTCGCAGATCACTCTCGACCGCGATAACGACAAAAATCCGGTCGTCTCGCTGCGTGAGATCGCGGAAAAGACGGTCTCCCCGGAAGATCTCAAGGAAGACCTGATCCATTCGCTGCAAAAGTATGTCGAGGTCGACGAGCCGGAACCCGACGTGCCGCTGGTCGGCGCCGCGCCCGGATCGAGCGTCGATTCGGACGACACCGAGGTCACGGTCGACCGCATGACCGAAGAGGAACTTCTCAAGGGTCTCGAGGGCCTCGCGCCCCCGGAAGAGCAGCCCGAAGAGGAAGAATAAGGCGGAAGAATAAGGTTCCGGCACCCCAGAGAGGGGCCGCGACCCGAAGACCAAGGCCCGGCCATGTGCCGGGCCTTTTTTGTGCCGGGCCTTTTTCATGGTCGGGTTACCGCGCTGCCAGAACGCCCTTGTTTGAAGGGTAAACCGTTGTGATATCGTCTTTTTGATCCGCCCGGACCTGACTCGCCGGGCGGCAAGGGTATCGTATGAGCACGCTTGAGACCGATCTTGGCCGTTCGCCGGCTCCCGGTTCCTCCGGGGGGCGGGCGGTCGCGGGCGGGGAGGCGCGGCCGCCGGCTGCGCCGGCCGAGCGGCGGCCGAAGCTGATGCGGCAGACGGATCTGATCGATCGGGTCAGCCGCTACAATCCCGATACCGACGAGGCGTTGCTCAACCGCGCCTATGTCTACGCCATGAAGGCGCATGGCGAGCAGAAACGCGCCTCGGGCGATCCATACTTCTCGCATCCACTGCAGGTCGCGGCGATCCTCACCGACCTCAAGCTCGACGATGCAACCATCGCGGCGGCGCTGCTGCACGACACGATCGAGGATACCGCGACGACCCGCGCGGAGATCGACGAACTGTTCGGCGGCGAAATCGGCATGCTGGTCGAGGGGCTGACCAAGCTCAAGAAACTCGACCTCGTCACCAAGGAAGCCAAGCAGGCGGAGAACCTGCGCAAGCTGTTGCTGGCGATCGCCGCCGATGTGCGCGTGCTGCTCGTCAAGCTCGCCGACCGGCTGCACAATATGCGCACGCTGCAATATATGCGGCCGGAATCGCGCATCCGCGTCGCGCAGGAAACCCTCGACATCTATGCGCCGCTCGCCGGCCGCATGGGCATGCACGAGATGCGCGAGGAGCTTGAAGATCTTGCCTTCCGCGAGATCAATCCGGAAGGCTACGCGGTGGTCAGCGAGCGGCTCAACGCGCTCGCCGGACGCCAGCAACACCTGATCGCCGAAATCGAGGACCAGCTCACCCGCAAGCTCGCCGACCGCGGCATCGCCGCCAAAGTCACCGGCCGGCGCAAGCGCGCCTATTCGGTGTGGCGCAAGATGGAGCGCAAATCGATCGGCTTCGAGCAATTGTCCGACATCTTCGGTTTCCGCGTGCTGGTGAAGACGATCGATGAGGTCTATGCGGCGCTCGGCATCGTCCACACCACCTGGCCGGTGGTGCCGACGCGGTTCAAGGACTACATCTCGACGCCGAAGGGCAACGACTACCGCTCGATCCACACCACCGTGATCGGCCCCGGCAAGCAGCGTGTCGAACTGCAGATCCGCACCTTCGAGATGCACGAGATCGCCGAATACGGCATCGCCGCGCACGCGCTCTACAAGGACGAACTCGGCTCGCCGACCGAAGTGCTGGCGCGCGAGTCCCGCGCCTATGCGTGGCTGCGACACACCGTCGAGATGCTGTCGGAAGGCTCGAATCCGGAAGAATTTCTCGAGCACACCAAGCTCGAACTGTTCCACGATCAGGTGTTCTGTTTCACGCCGAAAGGCGCCTGATCGCGCTGCCGCGCGGCGCGACGCCGATCGATTTCGCTTATGCCGTGCATACGGACGTCGGCAACACGGCGGTCGGCTCCAAGATCAACGGCAAGATCGCGCCGCTTGTCTCCGAACTGGGTAACGGCGACGAGGTCGAGATCATCGCCTCGAAGACGCAGACGCCGCCGGCAGCATGGGAATCGCTGGTCGTCACCGGCAAGGCGCGCGCCGCGATCCGCCGCGCGACCCGCGTGGCGGTGCGCAGCCAGTATGCCGGTCTCGGCCGCCGCATCGTCGAGCGCCTGTTCCAGCGCGCCGGTCTTGCTTACGTCGAGGACAAACTCACCACGGCGCTGCCGCGGCTGGCGCGCGCGTCGGTGGAGGACGTGATGTCGGCGGTCGGCCGCAGCGAATTGAAGGCGTCCGACGTCGCGCGTGCGATGTATCCCGATTTCAAGGAAGAACTGGCCGCGGCGCGCGCCAAGAAGAAGGCCGAGAGCAGCGCCAGCCGCTGGTTCAATCTCAAGCGGTTCAAGCCGACGCGCGGCAACGCGCCGGACCCGATCGGTCCGCCGGCGATCCCGATCCGTGGCATCAACTCCGATCTGCCGGTGCGGTTCGCGCCGAACGGCGGCGCGGTGCCGGGCGACCGTATCGTTGGCATCCTCAATCCGGGCGAGGGGATCACGATCTATCCGATCCACTCGCCGTCACTGAGCGAGTACGAGGATGTGCCGGAGCGCTGGCTCGACGTGCGCTGGGATGATGACGGCCCGCCGCAACGCTTCCCTGCGCAGCTTGCGGTGCAGTCGGCGAATTCGCCCGGCTCGCTGGCACAGATCACCCAGGTGATCGCCGAGAACGACGGCAACATCGACAATATCCGCATGGCGCGCCGCGCGCCGGATTTCACCGACATGACCATCGATCTGTCGGTTTATGATCTCAAGCACCTCACCGCGATCATCGCGCAATTGCGCGCCAAGCCGGTCGTCGCCAAGGTCGAACGGGTGAACGGCTGATCCCAATGAAGCTGAAGTCATGACAGGGCATTCCGTTCCGAGGCTCGGCGTCAACGTCGATCACGTCGCCACGATCCGCAACGCGCGCGGCGGTCGTCTGCCCGATCCGGTGCGCGCGGCGAAGCTCGCCATTGCCGCCGGCGCCGATGGCATCACCGCGCATCTGCGCGAGGACCGCCGCCATATCCGCGACGAGGACATGGCGCGGCTCAAGGCCGAGATCGACAAGCCGCTGAATTTCGAGATGGCGGCGACGCGGGAGATGGTGGCGATCGCGCTGCGCACCGCGCCGCATGCGTCCTGCATCGTGCCGGAGCGGCGGGAGGAGCGCACCACCGAGGGTGGACTCGATGCCGCCGGTCAGCGCGCGCAGCTTGCGCCGATGATCGACGAGTTGCGCGGCGCCGGCATCCGCGTCTCGCTGTTCATCGCCGCCGATCCGGCGCAGATCGAAACGGCGGCGGCGTTGCGCGCGCCGGTGATCGAGTTGCACACCGGCGCGTGGTGCGACGCGCTCGCGGACGGTCATGCGGATCGCGCCGCCGTGGAATGGTCGCGGATCGTCGCGGGCGCCGCGCTCGGCGCGAAGCTTGGGCTTGAGGTGCATGCCGGGCATGGTCTTGCGTTCGACACCGCCGAACGGATCGCGGCGCTGCCGGCCATCGCCGAACTGAACATCGGTCATTTCCTGATCGGCGAGGCGGTGTTCGACGGCCTTCCCAGCGCGATCGGGCTGATGAAGGACGCCATCGCGCGGGGCCGTAAAGCGGCGAGGTCGGCATGATCCTCGGCCTGGGCTCGGATATCACCGACGTCCGGCGCATCGCCGAGGTGCTGGAGCGCCATGGCGACCGCTTCCTGCAACGCGTCTACACCGAGGTGGAGCGCGCCAAGGCCGAGCGCCGAAAAAATCGCGTCGAGACCTATGCCAAGCGGTTTGCGGCCAAGGAAGCCTGCGCCAAGGCGCTCGGCACCGGCATCCGCAACGGCGTCTGGTGGCGGGACATGGGGGTCGTCAACCTGCCGTCCGGCCGCCCGACCATGAAATTGACCGGCGGCGCGTTGCGCCGTCTCGAAGCGATGACGCCGCCCGGCCATGTGGCGCGGATCGACCTCACCATCGCCGACGAAGGCCCGATGGCGCAGGCGTTCGTCATCATTTCCGCCGAACCCGCCGCGCCGGCGTCCGATCCCATCACGAGGCCGTGAATCCGCCACGAAAAAGCACCAAGCCTGCGGGGCAGCATTGTCACCCCGGTTCATTGCGCGGTGTTCCAGCACCGGATACAAGGTCGCGGGGCGCCGATTTCCCAGATGAGAGAGTGAGATGAGCGTGACATCCGGTTCCAAACGGAAAGACGGCGGCGTTGCCGAGACCGTGAAGGTCATTTTCCACGCACTCATCATCGCGCTGGTGATCCGCACCTTCCTGTTCCAGCCGTTCAACATTCCGTCGGGATCGATGAAGGCGACGCTGCTGGTCGGCGATTACCTGTTCGTCTCGAAATACAGTTACGGCTACAGCCAGTTCTCGCTGCCACTGTCGCCGCCCTTGTTCTCCGGCCGCATCCTCGGCTCGGCGCCGGAGCGCGGCGACGTCGTCGTGTTCCGTCTGCCGAAGGACACCTCGACCGATTACATCAAGCGCGTGATCGGACTTCCCGGCGACAAGATCCAGGTGACCGACGGCGTGCTGCACATCAACGGCGTGGCGGTGAAGCGCGAGCCGGCCGAGGATTACATCGAGACCGACGAGGGGCCGCGCCCGGTCCACGTCAAGCGCTGGCGCGAGACGCTGCCGAACGGCGTGAGCTATTACACGCTCGATCTGGTCGAGAACGGCTTTGCCGATAACACCCAGGTCTATACCGTGCCGCCCGACAACTATTTCATGATGGGCGACAACCGCGACAATTCCACCGACAGCCGCTTCTCTCAGGTCGGCTACGTGCCGTTCGAGAATCTGGTCGGCAAGGCCCAGCTCATCTTCTTCTCCGTTCACGAAGGCGAGCGCGCCTATGAGTTCTGGCGCTGGCCGATCTCGGTGCGCTGGAGCCGTTTGTTCACGATGGTCCGATGAGCCGCAAGGCGAAGATTCGCACCGACGTCGAATCCACGATCGGTTATCAGTTCACCGACAAGACGCTGCTCGAGCGGGCGCTGACGCATATCTCCGCGGCGAGCGGCGGCAACCGCATTGCCAGCTATCAGCGGCTCGAATTTCTCGGCGACCATGTGCTCGGGCTCGTCGTGTCCGACATGCTGTTCCGCGCCTTCCCGAAGGCGAACGAAGGCGAGCTGTCGCGGCGGCTCGCCGATCTGGTGCGCAAGGATGCCTGCGCGGATGTCGCGCGGGCGATGGATCTGGGACCCGAACTCAAACTCGGCAGTTCCGAGCAGCAGGCGGGCGGGCGCAAGCGCACCACGATTCTCGCCGACGCCTGTGAGGCGCTGGTCGGCGCGGTGTTTGTCGATGGCGGCTACAAGGCGGCGGCGCAGGTGATCGAGAAATTCTGGAAGCCGCGCATGTTGCGCCCGGTGCGTTCGCTGCGCGACCCCAAGACCATGCTGCAGGAGTGGGCGCAGGCGCGCGGGCTGCCGACGCCGGCCTATCGGGAGATTTCGCGGACCGGCCCGCACCACGATCCGAAATTCCGCGTCGCAGTCAGCCTGCCGGACCATCCGCCG
>JAHBZF010000085.1 GCA_019635575.1 Pseudolabrys sp. | reverse complement strand
CGGATGCGTCACCGTCACCGGGCCGCCGGCCTCGATCTGCGCCTTGAACTTCGGCACCACCGAACCGTTCGAGGCCAGCACATTGCCGAACCGCACCGAGATCAGCCGCATCGGCGAGACGCGCTCGGCATCGAGGGCGTGGCAGTACATTTCCGCGAAACGCTTGGTGACGCCGAGGATCGACACCGGATCGATCGCCTTGTCGGTGGAGATCATCACCATCGCCGTGGCGCCGGCGGCAGCGGCCGCGTCGGCGACGTTCACCGAGCCGAAGATGTTGGTCTTGATGCCCTCGGCCCAGTCGCGCTCCAGCACCGGCACATGCTTGAGCGCCGCCGCATGAAACACGACGTCGGGCTTGAACGCGGCCATTACCTCCATCACGCGCGCGCGGTCGCGCACGTCGGCGATATGGCCCTCGACCACGGCCGCCGTTTCCGCCGCCGCGAGCTGTTCCTGGATCGCGTACATGGCCGGTTCGGAGTTCTCGATCACCAGCAACCGCGCCGCGCCGAATGCCGCCACCCGGCGGCAGATTTCCGAGCCGATCGAGCCGCCGCCGCCGGTCACGACGACGGCCTTGCCGCTGACGAACTGCTCCAGCCGCCCGTAATCGATTTCCACGCTCGGCCGCAGCAGCAAATCTTCCACCGCCACCGGGGCGAGCTGCACCGCCTGCCCGCCCGAGGTGAGCGACGGCATCTGGCTCAACGGAATGCCGAGCCGGCGCGTGCGGATCAGCATCTGCTCCGGTTTCTCTTCCGCCGCCAGCGCCGACGGCGTGAGGATCACGCGGCCGACGCGGGTGCCGCGATTGGCGAGATCGGCGACGATGCGCTCCAGATCCTCGGCATAGCCGAGCACCGGCACATTGCGGATCGTCTGGCCGCGATCCGCCGACGACGACGACAGGATCGCCACCGGACTGATCTTGCGCACCGCGCCGCTTTCGATGGCGCGCAACAGCACTTCGGCGTCCGCCGCACGGCCGATGACGATGGTCGGCTGCGTCCCCTCGGCCCGCGCCTGCTGCAGGGTGCGGGCATAGCGGAAATAGCGGTAGGCGACGCGCGAGCCGCTAAGGAAGAATATCTCCAGGAACCAGAACAGGACGATGGTGATCTTGCCGAAGAAGAACGTGCCGTAGAACGCCGGCGACAGCATCACGTAGTCGGCGATCAGCAGCGACACCGCGAGCACGGTCGCCGCCTTGACGATGCTGAACAGGTCCGGGATCGAGATGAAGCGCCACTTCGAGCGCTCCAGCTTGAAGATGAAGAAGACGATCACCGCGTAGATCAGGATGCCCGGCAGAAACAGGACGAGGCTGCCGAGCCGGTCCACCAGCGTGTAGTCGTCGAACCGCATCACGAAGGTGACGATCAGCGCAGCCGCCGTGGCGATGAGATCGTGCAGCACGATCAGCATCTGGCGCGGGGTCAGGCTCGGAACGGGGATCATCATGCGGTCGGCGTTAGGGCGCGGTCGGAACGAAGCGGGACGGTGCTGGCCGGACGCCGCAACCAGGTGGTGGCGAAAGCGTAGAGATACCAGCGCAGATAGGCCGGCAGCCAGCGCAGAACACGAAACCGGCTCTGCCCCGCCTGCCGCTCGAACCAGCGCGCCGGAACCTCGCCGATCTTGAGCCCCAGACGGTGGCTTTTGACCAGGAGTTCGATGCTGTAGCAGAAGCCGCGGTCGGATTCGATCACGATCGTGTCCAGCACCCGGCGGGAAAACAGCCGGAAGCCGTTGCTGGCGTCATGGGTCGGCAGTCCGGCCAGATGATAGAGCGTGAAATTGGCACCGCGCACCAGTGCCGCCTTGAGCCACGGGCAGCCGACCATGGAGCCGCCGGCCATGAAGCGACTGGCGCAGACGATGGCGCAACCCGCCTCCGCCTTGGCCACCATGGCATCGAGCATGCCGGCATTATAGTCGTCGTCGGCGGGGAACATCAGCACCTGCGGCGCCCGCGAGGCGGCAAAGCCGGTGAGCACCGCGCCATGCGCGCCGCGTCCGGCATTGCGCACGAACACGATGTCCATGGTCGTCATCAGATCGGGATGCGCGCGGATCGTCGTCAGCGTATCGTCGTCCTCGCGGTCGTAGCAGATCAGCACCCGGAACGGCGTCTTCAGCCCCGCACGCAGCGAGGTCAGCGTCGGGACGATGACGCCGCCTTCGTTGTAGACCGGGATGACGATGTCGAGCCGCGGCGTCATGACATGACCAGGGATGCGGTCAGTAGACGACGTTGGCGCGTTGCAGGAAACCCCAGACGTCGACCACCGGCTTGCCGCCAAGCGGATGCGCCTTGTACGCCGAATGCGGCGTGCACAGGATCAGCAGATCGCTGCGTGCGATCACCTCGTCGAGCGGCAAGAGGTCCGTATCGGTGGTGACGAAGGGATCGGTGGCGATCACGTCGCGCGCCACGGTGCGCAGCGACTTCTTCACCTTGTAGCTCAGCGAGGCGCGGGTGTCGTCGATATCCGCCTTGAACGCCATGCCGAGCAGACCGACGGTCATCGCGCCGAGATCGAACTGACGGCGCAGATCCTCGACCATGTGCAACGCCAGGCCCTCGTTGACGTGCATCGCCGCATGGCCGATGCCGAACTGGTTGCGCGCGAACGAGGCAAGCTGCATCGTGTCCTTGAACAGGCATGGACCGGCGGCGAAGCCCGGCCCCGGCACGGTGCGGGCGCGCGGATAGTTCTGCTTCATCGCCTTCATGATCTGCTGGTAGTCGGCGCCGGCCGACTTGGCGATCATGTAGAACTGGTTGGTCGCGGCGAATTCGATATAGCGATAGGCGTTGTTGAACAGCTTGGCGAACTCCGCCTCGAGCGGCTTCACCGTAACGATCTCCGGCGCGAGCTTGGCGAACAAAGCCGCCGCTTCCCGCTCCGCCTCCGGGGTGGTGCCGGAGACGATCTGCGGCATCTCGCGCAATTCCTTGACGCCGTAACCCTGCACGATCCGCTCCGGGCAGAACGCGACCTTGATGTTGCGGCCGACGCGCTTGAGATACTCGTCCACCCACGCGGTGGTGCCGGGATAGACGGTCGAGCGCAGGATCAGCAACTGTCCGTCGACCATGTGCGGCAGCAGCGAGTCGATGCAGGCCTGTACCGCCTGCTGCACCGGATTGAAGAACTCATCGACCGGCGTGCCGATGGTGACGATCACCGGTCCCGGCGCGCTGATGCCGGCGGGCGACGACGAGAACACCAGCCGGTTTTTGGCCAGCGCATCCTGCAGCAACGGCTCGGCGTCGTATTCGATGAACGGCAGCTTGCCGGACTTCAGCGTCGCGATCGATTGCTGGTTGAGATCGTTGATGTTGACGGTCAAGCCGGCGTTCGTGAACGCCAGCACCAGCGGCACCCCGACATGGCCGGCGCCGCCGACCACCGTGAGATCGGCAATGGGCGCGGTTGAATGACTCACAGCTTCTCTCCCGATGTCAGCACGAAGGCGCGCATCGGAGCCAACGGCGGCAGATTGAAAATCATGGAATCGAGCCAGTTGTAGACCGGCAGAAACAATCGCGCGCGTGACGACGCGACGTAGCGATACGACAGGCCCGACAGATAATCGGTCTCGACCTTGAAGCCGGCGGCGGAAAACAGCGCCGCCACCTCGCCGGCGACGATCGGCCGCTCGTTCTCGGTGACGCCCACCGGGCTGTAGAATGGCGACGAGCGGTCGCGGTAGAGATACATGAACGGATTGCGGCGGTTCGGATCGAACGCCATGAAGCGCCCGCCCGGCCGCAGCACGCGCTGCACCTCGGCGATGCAGCGGCGCGGATCGGGGAAATGGTGGATCACCCCGGACAGCAGCACGCCGTCGAGTTCGCCGTCCTTGAACGGCAGATGCTCGATGTCGCCCTCGATCAGCTCCAGACCCGGATATTTCCGCCGGCCCACGTCCAGCAGCTTCGGGCTGATATCGATGCCGGCGGCGCGATAGCCGCGCTGACGCAGGAGATCAGTGAACAGGCCGGAGCCGCAGCCGAGATCGGCGACCCGCGCGCCCGGCGCAAGGCCGGTGAGCCGCGCGAAGCTGTCGATCAGCAACGCGTTCGAGGCTTCCGTGAATACGTTGTAGTCGTCGGCCGCGGCGTGGCCGTCGAAAAACGCGATTTCCTTGGCCTTATCCTGCGCCATCAATCCGCGCCATGCCCCGACCGCCGGCACCGGAGCCGGCGGCGCGCGGGTCTTACCGGCAATCGTCCGTTATTTCAACGGCCTGCGGGCTTTGGACTGGGCGCGGAAGCAGTCTTCGGGCGCCGCCCGCCGGGATCAGGCGTCGGGACGCCGGCCGGCCTGGGCGTTGACATAGGCGAGCGCCGCGCCGAACGCCAGAAAAGCGACGGCGATCAGCGCCAGGAACATGGTTTCGCCGGATGACAGGTGAGCGAGCATGGATCGTTCTCCGCAAGACGAACCTCATCTTGCGCGGACGGCCGCTAATCGCCTTGATCCGGATCAAGCGCGGTGAGACCGCCATTGGCCAGACGACGGATCGCCAGCATGTGCACCCGGCCGCACGCGAGACAGGTGATGGCGCGATGCGTGCCGAGGTCGATGTCGGCATCACTATCGCCGTGTGCCACGAAATCCTGCACCGTCATGCCGGTGGTCGGACACCGGAACAGGAACGGAGCCATGAAATCGCGTGCGGGTTCGGTCATGACTCGACCTTCGCGCTCAACGTTCGAGCGACTTCAGGAAGGCGATGAAATCGCCGATCTGATCCGGCTCCAGCCGGAATTCGGGCATGCTCGGATGACCGGTGACGATGCCTTCGGCCAGCGCCTCGTCGAGCGTTTCCACCGGATAGCGCCGATGCAGCGTGCGGAACGGCGGCGCGAGCGACAGGGGGCTCGGACTGACCTTGTCGATCGCGTGGCAGCGCGCGCAGTTGGCAAGCGCCAGAGCGCGCCCGCGCTGTTCGCCCGGCGAAAGCTGCGCGCTGGCGCCGGTGGCCGCGCCGGCGATTGCCGCCGCCGCCAGCACCGTCGTCCGCCAACCGATTACGGACATGACGCCTGATGCGCCTTGTCGGCCTTGAGTTCCTGCAAGGTCGTCTCATTGCCGCAGTAAGTGCGGCCGGCCTCGGCATCGTGGCGGGCGAGATCCTTGGCGCAGCGGCGCTGCGAATGACACATGGCGCAGGTGTGTTCGAGATCGCGCACGACCGCCGGACCGGCCTTCGCGAGATCCTGACGATCGAGACCGAGTTCGCGCAGACGGTCGTACAGCAGTTGCGGCGACTGCGGGCCTTTCCGGGCCAGCATCTTCAATTCGGATTCCGTCAGACCCAGATCATGGGCGATGCGGGACAACTCCCCACCCTCCTCCAGATCGTGAGGGAGCGCACGCACGGCAAACACATTGCGAAGCCAGGCCGAGACGGATTGGAACGGGGCGGATTGCATGACAGTCTCCTGGTGGTCGTGGGTCGAAACGATACGCGGGTGGTCGGACATGATTTCCGGGCTCGCTAATGCGCCATCAGCACCGGCTGGGTTGCCTGCTCGATGACCTGACGGGTGACGCCGCCGAACAGCATCTGGCGGACATGGCCGTGGGTGTAGGCGCCCATGACGATCAGACCGGAGCGGCGGGCGCGCGCCTGCCACAGCAAGGCATCGCCGATACCGGGGGCGTCGCTCCGCGGCGTCAGCGCCGCGACCAGGCCGTGCCAATGCAGATAACCGAGCAGCGCATGCGGATCGGCATCGCGGCGCGGTTCGTCGACCGCGAACACTTCGACCGCATCCTGACTTGCGGCCAGGAGCGGCAGCGCACTCTTGATCGCCTGCGAGGCTTCCAGGCTGCCGTTCCAGGCAATGATGGGCCGATAGAATAAATCGGCCCGCGGCCCCTCCGGCACCATCAGCACCGGACGGTGCGATTCAAACAGCGCGGTCTCCAGCGCCAGCGCCCCCGCCACGGTGGCACGGTCCGGTTTCGCCATGATCGTGAGGTCGGTGAGCCGCGCCGCGGCGGCGAGCAGATCGGATTCCCACCCGACCAGTTCGCGCCAGCAGAAGACGCAGCCGGCGGGCGCGGCCTCTCCCTCGATCAGTTCGTTGGCCCGCAGCCACCGGTCGAAATGATCGCGCGCGCGCAGCGCCGCTTCGTTGGCATATTCGGCCACCAGCGCGTCGAGCCCGGCACCGGCTTTCGGCTTGAACGAGGTCAGCCGGGTCGCATCGGCCGGCGCGAACCGGCAATGCAGCACATCGACATGCGCCGACAGCTTCGCGGCGACCATCAGCGCATAATCGAGCACCGCGATATCGGCCGGAGAACCGTCGATCCGGGCGAGGATATGCTTGATCGCCATGATCCCCTCCCTCGGGACATCGCGTCAGGCGGCGAGGCCACGCAGCGCGGCGGCGTTGCGCAGCACGACGCGGCGTGCGCTCGGCAGCGCGATGGTCGCGGTGCTTTCAAGCTGCGTCAGCGTGCGCGATACCGTCTCGATGGTGAGGCCGAGATAGTCGGCGATATCCTGCCGCGACATCGGCAGCACGACCTCGGTGGCGCTGCCTTCGCGCTTGGCGAGCGCGAGCAGGAAGCCGGCCACCCGCTCGGCGGCGCTGCGCACCAACAGGCCGATGTGATCCTGCGCCCGGCGCAGTTCGCCGCAGGTGAGATCGAGCAACAACCGCGCGACCGAGGCGTCGCCGGCGGCGCGGGCGGTGAGCGCCGCGCGCTTCACCACCTGAACGGTGCCGGACACGATCGCTTCCGCCGAGAGGCTGTGGATGTCACCGGCCTCGAAGCCGAACACATCGCCCGGCAGATAGAACGAGCCGATCTGGCGGCGGCCGTCCGCCGAGACCGTATAGGTGCGCACGCAGCCGGACTTCACCTTGTAAAAATAATCCGCGGGCTCGCCCGCGCCGTACACTTCCTCGTTGCGCGCGAACTGCATCGGCACGCCCATCACATCGAACAGATCGCCGACCGTCGCCGTTGCGCGGCGCGGTGGCGGCACCGACACCATCCTGCGCGCGGCGGGAGCGTGGAACGGGAGGGTCTCCGTGTGCATGACGATCTCCGATCAATGGCGGCTCTGATTCCGTGCCGACACCATCGCGCGCGGGGGAGACCGCGAAAATTCCGATAATCACCCTAAGGGAAACTACGTAGTCGGCGACGGCCGCCGCCCTTGGGGTTCCCTTGGGGGTTGACCGGACCACACAACCGGCCATGAGATGCGGGTAAATATGACGTGGCGGCGCGGTGCGGCTGCGCGCCGCGACCGATCAGGACGAACCCGTTTCAATGCTCGCAGCGCCGGCCCCTTCCCCGCCCGATGCCACGTCCGCCGCGACGGCGCCGCGCCGCGCGCGGCTGCTGCGGCCTGCCCTGAGCTATCCGATCGCCGCGGCGCTGGCGGCGGCGGCCTTCGGCCTGCGCCTCCTCCTCGAACAGGGCCTGCAAAGCGAAATCCGCTATCTGCTGTTCATCCCGGCGGTGCTGGCGGCGAGCCGGCTCGGCGGCCTCGGTCCGGGGCTGCTGGCCACGGCAGCCAGCGCGCTGCTGGCGCTCGACCCGTCGGATTTTCCGCTGACCCCGGCGAAGACGCTGGCGCTCGCCGTGTTCGTGGTGATCGGCGCCGGGATCGCCTGGTTCGGCGAGCGGCTGCTGCGCACCCGCGACGCCATCGTCGCCAGCAACGCCGACCTGCGCGCCCGCGAGGCGCATCTCCAGTCGATCCTCGACACCGTGCCGGATGCGATGATCGTGATCGATCCGCGCGGCACCATCCGCAACTTCAGCGCCGCGGCCGAGCGGCTGTTCGGCTATCAGGCCGCCGAAGTGATCGGCAAGAACGTCAAGATGCTGATGCCGGATCCCTATCGCGAACGGCACGACGGCTATCTCGAACGCTACAACCGCACCGGCGAGCGACGCATCATCGGCATCGGCCGCGTCGTCGTCGGCGAGCGCAAGGGCGGCTCGACCTTCCCGATGGAGCTTGCGGTCGGCGAGATGCGCTCCTCCGACCAGACCTATTTCACCGGCTTCGTGCGCGACCTCACCGAGCGGCAGCGCACCGAGACGCGGCTGCAGGAACTGCAGTCCGAACTGGTGCATATGTCGCGCCTCACCGCCATGGGCGAGATGGCCTCCACGCTCGCGCACGAACTCAATCAGCCGCTCGCCGCGATCGCCAATTACCTGAAGGGATCGAGCCGGCTGATCGAACACCGCACCGACGAGGATGCGGTGATGCTGCGCGAGGCGATGCAGAAGGCGACCGATCAGGCGATCCGCGCCGGCCAGATCATCCGCCGGTTGCGCGACTTCGTCGCGCGCGGCGAAAGCGAGCGGCGGGTGGAGAGCGTCACCAAGCTGGTGGAGGAAGCCAGCGCCCTCGCCCTTGTCGGCGCGCGCGAGCAGAGCGTGCATGTGCGCTTCCGGCTCGATCCGGCCTGCGACCGGGTATTGGCGGACAAGGTGCAGGTGCAGCAGGTGCTGGTGAATCTGATCCGCAACGCCATCGAAGCGATGGCCGACATGCCGGTGCGCGAATTGACCATTACCTCGACGCCGGTCGCCGCCGGCTTCACCGAGATCAGTGTCGCCGATACCGGCTCCGGCATCGCGCCGGAAGCGGCGGCACAACTGTTCCAGCCGTTCTTCACCACCAAGCGCTATGGCATGGGCGTGGGCCTGTCGATCTGCCGCACCATCGTCGAGGCGCATGGCGGCAAGATCGCCGCCGAGCCGGGCCCGAGCGGCGGCACCCGCTTCCGCTTTACCTTGCGCACGGTCGACGAGCAGGACTTCGACAATGAGTAACGCGTCAGACACGGTTCTGGTGGTCGATGACGACGACGGCGTGCGCCAGTCGCTGGCGTTCCTGCTGAAAAGCGCGCGGCTGCCGGTGGAGACCTATGCCTCCGCCACCGAACTGATCGCCAAGCTGCCGGCGGATCACGCCGGCTGCATCATCACCGACGTGCGCATGCCCGGCATCAGCGGCATCGATCTGCTGCGCCATGTGCGCGCCTTGCCGCAGCCGCTGCCGGTGATCGTCATCACCGGTCATGGCGACGTACCGCTCGCGGTCGAGGCGATGAAATACGGCGCGGCCGATTTCCTCGAAAAGCCGTTCGACGACGACGCCCTGCTCAACGCGGTGCGCGCCGCGCTCGACACCCGCCATATCGCCGAGCGGCAGGACAGCGAGCGCGCCGAGATTCTCGGCAAGCTCGCGAGCCTCACCGCCCGCGAACGCCAGGTGCTCGACGGACTCGTCGCCGGCCGCGCCAACAAGATCATTGCCTTCGATCTGTCGATCAGCCCGCGCACGGTGGAGATCTACCGCGCCAATGTGATGACGAAAATGCAGGCGCAGAGCCTGTCCGACCTGGTGCGCATGGCGCTCTCGGCCGGGCTGCTGGACCGCGGATAGCGTCGGACACAAACGCGTGATGCCGTTGCCGGCGCGGCCTTGACCTCCCTCAATGGCTGCCATGCAGGCGGACCTATCCTCGCAGACGCCACCCGGCGCGAAGATAGCCGCCGTGGGAACCCGGCCAACAGGAGCGCATCATGATCAAGGACATCGTCCTCAACATCCCGGTCGGACAGGACAAGGCACCCGCGACGCCGTTCGCCGTCGCGCTCGCATCCTTGTTCCAGGCGCATCTCGCCGGCATCGCGTTCCAGTTCGAGCCGACCTTGCCGCCGGTCGATATGGGCGCATCGCTGTCGGGCCGCTATCTCGAACAGGCGCGCGATATGGCGCGCCAGCAGGCAGATGCGGCGATCGCGCGGTTCGACGAACTGGCGCGGCGCGAAGGCATCTCCGCGGAATCGCACCGCTTCGGCATCACCACCGCCGGCGCGCCGACGCGTTTTGCCGAGATCGCCCGCCGGTTCGACCTCGCCGTGGTTCAGCAGATCGAACCCGATCAGGACGCGATGGACGAGATCATCGCCGAGTCGGCGCTGTTCGACAGCGGACGGCCGATCCTGCTGGTGCCGTATATCCAGAAAGGCGGACTGACGCTGAACCGGGTCAGCGTGTGCTGGGACGGCAGCCGCGCGGCAACCCGCGCCGCCGCCGACGCCATGCCGCTGCTCAAGCGCGCCAAGGCGGTCGATCTGATCGTCATCGAGAACGACCGCCCGAAGAGCGAGGACTTCCCCGGCATCGACATCGCGCAGCACCTCGCCCGTCACGATCTGAAAGTCGATCTCAAGCGGCTGCCGATGACGACGGACGTTTCAACCACGATCCTGAATTTCGCCGCGGACGCCGCCACCGACCTCGTGGTGATGGGCGGCTACGGTCACTCCCGCCTGCGCGAATTCGTGCTCGGCGGCGCGACGCGCGGCATCATGCAGGCGATGACGGTGCCGACGCTGATGTCGCACTAGGACGGACCAACCATCCGCGGATGGCGATTATTTCTTGATCAATCCCGCCGCTTCGGCGGCGGCGTGATAGATCGGCAGATCGGTCTGGATCGCCGCCGCCAGCCCCTCCGGCGTGGTGGTGACGGAATCGACGCCGAGCTTTGCCATGGCCTGGATCACCTCGGGCTCCCGGCCGATCTCACCGAGCGCCTTGGACAGGCGCTCGATGATCGGCCTCGGTGTTCCCGCCGGCGCGAAATAGCCGTTCCAGGCGGTCACGACGAAACCCGGCACGGTCTCCGCCATGGCCGGCACATCGGGAAATTCCGCAAGGCGTTTCTCGGTGGAGATGCCCAGCACGCGCACCTTGTCCGACCGCATGATGCTGACCACGTCCGACACATTGCCGAAGAACATCTGGATATTGCCACTCAGCAGATCGGTGATAGCCGGCGGCGCGCCGGTATAGGGAACCTCGACGAATTTCAGTCCGACCTTGAGCGCAAAGGCCGCCGGAACCAGCGAGCTGCTGGCACCGCGCCCAACCGAACCGTAGTTGATCTTGCCGGGATTGGCGCGCGCGTAGTCGATGAATTCCTGAACGTTCTTCACCGGCAGGCTGCGATTGACCACCAGCGCCATGCCATTGCTGGCAATCATGCTGATCGGCGTCAGATCCTTGAGCGGATCGTATGACAGCTTCTGCATCAACGGCACGACGGAGAACTGCGCGCCACCGGCCTCGTAAAGCGTATAGCCGTCGGCCGGAGAGCGGGCCACATACTCCGTCCCGATGGCGCCATTGGCGCCGGGACGCGCTTCGACCACGAACGACTGGCCGAACTTCTTGCTCAACCGCTCGGCGGTGATGCGCCCGATCACATCGGAAATTCCGCCGGCGCCGTAAGGCACCACCACCTTCACGTAACGGCTTGGCCATTCCTGCGCGGTCGCGGGCGAGACAAGCAAGGAAACTGCCAAGGATACCGTCATGGCAATCGTACAGGCCGCCATCACTGTAGTGTGCACGCGCCTGTCGAGCAGAGAGGTCGAAGAGAAACAAACCATCGTGAGCCCCCCAATGAGAATTCTCGTGTGATCAGTTCACGTATTCGGACGAACCCCGGCTTCGGTTGCCTCGTATCAGGTCGATCGCTTTTGCACCTCCGCGGCAATATCGGCATTGACGTGGCATCCGAGCGGCAAGCCGCGCGGACGGTCCTGATTGCAGAGATCCATCGCGATCCTGGCGTAGACGATGGAGGCGTTCACCAGATCCTCGATCTTGAAACTCTTGCTGGAGGCATGGCTGGCGGAACGCGGCGCGTAACTCAGCGCGGGAATTCCAAGCTCGTTGAAGGCATTGGCATCGCGCCACATGCTCGAAACCGACGGGCTGACGGTCTGCGGCGGCGTCGGAAAAACCTGCGCGTGACAGCGCCGTACCGTATCGACGAACGGCTCGATGCCTTTCGCCTCGAATCCCGGCCGATACAGAAACAGCTCCACCTCGCCCGGAACGCCGACGTCCTTGAGCAGTTTCTTGAGATCGTCGCGCACGTCCAGCGGATTGGCCCCCGGCAGAATGCGGGTGTCGACATAGAAGCTGCAAAGCTGCGGCGTGCTGGTCAGATTGTAAGGATAGCCGGAACGGACCGCGTTGACGCTGGCCTTCGGGATGACAGTGCCGCTTTGCCCTTTGTAGGTGTTGCGCTGCTCGTATTCGTAGGCCCATGTTTCGAACGCCTGGATCACCGCCGTCGTCCGCACGATGGCGTTCGGCGCATCGACGATCCCCGTCGGCCGCGGCAGATACGGCGAATAGTAGCGCGGCTGATCGGAATAGACCGTCACCTTGAAGTGCGCCTTGCCCGGCTCGATCCAGACGATGCCGAACCCCGTGCCCTCGGCGATCAGGCAGAAATCCGCGACCGCGCCGTGGGTCACCATGAAGCGCGCACCGAGATCCTTGCTCAGATATTGCCAGCCCTGAAATTCCTCGACCGGCTCTCGGGAAATCTCGCCGGCAGCGGCACTGACGATCAGATCGCCCTTCAGCGGATAGCCGGCATCCTTGATCGCTTTTGCCGCAACCAGAAATGCAGCCATCGGCCCCTTGTCGTTGACGAGACCGTCGCCGTGCAATTCGTCACCCTGGATCCACGCCGAATGATAAAGCGGATCGTTGGGATTGCGCGCCGACCAGATCGCGTCCGGCCGCAACGTCGTATCGAGATGGCTGTTGAAGATCAGATTGTATCCGCCGCCGCTGCCGTTCAACCATGCGGCGACGTTGAAACGTTCCGGCGTCAACGCAAATTTCTTCGGCTTGAAGCCGTTTTGACTGAGCCAGTCGTAAACATATTGTCCGGCAACGCCTTCGCTGCCGTTCGGGCTATCGATGTTACCGAGCGCGAGCGCGAGATCGATCACCTCCTGTCGATTGATCCGTTTCACGACGTCATCCGGAGTCATGTCCATTGCCTCGTGCCAGAGTTGAAAACCATGCCGCTCAGAAACATCGCCGTGCCATCGTGACCGGATGCGCATCGCGCACGGGCCACGCTTCTTCGGTACGGTTTTGGATTTTCCATTGGCGCGCTCTGCAACTTTAACCGCGCGCATTCACCTCGTGATCGGGTCAGCGTGTCGATAGGCAGGCAGCAATTTTCCCGAAAATGATATTCCTACGGGAAGCCCCGTCAATCAGGATTATTGCTTTTTGAGTATTTTCATAAATCTCATTTTCTAGGAATTTTACTGCTCCGGCTTTCAAGCGGTTCCGAATGCCGGAATGAACGTGCGGGACAGCGGATGGGCCGCATTCGCTTTGCGGCGTACTCGACCGCGTCCGGACAGTCTCCCAAACCCTGGAGATCCAGCCACAATCCTGCGACACAGGCCGCGGCATCGCTCGCGACCGGGCGGATGCCGTGGATTGCTTTGGGATCGGCAGCTTGTCAAAAA
Source organism: Pseudolabrys sp. (assembly GCA_019635575.1). Taxonomy (GTDB): domain Bacteria; phylum Pseudomonadota; class Alphaproteobacteria; order Rhizobiales; family Xanthobacteraceae; genus Pseudolabrys. The sequence goes on along the minus strand of JAHBZF010000085.1, from coordinate 2,958 downwards.
GGGTGACGTCATTGCGTCGAAGCCATGCTCCGGCGGCGCGCTTCCTGAACCCGCACGACCCCGGCGAAATTCACGACATGAAGAAGAATACCAGCCGCCAGATCATGATCCTGCAACTGTTCGATCGGCGCCGGCCGGCCTGGACGGTCGAGCAGATGCGCCGCGCGCTCAAGATTCCGACGAGCACGATCTATCGGCATGTCAGGAACCTGGTCGGCGCGCAGTTTCTGGCTCCCGTCACCGGCGCGGCCTATGCGCTCGGCCCGGCTTTCATCAAATACGAAAGCATCATCCACGATACCGATCCCCTGATCCGGCACGCCGACCCGATCATGAACGCGCTGCTGGCGCGGTCAGGCAGCGACAGCACCGTCATGATCAGCAAGCGATTCAAGGACTGCGTCATGTGCGTTCACGAGGTGCACGGCGCCAAAGCCGTCCCCTCCGGTTACGGGCGCGGCGTGGAAATGCCGATCTTTGCCGGCGCGACATCCAAGGCGATCCTGGCGCAATTGTCGGCGCGCGCGCTCAAGTCGCTCTATCTGGAGAACCACGTCGCCATTCGCCGCCGGCTGAAAATCCGCGACTGGAACGAGTTCGCGGCGATCGTCAAACAGATCCGCAAAGCGGGTTACGTGGTGACCAAAGGGGAAGTCACCGCCAACCGGGTCGGGATTGCCGCGCCGATCACGCGTCACGGCCGCCCGGTGGCGAGCCTGACCCTCAGCGGGAACAAATGGGGCGAGCGGCGCATCGCCGAGGCCGTTCCGGTGGTCCGCAAGGCGGCGGACGAGATTTCCGCATCGCTGTCGCGCGACCGGACCCTGATTTCACGCTGAATGCCGCGCCCGACAGGCGGGCCTTGGCGGTATCGGGTGACGAACGGGGCCGAAGAACGGGGCCGAAGCCTCTCCGCTTCCAGCGATGGTGGCGGATGCAGTCACATGCGAACCGGTCTCCACACCGAATTTGCGAAAACAGGGGCAAATACAGGGAGAAATCGCCAAAAAACGGAATTTTCACTGTAAGAATTCAAAAAGCGTCGGATTTATAAGGGCTTTTGTCAATTTCGGGCTATTTAAAATAACAGGGGGAGATCGCGCAAGAACAGGGAGATTCCTGACAAATAACAGGGAGACCTCCCTGTATTTTTCGGCTCGATTTTGATCTTCGAAAGCCCGTATTTAAGGGCAAGGGAGACAGCTTTGGGCCCGTTGACCATTCGATACAAGGACTCGCGAAAGCTCAAACCTCGCCCCACCTCCGAACCCATACCCCGCGCCAGGTCCGGCAGATCACCGCAAGCATCCAGGATTCGTGTTCATCAATCCCCGTTCTGATCAATGGCTCAGACGGGATTGTGGCCAGCCATGCAAGGACGGCAGCACGGTCAACCGGCTTCATTTTCCGGGCACGTTGACCTTGCACTCGGTGATGTAGGCGCACAGCGATAGACTGGATGCCCGGCACCAGCGGCCTGAAGCTTTTCTCCCGGCTGGGATAACCTGCGTCGACAGCGGCATTTATGCTTGCCCGCGCTCCAGCACTGCCAGGATCTGGCGATGTGTCTCGAAGAACAGACCATCTTCGGCATCGCGCGGCCGGGACCTGCGGATATCAATGATCTGCTCGATCCGCGCCGGTCGTCCGGCCAGTACCACCACCCGGTCGGCGAGGAATGCAGCCTCCAGCGTGTTATGGGTGACGAGGATGCCGCTCGGCGCGGTGTCGCTCCACAACTGCTGCAGCAGCAGGCGCAGCTTGCGCGCGGTGAACTCGTCGAGCGCGCTGAACGGTTCGTCCAGCAGCACCACGTCCGGCGCGATGGCGAAGGCGCGCGCCAATGCAATGCGCTGACGCTGCCCGCCCGAAAGCGACAGCGGATAGGCACCCGCCTGTCGCGACAGACCCACCGCGGAGAGCATCTGCCGCGCACGGGCGATGTCGGCGCTCGCCGCCTTCACCGCGATCGCGACATTGTCCGCGGCATTAAGCCAGTCGAACAGCCGCGCCTGCTGGAACACCATGCCGATGCGCGGGTCTTTCGTGCCATCGCCGGCCTCCACCGTGCCGCTGTCCGGCTGCTCCAGACCTGCCGCAAGATGCAGCAAGGTGCTCTTTCCAATGCCAGAGGGGCCGACGATCGCCACCAGTTCACCCGGCGCGACGTCGAGCGAGAAATCGCGCAGCACCGGCTCCTCGCTGCCGTCGGGGCGAACGAAGGTCTTGGAAACATGCTTGAAACGAAGCGTCATGACACTCCTCAGACGTTCGACTTGCGCTGCCAGCGGGTGAGCCGCCGCTCGATCACCTGGAACAGGCCGTATTCGATCGCGGCCACCACCAGAGCAAAAAGCAAGGTCCATGCCAGCACCGCCGCGACGTTCTGCGAGATGAAGGCGGAGTTCAGCGCATAGCCGACGCCGGTGGAGAGGCCGAACACCTCGACCAGCACCACCACCTTCCACGCCAGCGAGAACGCGAGCCGCAAGCCGCCGAGCAGGAACGGCAGGATCGCCGGCAGCCAGAGATAGCGCAGCCGCTGCGCCGCCCTCAGCCGGAACACATGCGACGCCTCGATCAGATGCGGATCGACCGCGGCGATGCCCTGCGTCAGGCTCACCGCCAGCGCCGGCGAAATGCCGAGCGCGATGGCGACCACCGAGGTCTTCAGGCTCAGGCCGAACCAGATCACGCACAGCAGCGCCCAGACCAGCCCCGGCACGGTGAGGCCGAGCAGCAGCGCCGGCTCGAAGAATGCTTGCGCGAAGCGGTTGCGCGCCGACGCAAAACCGATCGCGAGCGCGATGACGAATCCCGCCGCCATGCCGAGCACGATGCGCCCGAGCGTCACCGCGATCTCCTGCGCCGCCGTGCCGCTGCGCACGATCTCGGCCAGTTCGGAGCCGATGGCGGCGAGATCGGGGATCAGCGGGCTTTGCCAGCGCAGCGCCATCA
>JAHBZF010000084.1 GCA_019635575.1 Pseudolabrys sp. | reverse complement strand
CCGGAGGCGATATCTCCGTTACGTCCGACACGACAAAGATCGCCGGCACGACGGTGGTGGCGAACGGCTCGGCAAGCCTGACGGCGGCGACCACCAATACCGGCACCAGCGTGACGGCAACGAATGGCGCGGTGGCGCTTGTCGCCGCCGGCGGTCTGATCGACTGGAACACGGTCGGCGCGGGTACCTCGGTGAGCGCGACTGCAACGGGCGGCGCGGTGAATTTGGTCACCACGACCAGCGGCACGACGACCGGCATTCGTTCCACAACCGATGCGGTTGCGCTCGGCACCGTGACCTCCGGCGGCACGCAGACGATCCGCGGCAAGACCGACGTCACCTTCACGACGCTGACCGCGACCGGAGGCGATATCTCTGTCACGTCCGACACGACCAAGATCGCCGGTACGACCGTTGCCGCTAACGGTTCGGCGACGCTGACGGCAGCGACCGATAACACCGGCGATACGCTGACGACGACGACCGGCGATGCGACCCTGCGCGCCGGCGGCCTCATCCGCTGGAACAATATCACCGCCGGCAAGACCGTGACGGCCGACACCACCGGTGGTTCGATTGCGTTCGGCACCGTGACCAGCGGGGGAACCCAGAACCTGCGCGCCTTCAATGACATCACCTTCACCCGGTTGACGACAACCGGCACCCAGAACGATCCGGGCGACGTGGTGCTGCAGGCGATCAACGGCGGCGTGCAGGGTGGCGAGATCGTCGCGAACGGTGTCGTCAACCTGGCTGGCAAGACCGACATCACCCTGAGCTTGCTGCAAGGCAGTTCCGTTTCGCTCGCGACGCCACAGGATATCAGCGTGACGCAGCTCAACGTGTTCCGTTCGATGGCGCTTGCGGCGAACAACATCACCGTGACCGCGAAGCAGCTTCCGTCAGTGCCGCCGGTGCCGCTGCATGTGACTGTGTCGGGTTTCAACGGCGGGGTCGCCACCTCGGCCAACCTGAATATCGACCCGCCGGTCGTGATGATCGATCTGTACCGGGTGGTCGATTCGGTGCTGACGGTCGATTCGCCCAACCTCACCATCACCGGCGGCTATGTGCCGGGACAGATGATGCTCACCACGCCGGCGGGGCAGGTCCTGCTCGACAACCGCGGGCCGGCGCCGGCCCCCGGTGTCAATCTGCAGCTTTATCAGCCGAGCGGCGTGTTCTCGATGGCGCAGGTCGGCTCCACGAATTACAGCGACACCCAGGTTGTCTGGTATGATACGACGATCTCGTCGGTCATCACCAACTATGGCGGCGGTGCCTATGGTGGCACCAGTTTTGTCCGGAATTCGCTCCAGGATATGCAAAACGCAGGTGCCTTCGAGCCGGAGAACGTGCAGCGGAGCGGACTTGCCAGCCTCTACCTGCTCGGTCCGCTCGGTCTTGGTTTCCGGTATGACTTGCCGGGACCTGTAGAAGTTCTGGGCGACGGCCCGGCGGTCAACCTGAAGGGTCTGTTCCAGACGGAGCAGGTCAAGCGCGGCAAGAAATCGCGTTCGACCCGGTTGCACGATAAGAACGAGCTCCGGCTCGCGTTTGGGTCTCATTAGAGTGGTCAGCGCATTCCGCCGCATTTGGACGACAGAACACCGCACTGACAGATCGATGAAGCGACTGACCCTATCCTTTGCCGCCGCGATGGCGCTGCTCTCGACGCCGTCTGCGCGCGCGCAAGTGCCGCCGCCGCAGGTCAATCCGGGTATCATCGACAGCGACATCGAGCGCCAGCGCCAGCGGATCGAGCAACAGCAGCAGGCGCCGCGCCAGAGCGGGCGGCCGGTGGTCGCACCCGGCCGCGCACCCGCAGTGGTGATTCCCGGCGGTGGGCCGCGATTTCTGCTGCGGCGGGTCGAATTCGAGACGTCGAAATTCATCACGCCGGACGAACTGAACGCGATCGCGGCAAAATATGTCGGCAAGCAGGTCGATATCGCCGGACTGCAAAGTCTCGTGGCCGAGGTCAACCAGATTTATGAGCAGCGCGGTATTGCCACGGCCATCGCGACCTTGCCGCCGCAAACCGCCAGCAACGGTGTGATCAAGATCAAGCTGACCGAAGGTCGGCTGCAGAAGTCGACCGTGCAAGGCAATGAGCAGACGTCGGAAGCCTATATCCGGCGGCAGATCGACCCGCCGGTCGGCGAGGTGCTCGACGTGCCGCAGCTCACCAGCGATGTCACCCGGTTCAACCGCACCAGCGACGTGCAGATCCGTGCGCTGCTGCAGCCCGGCACCAATTTCGGCCTCACCGATCTGCAACTCGCCGTCACCGAGCCGCCGCGCAACACGCTGCAACTGTTCTTCGACAATCAGGGCGTTCAGACCACCGGCCGCAATCAGGCCGGCGTCTACTACAAGCTGCACGGGCTGGCCGGCATCGACGACCGGCTCACGTTCTATGGCGTGAAGTCGGAGGGCAATCTCAACGGCAATGCCTCCTACAACATCCCGTTCAATCCGTGGGGCGGTCGCATTGGCGTCAGCTACACGCAAGGGCGCATCAAGATCATCAACGGTCCCTTTGAGCGCCTCGATGTCACCGGCCGCTCCAATCAGGCGAGCGTCAACATCGCGCAGCCGTTCTATGTCGACCAGAGGTGGCTGATCCAGGCGACCGGCGCCTATACCTACGGCAATTCTGAAAGCGATTTTGCTGCCGTCGCCGTGACCAATGACCGCTACGGCCGCACCACCGGCGGCCTGTCGATCAACTGGCTCGGCGATGCTTATGCGGTGACGTTTTCGCCCGCTTACAACAGCATCAACTGGCACGACAAGATTTTCGGCGGCGAACGCAGCTTCAACACCGCGACCGGCTCGCTGAACGGCACGCTGCGGCTGCCGGGGCAGTTCTCGGTCGTCGGCCTTGGCAGCTATCAGTACACTTGGGAGAAACTGCTGCCGGGTGATCAGTTGTTCTCGATCGGTGGCCCGACCACGGTGCGCGGTTATCCGACCAATACCGCGGCCGGTGACAGCGGTTATTACTTCAATGTGGAGTTGCACCGCGACATGTCGGATGTGCTCAAGGGCCTCGATCTGTTCGCCTTCCTCGACAGCGGCGCAACGTTCTCGACCGCGCCAGCGCGCACACAACTTGACTCCTCGGGTGTCGGCCTGTCCTGGACGCCGATCCCGGCGCTGACATTCGAGGCGAGCGTCGGTTTGCCATGGCGGACTGTCATCGCCAGCCAATCCCGCGCCGAGTTCTATGGCCGGATCAGCTTCCGGCCATTGGCATTGCTCAACATCAAATAGGCGCGACTGGCCAGCGGCCGGTCGCACGGTACAAAAAGGGAGAGTTGATCATGAGGACGCTGTCACATCGCATTTCCGGCTTTGGCCTGACAGGGCTTGCCGTTGCCGCCGCGGCGCTGCTGCTGGCGCACGGGCCGGCCCAGAGCCAGCAGAAAAGGGATCAGCCTGCGGCGCCGGCCGGCGCCTCGAACGTGGTAGCGGGGCAGGCCAATGTGGAAGGCTTCCGCTCGGCCCGGTTCGGCATGAGCGAAGCCGAAGTGAAGAATGCCATCGCCAAGGATTTCAATATCAAGGGCGACGCCATCCGCGAGCAGCCCAATCCGGGCGAGCGGACCCGTGTTCTGGTGGTGAAGGTGCCGGAGCTGTTGCCGGGCGGCGGCGCGGCGGAGGTCTCCTATGTCATCGGTTACCAGACCAAGAAGCTGATCCAGGTGTCGATCTCATGGTCGAAGGCCACCGACGACAAGATGACGCCGGAGCAATTGTTCTCCAATTCGAGCGTGCTGCGCACACACTTCGTTGGCGAGGGCTTCAAGCCTGACACGATCGCCACCAACATGCCGATCAACGGAGGGCTGCTGATGTTCCGCGGCAGCGACGCCAAGGACCGGACCGTGATGCTCATCCTGCAGGGGACGTTCGCCCAGGGGCAGGGCGACCAGCGCATTCTTACGCCGACAGCGCTGCTGCTGTTCTATATCGCCGACGCCAAAACGCCGGACATCTACAAGCTGCCTCCCGGCTCGTTCTGAGCGAACCCGCCACGGCGACGTTACGCATGCGAAAGCCCGCCATTCCGATGGCGGGCTTTTCGTTGCGCGTCAGCCCGATTTGCGGGTGAAATACTGAATCACGTTGAGCGCGGCGCCGGAAATGTGCCGGCGCATGGCGGCGGCGGCCTTGTCCCGGTCGAAAGCGAGGATGGCGGAAACGATTTCCTCGTGCTCCTGCATCGATGAGCGGACGCGGTCTTTCGAGTAGAATTGCCGCGAGCGGAACGGCGCGAGCCGGCGCCGGATATCGAGCGCCATGGTCTCGATGGTGCGGTTGCGACAGCCGATATAGATCGCGTTGTGCAACTGCTCGTTCAGCGCCGCATAGGTCTTGGGATCGTCGCGCGTCGCTTTCATACTTTGCTTGTGAATGCGGTCGATCTCGGTCCGATCGATCATGCGCGCCCGCATGGCGCAGAGCCCGGCGCACAGGCTTTCCATCTCGCCGGCGGCCTCGAACAGATCGTCGAGTTGTGCTGCATCGAGCGGCGCGACGGTGAAGCCGTTGCGCGGCACATAGGCGATCAGCCGCGTGGCGGCGAGTTCTCGCAGCGCTTCGCGGATCGGTGTGCGCGACACCGAGAACCGCTTGGCGAGGCCAAGCTCGTCGAGCTTGTGCCCTGGTGACAGTTTGCCGCTGACAATGTCCTCGGCGATCGAATGGATGATGGTCTGCGAGAGGGTGGGAGCGGTCATGGGAATGGTGATTGCCCGGTCGGATCGTCGGTTTCAACTGCTGTTTTCATGCGCTCGCGCGAGAGAACCCCGGCGTCGCCGCGACCCTCATCGCGAAAACCGGCCAGACCCCGGCATGACGCTGGGCATGGGGATATCCCAGGCAGCAAAATCCGGCCGATTGACAATTATACAAAAAATAGCTTTTGTGTACAAAGTCGGCGCGGCCGGCTCTCGACCCTCCAGGACTGAGAAGGCCATGATACAAGTCAGACGGATCGGCCATGCCACGTTCGAAACTCCCGATCTCGACAAGGCCGTCGACTATTATGCGGCCGTGAACGGCCTGAGCTTGATCGGGCGCGGCGATCAGACCGCCTATCTCGCCTCGAACACCGGTCTCCTGACCATCGCCCTGCAGCGTGCCGATGCCGCGCGTTGCGCGCGGCTGACCTTCGAGGTGGCGCCGGACAGCGATCTTGCGGCTGTGCAGAAGGATTTGGCGGCGGAAGGCGTTCCGAGCGAACGGCGCAGCGACCCGGCACCAGGTGTCACGTCCTCGCTGCTGCTGACCGATCCGAACGGTACCGGCGTGGAGCTTTATGCGACGCGCGGCCATCTGTCGGTGAAACCCGTCGCGGCGGGCGTTGGCCCGCTCAAGCTCGGTCACGTCGCGTTTTTCACACCCGATCCGGACAAGGTCGGCAAATTTTATCAGCGTTTCCTCGGTTTCCGCGTGTCCGACTGGATCGAGGATTTCTTCCTGTTCATGCGCTGCAATGCCGATCATCACGCGGTGAACTTCCTGCGCGGGGAAAAGCCGCGCATGCACCACATCGCGTTCGAATTGAAGGACGCGGCGCATATCGTCACGTCCTGCGACGTGCTGGCGAAGAACAAGATTCCGATCGTCTGGGGTCCGATCCGTCTCGGTCCGGGCCACAACGTCGCGACGTTCCATCGCGAACACGACGGGCAGATGGTGGAATTCTACACCGAGCTCGATCAGATGAAGGACGAGGCACTCGGCTACTACGATCCGCGCCCGTGGCATCGCGACGCGCCGCAGCGGCCGAAAGTGTGGAAGCTCGTTGACGATCCGCTGTGGGGCCCGCCGCCTCCGCCCAACTTTCTGTAACGGGGGCGCCGCCGCGTCCGTGGCGATCGGTCGCTACGGAATGGTCCGGAAAAACGCTGTTCCGTGCAGGACAATCATGCGTCAATCCACGTAATACACGATTGACAATCTTGTATACAAAATGGATTGATGGAATACAGAATTTACAAACGTGCAGATGCATGCAGGAGATCGGTTCGATGCAATATCCGGCCATTGCCACCTATCGTGATGCGAAAGCGCAGCCGCGGCTCGCCTTCGTGATCGACGGCGCGCTCTATGATGCCGCGGCGGCGAAAGCGGCCGGCGTGCCTTTCGAGGATGCCTGGCTGGCCGGCGGCTGGATGGCGATCCTGGCGCAGTGGGATCGTGCGGCAGGCATCGTGAAGGATGCGCTCGCCAAGGCGGCGACGCTGGCCAAGGACGGCAAGCTCGCGGCGCTGCCCAAGGATACGCGCGTGCTGGCGCCGTTCCGCGCCGAGCGCATCTTCTGTGCGGCATCGAACTACATCGAGCATGCGAACGAGATGGGCACGGTGCTCGCCGCCAAGGCGCAGAGCAAGCCGTATATGTTCCTCAAGCTGCGCAACACGGTGATCGGGCAGGGCGACAATATTCTAATGCCGCCGGAAACCAGCCAACTCGACTGGGAGATCGAACTCGCCGCGGTGATCGGCAAGGGCGGCCGCCGCATTCCGCTCGACAAGGCGCTCGATCACGTTGCCGGCTATTCGATCGTCAACGACATCTCCGCGCGCGATCTCAATATGCGTGAGGATTATCCGTTCACCTTCGACTGGTTCCAGGGCAAGTGCCACGACACTTTCGCGCCGTTCGGGCCGTGCATCGTGCCGGCATGGTCGATCCCGGATCCGCAGGGCGTCATGATGACGCTGACCGTCAACAAGGACGAGATGCAGAAGGACACCACGAAGAACATGATCTGGACGCTGCGCGAGCAGATCTCGTATCTGTCGACCATCGTCTCGCTCGAGCCCGGCGACGTGATCGCCACCGGCACGCCGACCGGCGTCGGCATGGGCCGCGGCATCTATCTCAAGGCCGGCGATGTCGTCACCGCGACGATCGACGGGATTGGATCGATCACCAACACGGTGGTCGCCGAGAAGGTGTGATCGCGACAATTTCGACATCGAAGCGGGCATTGAAGCCCGCCATCCAAGTCTAGGTTCAGAACGGGGAGAAGCACATGCGAATGTTCAAGGCAATCATCGGCGGTCTGGTGCTGGCGGCTGCGGCAAGCACCGCGCAAGCGCAGGAGAAGATCACTTACAACATGGCCTGGCTGCCGCAGGGCAGCAGCGTTGGCGTCGCCGTGGCGCTCGACAAGGGCTGGTTCAAGGAAGGCGGTATCGACGTGACCATCATTCGTGGTTACGGCGGCAACCGCACCGCGAACGAACTGGATCAGGGCCAGTTCGAGGTGGGCTATGTCGATCCGATCAGTCTCGTCTTGAACCGCGCCAACGGCGGCAAGATCAAGCTGATCGGTGTGATCAATGCCCGCTGGCCGGCCGGCATCTGTTACGCGCCGTCGCGTCATAATGTGAAAAGCCTCGCGGATCTGCGCGGTCTGACCATGGGCGGCGGCTCGGCCTCGCCGGTGCAGAACGTGGTTCCGGCCTGGTTGGAGCTCAACGGCATGCCGCGCGACGCGATCCGCATGCTGCGCATGGATCCGGCGGTGGTGGACACCTCGTTCGTCGAGGGCAAGATCGATCTCGCCGAATGCTGGCTCGCCAGCAACCGGGCGGTGATCCACAAGCAGGCTAAAGCTGCGGGCCTCGAAGTGAAGGCGGTCGAATACAGCGACCACAAACTCAATGCCTACGGCAGCGGTTTTGCGGCACGCGAGGAATTGATCAAGTCGAAGCCGGACGTGCTGCGCAAGTTCCTGCAAGCGTCCTATCGGGGCTACGAGTTCGCGAAGTCCAATCCTGACGCCGCGGCCGATGTCATGCTCAAACAGTTTCCGACCCTGGACCGGGTGGTGGTGCTGGAGCAGATTAAGGACATCAACAGCCTGATCGTGGAGAAGGACGCCAAGATGGGAGCGTTCCAGGAACCGCGGATGGCCAACACGGTTTCGTTCGTCGACAAGGCGTTCGATCTCAAGGGCAAGGTCGCCGTGAAGGATACCTTCACCAACGAACTGCTCGGCAAGTAAGCCGAACCGGACGAGCGCAGACGAGAGTGGGGATGGCGCGTGCAGGCTGACATCATCAAGGCAGGATGGTTGCGGGCGACGATCGAGCGGGTGATCCTGTTCGTCGCGCTGGCGGCGATCTGGGAAATCGGCGTGATAGCGTTCAAGGTCAAGCCGTATCTCCTGCCGCGTCTCTCCACTGTCGTCGAAAGTCTCTGGACCTTCCGGACCACGCTTCTGGTCCAGTCGCTAGTCACCGCGAACGAGATCATTCTCGGTTATATCGCCGCGGTGATCGGTGGCGTCATTCTGTCGCTCATCATCTATGCGTGGCCGCTGGCGCGTCGCACCGTGTATCCGCTGGTCGTTCTGTTCCAGGGACTCCCGAAGATCGCGTTGGCCCCGCTGATGATCATCTGGATGGGCTATGGCACGTCGTCGAAAGTATTCATCGCCTTTCTGTTCGCATTCTTCCCGGTGGTGATTTCGACGCTCGGTGGTCTGTCGGGAACGCCGCAGAACCTTGTCGAGCATTTCCGCTCGATCCGCGCCAACACCTGGACCACATTCTGGCGCCTGCAGCTTCCGGCGGCGCTGCCGTCGATCATGGACGGCTGCAAGACGGCGATGCCGCTCGCGGTGATCGGCGCCATCGTCGGCGAGTTCGTCGGCTCGGAGCGGGGGCTCGGCTATCTCATTCTTGACGCCACGGCGCAGGCCAAGACCGATATGCTGTTCGCGGCGTTGATCGCGGTCTCGGTGCTTGCCGGCCTGCTGTATTGGGTCGTCGAGATTTTGGCGGATCGCGTCTGGTGGCGGTCGCTGTGAGGAGACTGGACATGTCCGCCGATATCGCTCCGCCCGCTCCGACGCAGGTGAACGCCGCCGAAGCCGGTGTCCGCATTGTCAATGTCGCCAAGACGTTCGGCAGCCCGCCTGCCGTGCGCGCGCTGGAGCACGTCAATTTCGAGATCGCGCGCGGCGAACTGGTCGCGCTGCTCGGTCCGAGTGGTTGCGGCAAGAGCACGCTGCTGCGCATCGTAGCTGGTCTGGTCCAGGCCGATCCCGGCGGAACGATCGAGGTGCTCGGCCGACAGCAGACCGAGCCGTCGCCCGGCGTCAGCGTTGTGTTCCAGACGCACAATATGCTGCCGTGGCTGACGGTCGAGGCGAATATCCGCCTCGCCGCCGAAATCCAGAAGCTGGACCGCGCCGAGATCGACAGTCGGGTGGAATCGGTGCTGTCGGTGCTGCGGCTGGAGAATTTCCGCAAGAGCTATCCGCACCAGCTCTCCGGCGGCATGCGTCAGCGCGCTGCGCTCGGCCAGGCGTTGATCCTGCGGCCGCAACTGCTGCTGCTGGACGAGCCGTTCGGTGCGCTCGATGCCTTGACCCGCGACCAGCTTAATGTGGAGTTGTTGCGGATCTGGCAGGAAATCCGCAAGACGGTGCTGCTTGTGACTCACAGCATCGCCGAGGCAGTGTTCCTGGCCGACCGGGTGCTGGTGATGTCGGACCGGCCGGGGCGGATCATCGAGGATATCCGTATTGACCTGCCAAGGCCGCGCGACCCGCGCACCACCAAGGCGCTGCCCGAGTTCAGCCGCTATATCGTCCAGCTCAACCGGATCATGGGTGTGGACTGACCGGACGGGATGCCGTGGGCGGGGTTCGGCCGAGCGCCTGTCCCATGCTGTATGATCGCCGGAAGCAGAGATTCGGGCCGTCCGATTGCTGCCGGGGCGCAGATCGCCTAACGAGACGTTCGACCAAACGGTTCGGGACTGACGATGGCGAATGCGACCCTGTCTGAAACGGTAGCCCAGGCGTTGGCGACGGAGATCATCGACGGCAAGCTGGCCGCCGGCGATCGTCTCGACGAGCAATCGCTGGCGCAGCGGTTCAAGGTTTCGCGCAGCCCGGTCCGCGATGCGCTGCGTCATCTCGCGGCCACCCATCTGGTCGAGTACGCGCCGCGCCGCGGATTCTCGGTCACCCGGATCGATCCGGCACGCCTGCAGGACATGTACGACGCGCTCGCGGAGCTGGAGGCGCTGTGTGCGCGCTTCTGTGCGTTGCGCGCGAGCGCGATGGAAAAGGTCGCGCTGGAGCGCATCCACGAACGAGCACGGGTGGCCGCCTCGAAGCTCGCTTCCGAGGACTACGCGGCGCTCAACGAGGATTTCCACTTCACCATCTATAGCGGCGCCCGCAACGAGACGCTGAAGACGGTGGTGCTCGATGTCCGCCGGCAACTCGGTCCGTTTCGCTCGCGGATTTTCTTCCAGCGCGCGCGGCTGGAAAGCTCGATGGAAGAGCACGGGCGGGTTCTGGCTGCGATCCTGGCCAGCGATCCGGACGGGGCGGCGACGGCGATGCGGCAGCACACGGCGCAGACCGCCGCCAATGTCATTCAGCTCTCCAGCCGGCCGGTGGCTGCCACCGCCCGTAAATCAAGCCGCTAGCGGGACTGCTTCCGCGGCTCTGCGAGTCCGGCCGGCCGGGAACCGGGGCGGTTTTCCGCATAATTTATGGTCCCGCGTGCCGTCGGGGGTTGCCTCGACGCTCTCGAAATTGTATGCAAATTTCAGAAATAGGATACAAAGCCAGCTAAAGGAAAAATCCCATGGCAAAGCTCCGTCACGTCGCGATGTCCGTTCCGGATCCGAAGAAGGCCGCGGAATTCTACTCGAAGGTATTCGACATGGAGATCGTCGGTGAGACGGATTCGCCGCTCGCGTCCGGCATCTATCTCTCGGATGGCACGATCTCGCTCGCGCTGCTCAACTACAAGGCCGACGAATGGGCGGGCATGAAGAAGGACCACTACTGCATCAACCATGTCGGTTTCTGGGTCGACGATCTCGACGAGCAGGGCCAGAAGGTGATGGACAACGGCGGCACGTTCTTCAAGGAACTGCCGACCGAGAAGGACTCGCTCTACTACGAGAAGAAGTATCGCGATCCGAACGGCATCATCTTCGACATTTCCCATAACGGCTGGATGGGCACGAAGAAGTAATCCTCAACGCCGGCTGCTCGACGCGAGCGGCCGGCGTTCGTTTTCGCACAAGCGCAGGATGCAAGAGACAATGAGCAACAAGTTTCGTGGCGTTGTTCCCGCAATGGCGACGCCGTTCTCGGCCTCGGATGAATCGTTCGACGAGGCGCGGTTCGCGGCGCTGATCGACTGGTATATCGAGAGCGGCGTGCACGGCATTTCCGTTGCCGGAAGCCAGGGCGAGTTCTTCGCTCTCGAGGAGAAGGAGCACCTGCGGCTGCTCGAACTCGCGGTGAAGTGCATCAAGGGCCGCGTTCCGCTGCTGGCTGGCACGGGTCGTATCACCACTCGCGAGACGATCCGCGTGACCAAGGCGGCGGAAGCGATGGGCGTCGACCTGTCGATGATCATCACCCCGTTCTTCGTCCAGCCGAACCAGAACGAACTGGTCGAGCATGTCGTCGCCGTGGCGAAGCAGACCAAGCTGCCGGTGATGATCTACAACAACCCGCCGCGCACCGGCGTCAACGTGCTGCCGCCGACGCTCAAGCGCTGCATGGATCAGGCGGACAACGTCGTCGGCATCAAGGATTCCAGCGGCGACGTCACCCAGTCGGTCGAATACAAGTTGATCACCGGCCGCAAGGGCATCCTGTTCTCGGGCCGCGACACCATCGCCCTGTCGCTGTTCATGCATGGCGCCGACGGCACGATCTCGCCGGCGGCCAACGTGTTTCCGAAGCTCGTCATCAAGATGTACGACGCCTTCACGAAAGGCGACTACAAGACCGCGACCGCGATCTCCGACGTACTGGCGCCGCTGCGCGAAGCCTGGGCCTGGGGTTCGTTCCCGGTAGTGATCAAGGAAGCGATGGCGCTGGTCGGCCAGTCGGCCGGTCCCGCCCGCCGTCCGATCGCGCCGCTGTCGGCTGAACGCCGCGCCGATTTGAAGAAGGTCATCGCCGGCATCCAGGACGCGGCAACGAAGTTCTGACGCAACCGATCTGATCTGGCAGCGGCGCGTGTGCGGTTCTCGCCGTCACGCGCCGCTGTCGATTCATGGGTGTGTTCGGGACAGAAAGGTGAACTGGGGAACATTCCGTGTCGTCGCTGCGTTGATGCTGCATTTAACGGCAGTCTCGCGCGGTGCGCGGTCTGTCAGCGATAGGGTGGACCATGGCACGGAAATATTCCCGCAGCGCGTCGAAGGATGTCGAGCGCGAGGTGCGCGCCTACAAGAAGGGGACCTTGCGCAGCGGCAAGGGCGGTAAAGGCGGCAAGGTCAAGAGCCGCAAGCAAGCGATTGCGATTGGGCTGTCGGAAGCCCGCAAGAAGGGCAAGAAGGTTCCGAAAAAGAAGGCGGCTAAACGCAAGACGAAACGCAAGAGCAAGCGTTGAATCGCGCTGAACGCCGAGGGTGAATAAGAAGGGGCGGCATGGCTGCTCCTTTTATTTTTTTGTCATACGCCGGAGCAACAAAAAGCCCCGCCACAATGACGGGGCTTTGCGTTGCGACGTCTTGAGATGTTTCAGGCTGCGCCGAGTAGCATCAGGACGATGATGAGCGAGAGCGGCACGCCAAGAAGCCAAAGTAGGATCGGCATGGTGAACTCCTGTGTCAGGGGACAGTCCGGGCGGTGGTGATCCACCAGGTCGAGGAACGCAGCGAACCGCCCACGGTCGCGCCGAGCGCGGCGGAGAAGGCGCCGGCGAGCAGCGATGCGGCGAGCCAGAACGCCATCTTGGCGGCGTTGCGGCGTGCGGTATCCGCAGCCTGTTTCGCCGACTGGATCGTCTGATCGACGGTGCGCTCCGCGTCGGCCTGCGATTGACCGGTGCGGGCCGCGACGATGCTGGCGAGATAAGCGCGATCATCGGCGGCGAGCTGACCCTTGTTCGCCAACGCCGAGGCAACGATCCGGGACACGCTGGCCGACAGATTGGGGTCATTCGCCGCGGCGGCATTGTTTGCCGGATTCGACCGCAGCAGGCGGTCGACCGTAGCGTTGCCGCTACCCGCCATCGTCGTTGCCGCTCCGGCGCTGCCGGCCGCGGCGCCCGTTGCGAGGCCCGATGCGATATGGGTGGTCGCCGCGCCCAGCACCGCGACACTGAACACGGTGGCGACGGCCCAGGTGACGACGCCATGCGCGGTGTCGCGGAAATAGCGTTCATCCTCGTGCACGTCGATCCAGCCCGCGCGGAGGCGGCCGGTGAGATAGCCGCCGACGGTCGATGCGATCATCGCCGCGGCGATCAGGAACAAGCCCGCCGACCACGCCGTGGTGGTTGCGGATATGCCTTCGCCAGCCCACGGCGAAACCGCCGACAGCCCGGCGCCGACGCCGAACGCGAACAGGAACAGGGTGATCGCGACGCTCGCGACAGCACCTGCGAAGATCGCACCCCAGCTTGTTGCCGAAGGCGCATCGACCGATGAAATGACCGGCATTTGAAAAATCTCCTCAGACCATTGTCCTCTTGGAAATGCCGAGATTCGGTCAAAGGTTCCCGGGCGCCGCTATGTCGAAAGACAATGCCGGCGAAAAGCCCCGCCCAAACAAAAAGAGCGCAGCCGTGGCTGCGCTCTCGTTTTCGTGTCGGCGAGATGAAGCGCGGTCTACTTCTTCGCGTTGCCAGCCAAGATCTTCGAGTAGCGTTCGGTGTCGGACTTCACCAGCGCGTCGAAGGCGTCCGGTGTCGAGGAAGTGACAACCGTGCCTTGCTTGGCGAGGCGGTCGCGCACGTCCGGCATGGCCATGACCTTGGCGATGTCCTGGCTGATCTTGTCGCGAATGGCCTTCGGCGTCTGCGCCGGCGCCAGCAGGCCGAACCAGGCGTCGTATTCGAATTCCGGCATGCCGGCTTCGGCGAAGGTGGGAACGTTCGGCAGGGTGCCGATGCGCTGCTTGCCGGTGACGGCGACGCCGTTGACCTTGCCGCTGTTGATCAGGTCGTCGCTCACCGAGGCGGGCGAGAAGAAGAAGTCGGTGTCGCCGCGCATGATGCTGGTCTGGGCATCCGGCGTTCCCTTGTAGGGCACGTGGAGGATTTGCAGGTTCTTGGTCTGCTTGAACGACTCGCCGGCGATGTAGGCGGTGCTGGCGAGACCGGCGGAGGCATAACTCAGCTTGCCGGGGTTCTGCTGCGCGAGCTTCACCACATCAGCGAGGTTGCGGTGGTCGGCCTTCGGCGGCGCGATCATGATCATCGGCATCGAGGCGAGCTTGCTGACGCCGACGAAATCGTTGACCGGATCGAACGGCAGGTTCGATGTGATCATCTTGGTCACGGTGTGACCGTTGGAGACCAGCAGCAGCGTGTAGCCGTCGGCCGGCGATTTGGCGGCCAGCGCCGTTCCGGCGACACCCGGATGATTCTCGACAATGACCGGCTGTTTCCACATCGGCGCGAGTTTGTCGCTGAGTGTGCGGGCCAGGAGGTCGGTCAGACTGCCGGCCGAGAACGGCACGATGATCTTCACCGTCTGGCTCGGATACGCGCTTCCTTGAGCAGCGGCCGCTTGCACGCCGAGTGCGACTACCGCGGCCGTGACAGCAAGCCGGATCGTTGTCTTGATCATGTTTCCCCACCTTGATGCTGTTGCATGCGCCGCGGTTGAGTCCGCGAGCGCTTATTTGCAATCGTTTGCATCTATAGCCGCAACTGTCAATTCGGTTGGGAGCGGTGCGTCAATGGTGCGTCAATGCGCCGGGGCGCGGGGCGGCTTGGTCGACTGACGCAGCACGAATTCCGGGCGCAGCAGGATATCCGCTCCTGCATTGTGCCCCGCCATGCGGGCAAGCAGGATCCGCGCGGCTTCAAGGCCCATCTCGCGTTGATCGACCCGTACCGAGGTGAGGGGCGGGCGCACGAGGTCAACGAACGGCGAATCGTTGTAACCGGTGATCGAGATGTCATCCGGACAGGACAGGCCCTTTTCGGCGAGTGCGTCGTAGCAGCCGAGCGCGATCAGGTCGTTGGCGGCCGCGATCGCGGTGACATTGGGATTCTTCGCCAGCGCCTCGAGACAGGCGATCTTGCCGGCCTCGCGTGTGAATGACGATGCCTCGGTGATCGAGTGCCGGTTGAGCGGTATCGACAGTTCGCTGCAGGCGAGCTTGAACGCGCGCTGGCGCACCGCACCGGTGGAAAGGAAGTCAGGACCGGCGACATGAATGATGCGCTTGTGGCCGATCTCCACGAGGTGACGGACCGCAAGGCCGATGCCGCGCATGTCGTCATTGACGACGGCGGGCGCACGGCCGGATTCGTCGGTGCGGTTCATCAGCACGATCGGTGCGCGGTTCTCGAACCATTCGTCGGGGATCGGATCGTTCAGCGTGGCCGACGCCAAAATAAGGCCATCGACCTGCCGTTCCATCATCCCGGTCAGAACCCGGCGATGCCGTTCCGGATCGTTGGCGGAATTGCCGACGATCGTCATATAGCCTTCCTTCAGCAGGGCATGCTCGATCCCTTCCAGGATCGGCGGGAACAGCAGGCTCGCGATATCCGGCACCACCACGCCGACCACACGGGATCGCTTGGTGCGTAGGCTGGAGGCCAGCGAATTGGTGCGATAGCCAAGCTCGCGGGCGGTCTGCAGGATGCGCGCGGCAATCTGCGGTTTCACGAGATCGCGCGTTGCCGGATTGAGCGCCCGGGAAACGGTGGAATAGTGGACGCCTGCCGCGGTGGCGACATCCTTCATCGTGACGGGCGGTTTGCTGGCGACGGTCATAAGGTTTTGAGCGGTTCTGGCGGCGTTTGTAGAGAAGACAGGTGCGAAGGCCAAATCGAACAAACGTTTGCAGAAAAATCTCTACCGAGGGCAAGAGGAGCCTTGACAGCCTCAATCTAGAAAGGCTATCTGAAAATACAAACGTTTGCAGAAAATAACCCCGCAGGAGAGGAAAGACGCCATGGCTCCCCGCATCAGCTACGTCGATCCAGCCACCATCACCGATGCCGCAATGCTGGCCGAGCTGGACCGCTGCCGCCGGGAAGGGACCCCGCGGCCGGAAAGCCAGGCGATCCGCGCTCATGTGCCGGCGACCTTCTGGTCTTTCGCCAATACCTGGCAGAGCGTGTTCCGCGAGGGTGTGGCCGACCACAACCTCAAGGAATTGTGCCGCATCTACGTGTCGCGCTCGGTCCTGTGCGAGTTCTGCGGCAACCAGCGCTCGATGAAGTCGGCCAAGGCCGGTCTGGTCGAGGAGGACTACGCCGACCTGATCAATTTCGAGACCTCGTCGCGCTACGATGACAAGCAGAAGGCGGCGCTCGCCTACGCGGAGTGCATCACCTGGGATCTCCCTTCCGACGACAAGCTCTGGGCGCGGTTGCGCAAACATTTTTCCGAACCGGAGATCGTCGAGATCGGCTATTTCGTCGCGATCACCATGGGTCAGCAGCGCTGGCTGCGCACGCTGAACATCGAGCATCAT